>JAAYDR010000037.1 GCA_012729115.1 Clostridiales bacterium | reverse complement strand
TGATAGCTTTCAGCGCATCGGCATCCGGAAAACTGACGGAGCAGTCAGCTTCCTTTGTCAGCGCTTCCACGATGGAGGCTGTATAGGAGCCAGGGCTGCTCCGTAGTTTTTCCAAGGCCAGACGATGACAAGGATTATTCAGGTTCAGCCGAACAGTGAAATTGAATTGGTGCTCATTCTTCAAAGTCAACACCCCGCTTGCGGAGCGCCTTTGCCGCCAGCCGCTGATATCCTTTGGCTGTTGCCTTGATATCGTCCAGAATGATCACCCGCTGGGGATCGACCTGGCCGAAGTGCTGGATCAGGCAGGCACCGCCGCCCATGAACCAGAGCTTCATCAGCATGGGATTGTATTCGTGCTCCCGCAGGCTGCGCATAATCCCGGCCACATAGTCAGTGGCGGTGTCACGGATGATGTTGACTACGCTTTCATCCACATCGCATACGCCCGTGCGAAGCACCTGCTCGATGATGCTGTCATCCACCTTCAGATGCAGGGAGCGCATCAGCTCTTCCCGGGCTTTCAGCATACACTGATGGGTGCCGAACTTCTCCGTGTAGCACTGCCCGCTGATGGGACGTCCATTGTTGATGTACATGATGTTCATGGTTCCGTTGCCGATATCGCAGAGCATGTTCACCCCGGAGAACTCCTTCAGGCGATCCGCCACAGCGGCAAAGCCCTGGGCGTACATCTCCACGCCGACAACCTCCACGGCGTAGTCTCTTCCATTGAAGCGGAATTCCAGATTCCGCACCTGCGTCAGATACCGGACGAAGCTGTCCTTCTGCTGTCCCACCCAGGTCAGGGGAAGACCGACAGCCAGCCAGACCGGCGCTTCCGTCAGTCCGCGCCTGTTCAGCTCCTTTGCAATGGCTGCCATGGTCAGCTTCAGATAATCCTCATCCGCCGTTTTGTCGGCGATGAATTCCTTGTGCGTGTCTCCAATGGCATACCAGCGGCCTGCCCAGCACAGGGTATCCGCTGCCATAGCAGGTTCATCCTTGTATTCCGTGATACCGGCGGGAAAAATGAAGTTGGATGTTTTCACGTTCCCATAGCCATGATCAATCGGAATGAGGATGGGTTTTCTTTTCATTTCAGTCATGTGTACCTCTTTCTGCCGCCTTCTGCGGCGTAATAAAATAAGCATGCCACAATTTGCAGCCTGCTTTGGAATGAGCGTAGACATTAGACACGGAGGGCACCTCTCTCCGTATCTCCTGGCCAGGAAGGTTCACTCGAAAGAGTGTATCCTGATCGGAATTTGATTTGAGTTCAGTTTTGCTTTCCTCCTTGTCCGTTTCCCGGGTAGAAACCTTGTTTGGCTCACACCCAGTCCCCTGTGGGGCGCTCACTTCCGGCGGTAAGGTGCTTCGTGTCATTGGGTCCGTAATTCCGGAAGGTCGTGGCGGTGTATCTTGGGCAAGGAGGTCGGCTTCAGTTGTCAAGGTACGTTTGAGGCCGGCCTTCACTGTGATCTTACGATGGAAAGGCGCTCAACCCCGGAAATTGGGCGGACTTGCAATTTCAGAAGGAGAAAAGAAAAAAGCCTTGCAAAAATGCAAGACTGGCGGTAAAGTATATTGTGCAGAAAGGACATTGAAAGAGGAGGCAGTTAACTACGTTGATTCACGAGTATCTTCCTGCTGACTGCCGAGAGAGGATCAAGGATCTTCTTAAGGAAAGAGAAATGAGCCAGGCGCAGCTGGCTGAAAAGATCGGGATATCTGAGAGCGCCTTTAGCCGCTATTTGAGCGGACAGACTGACAAGCTTTCTACAGAAAATATCGTCGCAATAGCAAAAGTGTTTGATGTGACCACAGACTTTCTGCTGTGCCTGACTGACGTTCCCTTCACTACGAACTTCGACATTGAGAAGCTGGGGCTGTCTGTGAAGGCGGCTGAGAAGCTGCTGCAACGAAAGGTTGACCCAACTGTTGTCAGTCAGCTGATCGAGCTTCCTGCTTTTAACAGGCTGATTTTCCAGCTTGCTGCTGTGCAAAGAGGGGTGCTCGATACGGGATACCAATACATGAACGAGATGTTTTCCGCAGCCAAGACGCTATATGTCGATCACGTTCAGGATCACCCGGAGGACAGACAAGCAGCGAAAAATGCACTGGCTGATATCCGTGCTTTGGCGATGATTCGGCATGAAGCAAATATGGCTGGAGTCGAAGACGCCATGCGGCAGATTGTCACAGAATTCCGAAAAGGCGCAGACAGTTATCTTGCGGAGACGCAAAAGCTTACATCAGAAATCATGCGGAAGATCACCGGTCATTTGCAAAAGCAGATGAATCAGCCAATGAAGCTGCAGGGGATTACGCCGGAGATGATGGTGGATGGGATTATCCACTATTTACAGGAGACAGAGATGACGGACGATCAATTGAGTGCTTTGCGGTCCGATCTGATTCCGCTCTTCACAAAACCGTCCGATCTGGCAGAACAGAAGATGCTGACAGCCGATACCATGCAGTGAAGCTGTCGCATTCTCCTGAGGTGGTATCACAATGATACCAACATTTGATATCATTGTGATACCACGCTCTGATGCGGTGCAGGTCTTTCTGATTATTGGGGGCAGAGATACGCAGTGGGAAAGTATCCCTTTGCTCGGTGCTTGCCCAGGCTGCTGCTTTCCGCTGTAATCGCTCCGCAATTTCAGCCCACGCCAGGCTTCTTTTGCCCCATCCTTGTGGGCAAAACAAGCCGTCCACTGCCAGCCCCTTCACAAAGGTATAATGACTAGACTTTGCGAGCAAAGTCGTATGCCAAGGGGACGCCGTCCCCGTTGGATAACCTGCCACGAAGCAGCCGATCTCTTTGGATTCTTCCGGCCAAGAAGGGCTGACGCCCTTCTTTGGAATCCATCTCTATTGGCTCTAATCATCATTGTCGCTTATACCGCAATAGCAGTAGAAGCACAACGAATTGCAGCCAATTATGATTCTGAGTCCCGTGAAATATCAAACCGCTAAGGAGGTTCAAAATGGCTGTTTTGCTTTTGGTGGAAGACGACTCCGTTCTGCGGAGCGGATTGATGGAATTATTCACCAGGGAAGGATATCGGGTAATCGAGGCTGGATCAGTACAGGAAGCCCGGGCAAAGTTGGATGATTCCGTGCAGGGAATCGTGATGGA
>JAAYDR010000036.1 GCA_012729115.1 Clostridiales bacterium | reverse complement strand
CTTCCACCACTTGAAGTTAACCTCCTCCAGCAGCTCGGCCAGTTCCGAGAGCATGGCAAGGGTCTGCTTCTGGATCCATTCCTCGGGCGGAATGTGCTCCAGGTGACGCTCTTTTTTAAGCTTATCCTGAAAGCCCTGCTGCAAGGCAAAGATTTGCTCCAGCTTATCCATGGTCATCCTCCGATCATCTGTACAAAACGCTGGGCGTTCTTTCCCACGATGGCTGCGCTGGGTTTGGCGCTGAGCACCAAAGACCCCAAGCGCAGCACATCCTCCATGGTGACCCGGTCGATCTTTTCCAGTTGCTCATCCGGGTCGTTGAGGCGATTGAGCAGCAACAGGCTGCGGCCAATGCTCTGCATCCGCCCGCTGGAGCTCTCCAGCCCCAGCACAAAGCCGCCCCGCAGCTGTGCCTTGGCGCTGACAAACTCCTTGAGGTTCATACCGTCCTTGAGAAGCAGTGCCATCTGTGCCTGCATTTCCGCAAGGACCGTTTCACCGTTTTCCGGCGTAGTGCCCGCATATACGTTGAACACACCGCAGCCGGGATAGCTGCTGGGGTACGTATAGATGCTGTAGGCCATGCCCAGTTCTTCGCGAATGCGCTGGAACAGCCGGCTGCTCATGCCGCCCCCCAGGACGTTGTTGAATACGGACAGGGGGTACAGATCATCGCTGCCCAACTCCAGGCCCGGATAACCCATGCAGATATGGAGCTGCTCCGTATCCTTCTCCCGAGCCTTGCGGTTGCTGAGAATGGCCTGAGGCTGATCGGGGAGCTCCATGGCTCCATGCCCCTCGGTGCCTTCAAAGCCGTCAAAGTACTTTTCCACCAGCTCCACAAAAGCTTCCCAATCATAGTTGCCGGCAATGGCGATAACCATGGACTGGGGGACATAATGCCGCTGCCAGTAACGCAGCACATCTTCCCGGCTGTAGCCGCGAAGGCCCTGGCTGGTACCCAGGATGGGAAGGCGCAGGGAGCCGGAATACTGTGCCTCGGAGAGGAGCTCGTGAACCAGGTCTTCGGGAGTGTCCTCCACCATGGCGATCTCTTCCAGCACAACACCCCGTTCCTTTTGCAACTCCCCCTCGTCAAAAGCGGGATGCAGGGCCAGATCGCTCAAAATATCCACCGCCAACGGCAAATCCTCGTCGATCACCTTGGCGTAAAAGCAGGTGCAGTCTTTGCTGGTGAAAGCGTTGAGCTGCCCGCCCACCGCGTCCATTTCCTCCGCGATGTCCCTGGCGCTGCGCTTGGACGTGCCCTTGAACACCATGTGCTCGATGAAATGGGACAGGCCGTTTTCCTCGGGCTTCTCATTCATGGAGCCTACCTTGACCCAGACACCTACTGTACAGCTGCGCACATAAGGCAGTTTCTCTCCCACCAAACGGAGACCGTTTGGCAATGTCTTTTGATCAAACATCACTTTTTCCCTTTCGATACGGGCCACAGGCATCATCTCCCTGCGGTAGGTTGCGCCGCTTTGGCCGTACCCATGCGCAGGCTGTAAAAAACCGCCGGTTGCGGGCGCGAAGCCTTCGCAAGCGGCGGCCGGCAGGGCATCCGCCTGCTTGGTTTTAGCGGTGGTCTCCTCCACCTGCAGGCCGTCCGTCACGGCGGGGAGGACGGCTGCGGCCCGCAGCGTTGCCACGGAAGCCTTCGCCGGCAGAGGGAGCGGCATAGACCATGTCATTGCGAATCAGGTTGACGCGGCCCTGGGCGTCGATCTCGTTGACCTTCACCTGGATCTCGTCCCCGATGTTCATCACGTCCTCCACCTTTTCCACCCGATGGTCGGCCATCTTGCTGATGTGCAGCATGCCGTCCTTGCCGGGGATCAGTTCGATGAAGGCGCCAAAGTTCATAATGCGCACCACCTTGCCCAGGTACACATCACCAACCTCAACATCCTTGGCAATGCCCTCGATGATACGGCGGGCTTTGGAAGCGGCGGCTTCGTCCGGGGTGGCGATGTACACACGGCCATCGTCCTCGATATCGATCTTCACGCCGGTTTCCGCGATGATCTTGTTGATCATCTTTCCGCCCGGTCCAATGACCTCGCGGATCTTCTCCGGGTTGATGGTGAAGCGCACGATCTTGGGCGCATATTTGCTCAGGTGCTCCCTGGGCTGAGCCAGGGTGTCCAGCATGGTCCGCAGGATGTGAAGACGGCCCGCCAGCGCCTGATTGAGCGCTTTTTCCAAAATGGGCTTGTCAATGCCGGCGATCTTGATGTCCATCTGAATGGCGGTAATGCCCTTGACGGTTCCTGCCACCTTGAAATCCATATCCCCCAGGAAATCCTCCAGACCCTGGATATCCGTAAGAATGGCCACCCGTTGGCTGTCGGCTTCCTTGATGAGGCCCATGGCAACGCCGGCCACAGGGGCCTTGATGGGCACACCCGCGTCCATCAGGGACAGGGTACTGCCGCACACGGAAGCCATGGAACTGGAGCCGTTGGAGCTTAAGACCTCACTTACCAGCCGCAGAGCATAGGGAAACTCGTCCTCGCCGGGGATGACAGGCTCCAGGGCGCGTTCCGCCAGGGCTCCGTGTCCCACCTCACGGCGTCCGGGGCTCTTCATGCGGCCTGCCTCGCCGGTAGCGTAGGGGGGCATGTTGTAGTGGTGGATGTAGCGCTTGCTGTCCTCGGTGCCGATGCCGTCCAATATCTGCACGTCACTCATGGAACTGAGGGTGGTAACAGTGAGCACCTGGGTTTCGCCGCGGGTGAACACGGCGCTGCCATGGGTGCGGGGCAACAGCCCGGCTTCGCACCAGATGGGCCGGATATCCGTAACTCCCCGGCCATCGGCCCGGATGCCGCTGTCCAGGATCTTCTTGCGCATGATTTCCTTGTTGATGGCATACAGCGCGTCCGAGACTTCGCCAAGGCGGCCTTCAAACTGCTGGGCAAAGTGCTCCATGCAATCGGCCTTGACAGCTTCCTCCCGGGCATGGCGTTCGTGGCGGTCGGTAGTTTCAAAGCAATGGACGCATTTGTCAAATGCATATTCACGAACCGCCTGCTTGATATCCTCGCCGGTCACCACAAGGGGGACCTCTACCTTTTCCTTCCCGATGGACTGCCGGATTTCCTCAATAAAGGCTACCAGCTTTTTGATTTCCTCATGAGCGAACAGGATTGCACCCAGCATCTGCTCTTCGGTAATTTCCTTTGCGCCGGCCTCCACCATCAGCACGGCTTCCTTCGTGCCGCTGACCACCAGATGTAGATCGCTCTTGGCCCTCTGCTCCTCATTGGGGCAGAGCACATAACGGCCGTCCACCATGCCTACCACCACGGTGCCCGTGGGACCGTTCCAGGGGATCTCGCTGACAGCAAGAGCCGCCGAAGAACCGATCATGGCGGGCACTTCCGGGGGAATGTCCTTGTCCACGGACAGCACGGTGGCCACTACCTGGACATCATTGCGCATCCCCTTGGGGAACAGAGGCCGCAGAGGCCGGTCGATCAGCCGGCAGGTCAGGGTGGCCTTTTCGGTGGGCCGTCCCTCCCGCTTGATGAAGCCGCCCGGAATCTTACCCACGGAGTATTGCTTTTCTTCAAAGTCAACGCTCAGGGGGAAGAAGTCGACCCCTTCCCGGGGCTTGTCCGACATGGTCGCGTTGACGATCACCACGGTGTCGCCATAACGCACGAAGGCGGAACCTGCCGCCTGCATGGCATACTTGCCAAATTCGATGGAGAGCGGGCGTCCCGCCAGCTCAGTGGAGAAAACCTTGTATTCCATTTCCTACTCCTCTTCCTGCCCACAGGCCGTGTTGCCTGCGGCAACTCCTCTCGCTGCCTTCCGGCAACGCGGGGCTTTTGCCCCTTCTTCACAAAACAGCCGCGCCCGGCGGGTTGCCCCACCGTTGCGCGGTTGGTTCGAGCCCTGGTTACCTTATTTTCTCAGACCCAGCTGGGCGATCAGCGTCCGGTAGCTTTCGATGTTGGTTTTCTTCAGGTAATCCAGCAATCCACGGCGCTTACCTACCATGAGCAGCAGCCCCCGGCGGCTGTGGTGATCCTTCTTGTTGATCTTCAGATGCTCGTTGAGATGGTTGATCCGCTCGGTAAGCAGCGCAATCTGAACCTCGGGGGAACCGGTATCGCCTTCGTGGCGGGCATAGGTCTTGATGATTTCAGCCTTTTGCATAATTGCCTCCTTGTGATGGTGACACCTGAGGGCGTCCCGCTTATCGCCGCATCCATAGCCTGCCGTTGGCCTTCGGCAAGCTGCGCATACGGTTCTGACCGTGTACAAACACGCGCATTATTGTACCATGCTCACTCGCATTTGTAAACCGGTTTTTTCATGGGCCAACGTTTTTGAAACGGTGAAGATACCGTATTACCGCTTCGCTGCCGGGAGTAAACTGCCTGGCAAGCCGCGCCCGGATCTGGCCCCCATCTCCGCAAAGCAAGGCGGCAGGCCACACGCTTTCCCCCGCCTGAATCAGCCCCCGATACTGCCCGGGCAGCACCTCCTGCTTGCCTTCGTCCAGGTAGGTCAGCAAAGTCTCTTGTCCCTGGCGGTTTCCCACAAGAACCGACCGTTCATAGGGTTGCCCCAGCATCTGCCGTGCCAGGTCCGTATCCCCTCTTGCCAGCAGCTCCCTGATCACGGTGGAGCTGACTTCTCTGCCCCCCAAAGTGATCTTGGGCACCACCTCTGCCCTGTATCCAAACACCTCCCCCAAAGCCGTCAGCAGCAGAGGTGTCCCCTCCCCCTTGCGGCCAAAGGTATGGTTGAACCCCACGACGATAAACAGGGGGTGATACCGGCGGCACAAATCCGCCACAAACTCCTCCGGCGGGGTGTCCATCACAGAGCGGTCAAAAGGCCGCTCCTGAAGCACATCCATGCCCTGGGCCCGCATCCGGCGGGCTCGCTCTGCGGGCGTTGTGAGCATGGGGGGGCAACGTTCCGGCTGAATCAGCGCCATGGGGTGATTGGTGAATGTGCTGACCACCAGAGGAACCCCCTGCTGCCGGGCCAAGGCCTTTGCCCTTCTGAGCAATACCTGGTGCCCAATGTGCACCCCGTCAAACATACCTAAGGCGATCACGCTGCGGCCGTTACCAGTTTGTCCATCCCAGACGATGCCCATGCGCTTTCCTCCCATGTAATTATTCATAAAGCCAGGTCATGACCTTCAAATGGTCCTGCTCCCGGCAGCAAATGGCCGCAAGCCTTCCCTCCATCAAAAGACAGACAGCCGCTCCGGCTTCCGCCGGGGTGCCATGAAGGCTCTCCAAAGCGGCCCAGGGCAAAGGGCTGCCGTTCAAAAAGGCCCGCCTAAGCCCCCTGGGGACCTCTGCCTTGGGCAAATGCCCAAGGGTAATCTCCATGGGCAACAGGCATTTTGCCAGGTTTCCTTCCTGGGCGGCCGCTTCCAGGGTTTCCAGGGTGTGGGCGTTATCCAGGGTAAACACACCCGAGCGGGTCCTAAGCAGAAACCGCAAATGGGCCGGGCATCCCAGGCGTTCCCCAAGATCATGGCACAGGGTACGCACATAAAATCCTTTTGAACAATGCACATGAAGCAATGCCCCATGACCCGGGGTCATACGCTCCAGCCGGAGGGCATGGACGCTTACCTGCCGGGCGGGAACCTGTGCCGACTTCCCCTCCCTGGCCAGCTCATACAGCCGTTTCCCCTCCTGCTTCAAAGCGCTGAACATGGGGGGATGCTGCCAGATATCCCCCAAAAAGCCGGGCAGAATTTCCCGCAGGGCGTCCTCCTGCGGCCAGTTTTCACCCCGCAGGACAGGCATTCCCTGGGCATCCTGGGTATCGGTGGCAATGCCAAAGGCCACTTCGGCCACATAGGCTTTTTCCTTCTCCTGCATGTAGTCAAAAAGCCGGGTGGCTTTGCCCACCATAAGAGGGAGTACGCCGGCGGCCTCCGGATCCAGCGTCCCCCCATGGCCCACTTTTGCGCCGCCCAAAAAGCGCCGTACCATGCCCACGACCCCTGCGGAGGACATGCCCGGCGGCTTCAATACATTCAGGAATCCACACAAAGGCGCCTTGCTGCCCAGCTCCCTCACGCCTCCAAACTCCCTTCCCGCGCTTTTACCAGGGCCTCCCGCAGCCTCTCCACGGCCTCGTCCAGCGGCGGGGCCAGCGTGCAGCCCGCAGCCAGGAGATGGCCTCCGCCCCCAAAGAGCGCTGCAACCCGATCCACCCGGTAGGGAGACAGCGCCCGCAGACTCACCTTTACCTCTCCCGACTCGGTCTCCCTGGCAAAATAGGCCATCTTCACGCCCGAGGCATCGATGGCATAATCCACCAATCCCTCCGTGTTTTCACCGGTTGCCTGGGCAGAGCGCATATCTTGCAGGCTGAGCTGCAACCCAGCAATCTCGCCATGGCAAAAAAATGTCATGGTAGGCAGCGTCTTGCTCAACAGCCTGAGAAATGCCCGATCCTTGCGCTTGAACAGCAACCGGCTATACTTGGCCAGGGGAAGCCCCGCCTCCATCAGCCGGCCCATTAATTGAAACGCTTCGGCATTGGTGTTCTCAAAAACAAAGTTCCCGGTATCCGTAGACAGGCCGGTATACAGGCAGATTGCTTCCCCCTGTTCAATGGGAAGGCCCAGTTCCTGCTGCAATCGGCTCACCAGAATGGCCGTAGCAGGAGCCTGTTCATCCACCAGATTGATCTGCGCGAAAGCGGGGTTTGTGCCGTGATGGTCGATCTGGGCTGTAACGGCTATGCTGCGAAACAGGGCCTCTGATGAGCCCAGCCGTCCAAAATCGGCCACGTCCACGGCAATGGCCAAAGCGTTGGCGTTCTTCAGGTTCAGTTGGGTACCCACGTCCTGGGGGGTGCGGAAGCAGTACAGGTCGGGAAGAAAAAACAGGTTGGGCGGCACCACGCCGTCCAATACCAAAATGACCTTCTTTTGCATCCTCTCCAGCACCATCTTCAAGGCCAGGGTGCTGCCTACAGTGTCACCATCCGGGGATACATGGGGGAACAGCAAGATGCTGTCCGCCTTTTGTATGGCAGACAGCAACTCTTGCATTTGATATCGTTCAGGGTTCTTGGGGGTCTCCCTCGTCATTGGTCTCTTCCTCCGGCTGCACCTGCTTTAGTATCGAGGAGATATGGATTCCATATTCAATGTTATGGTCCTCTTCAAAGAGGATTTCAGGAGCGTAGCGGATGATCATCCGCTTCCCAAGCTCATGACGCACAAAACCCGCAGCGTTCTTGAGAGCCTTCATCATCGGCTCCCGGTTCTCGTTCTCCAAAACACTCACGAAAATCTTTGCATACCGCAGGTCCCGGGTCACCTCGGCCCGGGTTATACTGAAGGTACCCTTCACCCTGGGGTCTGAAACCTGTTCCCGAACAATCAGGTCCACTTCCCGGCGCACCTGCTCGCTGATTCGGTCAATCCGCTGATAGCTCACTTTATTCTTCCTTTCGAAGGGGCGCCCCGGAGGATGTGCAGGACTGACTGCCTTACCGCTGGATCTCCTCCATCACGAAGCATTCCACGATGTCGCCTTCTTTGATGTCGTTGAAGTTGTCAAAGCTGACACCACACTCGTAGCCGGCCGCCACATCCTTGGCATCGTCCTTAAAGCGCTTGAGAGAATTCAGTTTACCCTCAAAGACCACCACGTTATCCCTGAGCAGCCGGACCTGGGCGTTGCGCTGGAGCTTGCCGTCCTGGACATAGCAGCCCGCCACGGTACCCGCGCCTGTGATGCGGAAGGTATTGCGCACCTCGGCGTGGCCCAGGAGCACTTCCTTAAACTCAGGTGCCAGTAAGCCCTTCATGGCCTTCTGAATGTCCTCGATGGCCTGATAGATGACCCGGTAGAGACGGATGTCCACCTCTTCCCTGGCGGCGGTTTCCTTGGCGCTGTTGTCAGGCCGGATGTTGAAGCCGATGATGATCGCGTCAAATGCATTGGCCAGGTTGACGTCGTCCTTGTTGATGGCTCCAACGCCGCTGTGAAGCACCCGCACCCGCACCTCGTCGGTGGTGAGTTTTTCCAGGGCCTGCTTGACGGCTTCCACGCTGCCCTGAACATCCGCTTTGATGATGAGGTTCAAATTGACGATCTTGCCCTGGTCGATGTGGCTGAACAGATTGTCCAAAGATACCTTGGAGGAGGCAACCCGGGCAGCCTTGACCTTGTCCTTGCGCTCCTGGACCACCTGACGGCCCAGATGGTCGTCGGCCACGGCCATCATGTCGTCGCCTGCGCTGGGTACATCGGTAAAGCCCGCGATCTCCACGGGCATGGAAGGCCCGGCCTCCTCCACCCGCTCTCCCCGGTCGTTGGTCATGGCACGGACACGACCGCTGGCCATGCCGGCCACAATGTTGTCTCCCACATGAAGGGTGCCGTTTTGCAGCAGCACGGTTGCCACAGGCCCCCTGGATTTGTCCAGCTTGGCCTCAATGATGACACCCTTGGCCATACGGTTGGGGTTGGCTCGAAGCTGGCGCATATCCGCCACCAGAAGGATCATCTCCAGCAGGGTGTCCACCCCTTCGCCGGTATGGGCGCTGACAGGTACCATGATGGTATCTCCGCCCCATTCCTCAGACACAAGGTTGTAGGTGGTCAGGTCCTGCTTCACCCGCTCGGGGTTGGCGGTGTCCTTATCCATTTTGTTGATGGCAATGATGATGGGCACTTCAGCAGCCTTGGCATGGTTGATGGCTTCCACCGTCTGGGGCATCACACCGTCGTCCGCGGCCACCACCAGTACCGCGATATCCGTGGCCTGCGCGCCACGGGCCCGCATGGCCGTGAAGGCCTCGTGACCAGGGGTGTCCAGGAAGGTGATTTTGCGGCCTTCCAAATCGACGGTATAGGCGCCGATGTGCTGGGTGATGCCGCCCGCCTCGCTGGCAGTGACCTTCGCCTTGCGGATATAGTCCAGCAGGGAGGTCTTGCCGTGGTCCACGTGGCCCATGATGGTAATAACGGGCGGACGGGGAACCAGATCCTCCTCGGTGTCCTCAAAGTCCGTATCGGTAAGCGCGTCCTCGGCCGTCTTGGCGATGTTCAGCTCCAACTCCACTCCAAACTCGGAGCAGACCAAAGCCGCTGTGTCGTAGTCCAGCTCGCTGTTGATGTTGGCCATGCTCCCAAGCAGCAAAAGCTTCTTGAGAATATCTCCGGCCGGCTTGCCGATGCGCTCGGTCAGATCTTTCACGGTGATGGTTTCCGCTGTCATGTAGGCCTTCTCAATCTTAATGGGTGCCATGAGCTGCTGGGCGCTGAGCTTCTTGGACCGTGCCTTGCGGCCACCGCGCACCACGTCGTCATCCATGCCGGCCATGAAGGATTCCCTGGCCAGTTGCTTGCGGTTCTTCGCCACCCGCTCCGGGTCGTGTTGCCGGATGTAGTTTTTCTTGTTGGGGTCATAATTGCTGACCCGCTCTTTTTCTGCGGCTGGGGTAATCTCCGGGGCTTTGGCCCTGGGACCGCCCATGGGAGGACGTCCTCCCAGCCCGCCGCCCATGGGGCGCCCCGGGCCAGCGGCAGGCCTGGCTCCACCGGGGGCAAACCCGCCGCCCGCCGGACGGCCAAAGGGCCCGCCGGCCTGCGGATTGGCAGGACGACCAAAGGGACCCTGCGGGTTCGCTGGACGGCCATATGGCCCTGCAGCCTGCGGATTGGCAGGACGGCCAAAGGGACCCTGCGGGTTCGCGGGACGGCCGTATGGCCCGGCAGCCTGCGGGTTGGCGGGGCGGCCATAAGGGCCTTGGGGATTGGCGGGGCGACCGAAGGGGCCCTGGGGATTCAAGGGGCGAACAGGCCCGCCTTGGGCAGGGCGCGCCTGAAAGGCCTGCTTCATGGGAGCGGGGCTGGAGACGGGCTGGGCAGGTCTGGGCCCGGCAAGGGGTGCGGCCGGCCTGGGACCTGCGGGCCTTGGG
This sequence comes from Clostridiales bacterium, assembly GCA_012729115.1. Taxonomy (GTDB): domain Bacteria; phylum Bacillota; class Clostridia; order Christensenellales; family Aristaeellaceae; genus Limiplasma. The sequence goes on along the minus strand of JAAYDR010000036.1, from coordinate 3,563 downwards.
GCGGGCACCGTACGCGGTACGGCTGCTCCCTGGGGCGGCTGATGCGCCGCAGCGGCAGGAACTGCAGTTGCTGCGGGCTTGACCGTCTGGGGAACGGGTGCGTCAGCAACGGCAGGAGCGGCGGAAGCGGCGGGGGCAGCGGAAACGGCAGGTTTGGCTGCCTCAGGTGCGGCAGGCTTCGGGCTTTCGGCTTTCTCAGCCTGTACCTTCTCCTCCACCTTCTCCTTTGATACTTCCTCCTCCCTGGCGGGCGGGGTGGCTGCTTCCGGAGCTTTGGCCTGCTTGGGCGCAGGCACAGCATCCAAGACAGGCTCTGCCTTGGAAGCCGCATCTTTTACTTCCACAGGAGCGCGCTCTTCCTCCACGTCAGGCATGGTAAAGGCCTTGGTGTGTTGCATCACCAAGCGCGCTTCCTCTGCTTGCCTCTCCTCGGCCCTGCGCTGTTCTTCCTCACGGGCAAACTGATTTTCCAGTCTCCGCACCATCTGCATCAGTTCATCCGCATCCTTGCGCAGGCTCTGCGTTTTGCCCAGCACTTCCTCGGCTCCGCTGAGAAGCTCCTTGGTGGCATCCTTGAGTTTTACTTTGGTCATCGTACCCCTTGCACCCCCGCATTTTTTAGGCTGTACCTTCATCGGCCTCCGTGGGGCCGTCATTTCTCCGTTGGATGGAGAACGGGACTTTCCTGGTTCATAGATATCTCGGCTTGAAGCAGTTCCACAAGTCTCTGGGCCATGCTGCCGCTGGCGATGCAAACCGCCATGCGGCCATCCTTGCCCACCGCCCGGCCAATCCGGCCCGGGGGCATACCGTACAAGGGAACATTGTGGCTCCGGCAGGCATCCTTCAGTCGCTTTCGGGTATTCTCCGAAGCCCCCTCATCCAGGAAGGCCAGGCTGGCCTGCCCACCACGGATCGCGCCCACGCACGCTTCCTGGCCGGAGATGAGCTGTCCCGCCCGGGTACAAAGACCCAAAAAGCCAGCCACCTTGCTTGCGGTTTCCTCGGTCACAGGCTTTCCTCCTTGGTCTGCAGCAACCTTTGCATCGTAGCGGTAAGCTGCTCGTTGGCAGCCTCCTCCAGCTTGGTTTCCAGGGCCCGGTCCAGCTGTCTTTGTTTCAGAGCCCGGTGCAGGCAATCAGGGCTGTAGCAAACGTATGCCCCCCGTCCCGCCTTCTTGCCCGTGGGATCCAGGGAGACCTCGCCCTGGGGCGAGCGAACCACCCGAAGGAGTTCCTTTTTGGGCTTCATCTCCCGGCATCCCACACACATGCGCATGGGAATCTTTCGTGGTTTTACCATCCCATCCCCACCCCTCCTTACAGGGTATCATCCTCGTCGTAGGGCAGCTCGATGGGCTCCTGCGACAGCTCCGGGGACGGAATGCTCTCGTATCCGCCCTGGGGCAGGCTTTCTTCATAATACTCCTGGTACGCTTCCTCTTCCTGGGGAAGGGCGGCTTCCATGTCAAACATCTGGATCGCCTGGGACTGACTCTTGATATCGATGCGCCAGCCGGTTAGCTTGGCGGCCAGGCGGGCGTTCTGCCCCTCCTTGCCGATGGCCAGACTCAACTGGTTATCGGGCACCACCACCCGGCAAGCCTTTTCATTCTCCGCTACAAAAACGCTGAGCACGTGGGCGGGGTTTAAGGCATTGGCGATAAACTCGGCGGGATCCGGGGACCACTTGATGATGTCGATTTTCTCGTTCTTGAGCTCCGCCACCACTTTCTCCACCCGGTTGCCCCGAGGACCTACGCAAGCGCCCACAGGATCAATCATGGGATCGGTGGAGTACACGGCCATCTTGGTGCGGCTGCCCGCCTCCCTGGCCAGGGATTTGATCTGCACAACCCCGGCCGCAATTTCCGGCACTTCCATCTCAAAAAGACGCTTGACCAGCCCCACGTGAACGCGGCTGACCCGCACCTGGGGTCCCCGCAGCATCTCCCGGCCGCTGCGATTGACCTCCAGCACGTAGACCTTGATATGGTCGTCAATGTGGTATTCCTCGCCGGGCATCCACTCGCTCTGCTCCAGGATGCCCTCGGTACGCCCCAACTCCACGTAGACTGCTTTGGGCTCGGCACGCTGGACGATGGCGGTTAAAATCTCGTTCTCCTTTTCGGAGTATTCATCATAGATCTTGCCCTGCTCCGCCTCCCGGATGCGCTGGATAATCACCTGCTTGGCGGTCTGAGCCGCGGTGCGCAGGAAGCCGTTGGGCGTCACGTCAATCTCCGCTATATCGCCCATACGATAATCCGGGCGAATCTGCAGGGCTTCCTCCAAGGTGATCTGGTTGGAGGGGTCCTCCACTTCCTCGGTGATGGTCTTGCGGGCAAACACATGAGCCACACCGGTATTCCGGTTCAAGGTGACGGACAGGTTGGTGGGAGCGGCGGCATCCCTGGATACGTTCTTTTTATAGGCAGCCTTCAGCGCTTCTTCAATGGCGCTGAAAAGCATATCCTCGCTGATTTCTTTCTCATGGGCTAGGGCGCGCACCGCATCGATGATCTCCAGTTGCTGATTGCCCTGCTGGTTCTTCCTTGTCGCCTTCATGGTTGACGCCCGCTTTCTTGTATATTCTTGCCATGACAAATGGTTACAGTTCCTCCTCGTCAAGCCCTTCCAGGGACACCACAGGCCGCAATACGGCGACTGCCTTGCGGGAAAATGTCCGCTCCTGGCCGTCGTCCAGAAGCAGGGTGACGTTTTCCTCGTCCATGGCCTGGAGACATCCCTGATGGAGCTTGCTGCCATCCGCGGCCGCGAAAAGCTTCACTTCCACCCTTCTGCCCCGGTTCTTCTCAAAATCCCGCAATGTCTTGATGGGCCGGTCCACGCCGGGGCTGGATACCTCCAGAAAATCATAGTCGATGTCTTCCAGAAGAGGCTGCACCCGCTTGTGGTACCGCTCGCAATCGTCCAGGGTCAGGCCGCCTTCCTTGTCCAGATACAGGCAGAGGCATTTGCCCCGGCTTTCCTTTTGAAACACGACCTCTACCATCTCCAGCCCCAACTCCCGGGCCAGGGGCTCCGCGATGCGCTCCACCGCCTGCTGGGAAGGTTGAGAATGCTGGGTTCCGCCGCTCTTTTTCGCCATGTCCGCTCCTTATTGTTTCTCCATGAGGGTCAGTGTTCTATCGCAATCAAAAAGAGCGGCACACAATTGCCCCACGTTCCCGCTCCGCAAAACTCTGCTTTCGGCAAAAGTTGCGCCCCAGGCAGCGCCCGGGATGCACGCCCGCTTTTGTTCAGGCGTCACGGCTGGGAAAAGGAGGCAATTTCCACTCTTTCGATAAACCCTTCTTTCTACCGATAGCTTAGTCATTGAACAAATCAAGTGATATCCACAGACAGGATAGAGTATACCACATCAATTCAGGAAAAACAAGGGTTTTGCGGTGATTTCAAAAAGAAATGTCGTCAGGGTTAATTCCCAGAGTAACATCCACAGTGGAAGAGGGGGTGGAATTTAAACTGGGAAGCAATAAGAAGTAGAATTAAGTCTGGGAAGTTCTCGGGGAATGGAGAAAGAAATGACAGACTTAAAAT
>JAAYDR010000035.1 GCA_012729115.1 Clostridiales bacterium | reverse complement strand
GGAATAAAAATTTCATATGTGAGGTTCTCGTCATACCGAACTTTTTGAAGTGCCAGATAGGTTTTGATGTATTCCAAATCATGCCTCAACGTAACGGTGTCCCCTTCGCGGCTGATGCAGTAGCGTAGCAGTTTTGCCAGCAGATTGATGATTTCAGCGGCACTCTCCTTGTTGATAAGCATTTCGTATTTGATAGTCTCCAAGACATTGAAGATAAAATGGGGATTGAACTGCGCTTCCAACTGTCTGATTTCCGTAAGACGCCGGGCATTGGCCAGTTCCCGGTTGACCTCCACCAGACGGCCGATGCGCCTGAACAGGAACTGGTACTGCTCTGAAAGATACGCAAACTCGTCCGTGTGTTCATTGCCCGATGTGAATTGATACTGATAATTTCCCTGACGCATGGCTTCCACAGATTGTATCAGTTCATCCAGATGTGTGGCATTTTTTTCAACAACCCTGCGGGCCAGGCGTGTCATCAACAGGATGAGAAGCAAGGAGGTTGCTGGAATAAACAGAAGACCAAAAAGAAAGATCTGATTTAGCAGTGCAAGGGAAGTAAGCGTAAAGACCTGAAATGGACATCCCTCCCGCAGACCGATGGTTAGGTACATGTGATTGCCTCCCAGGTTCACATGTCCATCTCCCTGCACCAGAGGAGAAAACTTGGATACTGCACCAAGAATACCGGTATCGTTGGTGGCAAGCGCGTTGTGGTAGCGATCGGTAATCACCGTATAGTTAACGTCTGTAGAAGAGGTGAACTGGGTGAAGTCATTCTCCTGCAAATCAAACACCAGGTAACCCGCGATTTCCGTCCCTCTCCAAAGGGAAGCCGACATGGTGAACACGGTGTTTCGTTCCCCGGGCGTCTGCCTCCGTACCGTCAGCTGGTATATCTGGCGTTTGCGCTTTTGCCGGATCTGCTCTATCACATATGGGCTAAAACGTTTCTCGATGGTAAAGCCCTCTCTCTCCTCCCACGTGTTGGACGATATAAGCTCACCCTTGCTATTAAAGAGATAAAAGATACTGCGGATTGTCTGTCTGTTGTTAAAAGCGTAGAGTATCTCATTGGCCCGTGTGATTTGTGCAAGGCTGGCGTTTTCCACAAGGGAGGCCATCAGTTCAGGTTCCCGTTCTGCTTCAAGCAGCATGGTTTCATATGCAGTATACTGCTTTGCAAGAACATTCATCATCTGCTCATTAACAATGCGATTGGCTCCTTGAGCAGCAAAAAAGCTGTACATCAAAACCGCTCCACCCCACAGCGCTACCAGGGCAAGAATGGGGTACAACGCATAGCGCAAAAAGGTATTGCGAATTCCTTCCCGGAAGCCTGCTCGTTTGATGGGTTTTGCAACGTTCATGCTGCTTCGACCTTTTCCTTTGTTACCTTCAATTTTTAACTATACCTTAAAAGGGCAAAAGCAGCAAGGTTCGCTATTCTCTGACACAAGGCCAACAGACGAGGAACGACATAGTGGTTAGATGCTGATCTCGCGCTTGCCCGATACCTTGAAGAAAACCAGTAGCACAACGACAGTGGTGAGGGTCAAAATCATGGACAGCGCTGCTGCTATGCCGTAATTTCCACGAATAATCTCCGAGTAGATGGAGATAGTCAATGTTTTTGTGGTGTTCACATACAGTAGAACCGATGCGGAAAGCTCACTGATGATGGTCATCCAACTGAGAATCGCACCAGATACAATGCCGGACATCATCATAGGTGCTGTCACCTTGCGGAAGGTTTTTATGCTGGACGCGCCTAAACTGATGGATGCTTCCTCCACACTGGGGCTGATCTGACTGAGGATGCCGGCACTGGAGCGAATCGTATAGGGAAGCCTGCGAATCACAAAGGCAATAATCATGATCACAGGTGTTCCCATCAGAAGAAGCGGCTGTTTGTTAAATGCCATAAGCAGAGCGATACCCATCACGGAACCTGGGATAATGTATGGCATCATGGTAACCGTATCCAATGTGCCTACCACCGGATTACGTCGCCGCACAGCGATATACGAGATTAGCGCGCCCAGTACTACGCAAACGGCAACAGCTGCAAAAGAAAACAGAAAGGTATTCCCAATGGAGTTGCCCAGCTTTTCAAAAGCTTGGGCATAGCTTTGGAAGGAAAAGCCTCCCACAAAAATTCTGCCGGATACATTGCGGAAGGAGGTATAGGCGACAGTGAGCTGCGGCAAAATAGAGATGAATACCACAACGTAGACAAAGACGTGTGCCAGAATGTTTTTAGGCCCTTTCAGGGGTTTTGCCTCTATGGGCTGCATTGCACTCATGGAGAAGGACTTCCGGCGAGAAATATACTTTTGTGTCAGGAAAAGCACAGTTGTAATTACCACCATGATGACACTTAATGCCGCTGCAAACCCATCACTGCCACCCATCTCACTTATGAATTCGTTAAAGATCAATACCGGCATCACCCGATAGCCCTCTCCAATAAGCATGGGCGTGCCAAAGTCGGCCATGGCACGCATAAAAACAAGCAGGCAACCAGCCAGCAACGTTGGCAAAATCAGAGGCAGCACGACCTTGAAGATCCGTTTGATACCTGTACAGCCCAAACTCTCCGCTGCCTCATTGAGGGAATTGTCCAGGTTTTTCAAAGCGCCGGACACGTACAGATAAATCAATGCGTATAGCTGCATGGTAAACACCAACATGATGCCAGGGAACCCGTAGATGCCATCAAAGGGCAAGCCGATAATTTCCCCCAGGAAGGCTGTGATAGGCCCGCTGCGCCCCATCAGCAGCACCCAGGAATATGCACCAATAAAAGGAGGAGACAGCATGGAAATAATGATCAACACTTCCAGCAATGGCTTGAAGCGAATGCGCACCGTCTGCATCACATAGGCCATCACAGTCCCTAGTACCGCCGTAGACAAGGTGACGCTGATGGTGACGGAAAAGCTGTTCTTCAATGCACGTGTATAATAGGGTTTGTTAAAAAACTTAGTGAAGTATTGCAGGGAAAAGCCCGTTTCCGCGTCATAAACACTCTTGATTAAAATTTGTAGGATCGGATAAATAAAAAACAGTGCGAAAAACAGGGTACAACCAAGCGTCACCCAAGTCCAAACATCAACCTTCCTGAGGCGGCTGAGCATCGTTCTGCACCCCTCTCACCAGGTTCTTGCTGCCCTCCTTCGAAAACACATTGATTTTATGTGCTTTCAGGCGGAGCTTTACCTTGCTTCCTGAAGGAATATGCCCGTCAATTTCCGATTCGGCGATGGTTTCAATCTGCTGCCCGCTTGTAAGCCGGATAAAGAAGTGGGTATTCAGGCCAAGGAAAATGCTATCCTCCACAATGCCGTCGAGACCCTCTCCCCCCCGTGCAATTATAAACTCTTCAGGTCTGATGCACACTCGAACCTGACTGCAGTCCTCACTGCCTGGCAGCAAATTGCTCATTGGAAGACGGTACTCCTTTCCAAAAACCAGCTCATGGCCGCTTCCCTCTGCCTTGCATTCCGCGCCTATCTCATTGCTGCGCCCAATAAAATTTGCTACAAACAGGTTGGCTGGACGTTGATATATAGAGCGGGGAGTTCCCACATGCTGCAACACGCCACCATTCATCACACCGATACGGTCAGAAATGGCCAGGGCTTCCTCCTGGTCGTGGGTGACATAGATGGTAGTAATTCCAACGCTGTGTTGAATCGTGCGAATCGCACTGCGCATTTCCAAACGCAGTTTGGCATCTAAGTTTGACAATGGTTCATCCATCAACAAAACATCTGGATGAATAACTATAGCGCGGGCTAGCGCAACACGCTGCTGCTGCCCCCCGGACATGTTTTGCGGCAAGCGGTCTTTCAGATCCGAAATCCGCACGATTTCCAAAATCTCATCGACACGCTTTTCAATCTCTGACCGGGCGATCTTGCGATTTTTCAGTCCAAAAGCAACGTTTGCCTTGACTGTCATATGGGGAAAGATTGCGTAATTCTGAAAGACCATGCCAATATTGCGGCGGCTTGGATGCATATCATTGATGATGGTATCACCAAACCTGATTTGCCCACCTTCAATGGTATTAAAGCCGGCCACCATGCGCAGCAGCGTGGTTTTTCCGCAGCCGGAAGGGCCTAGAAGTGTAAAAAATTCCCCGTCCTTAACATCCAATGACAAACCGGGGATGATAGTATTGCTTCCATATTTTTTCACAACGTTTTCAAATTGAATCGATACGCTCATCAGCAAAACCTCTTTATTCACGCGTGAAACAACACGTACTTTTGGTTCTGTGCACAAAGCTGTGCATCGTTGTGGGCCTGGCATAATGCGAGCGCCAGCTATTAAATTAAAAGGGCGGGGAACTCCTTGCGGAGTTCCCCGCTAAATGAGATATTTATTCGACGTTGGTCATCAAGTCGATCCACGTTGCGGTCAGCCTGTCCTTATTCTCGGAAACCCATGCGTTGCTGACGGTTTTCACGTTTATCTCTGCAAGGGGCTTCATGTGATCGCCCACAACAGCGCCTTCGCGTACAGGCCGCAGACAAGCTTCAGAGCCAAGCTTGTCCTGTACCTCTGCGCTGTATACATAGTCTACAAAAAGCTTTGCATTGTCGATATTCTTTGCACCCTTGATGATATTAAGCGCAGAACCGAAGAAGACAACGCCTTCGTCCATGTAGACCACTTCCACGTTGTTTGCGCCATTTTTTACATAGCTGGCGGCGGGATCTTCGTAGGTAACGCCTACAACGTATTCTCCATCCACAACACCCTTGTGGACCGCGGAAGAACCGTTGAGGATTTTACCGTCAATCTGGTAGAGAAGCTGCTGTACAAACTCCCAAGCTGCGTCGGATTCATATTCCCCTTCGGGGCTGAAATCCACCAGCATATTTACCAGGTGGTCAAAACTAGAGGAGGAAGCAGCGGCATCAGCGGCGGCAATTTTACCCTTCAGCGCGGGGTTGAGCAAATCCTCATAGCCGCGAATCTGTATATCACCGATGAGATCCTTGTTTACCAGTAACACGCTGCACCCTACCTTATAGGTGCCAACGCCATCAAACTTGAAGTCATCCAGCAGGTTCTCATTCTCAGGAGATACATAGGGTTCAAAAAGGTCCTGATTGCTCTTTGCCATCAGGTAGCTGGCTCCCAGCAGCACATCTCCCAGGGGATCGTTCTGCTCGGATTGGATACGCTTCAGCATCTCACCGGTACCAGCGGTGATGATCTCCACTTTGATGCCATACTTGGCTTCAAAGCCCGGCACTATCAAATTGATCAGAGCATCGGACTCCGTGGAATACAAGACCAACGATCCACTCTCTGCTGTTGCCGCTGTTATGGTCATCGTCAGACACAGCACAAGCGCCAAGAATCCCGCGATTCCTTTTTTCATGGTTGTTTTCCTCCTTCAATTTTATGTTTTTCTATCACAGCCATGCCGTGATTCTTCTGTTATCAGTATAGCAAAGGTGTAGGAAGGAGTCTAGTCTAAAAGAAGTAACTTTTGTCCAAAAAAAATAAGTCAAATTGTTGAGGACATACATTATCGCAGATCGATGATGTTATACACTTTTTGGATGACCGGTGTTTGTAAAGATAAATCTAATATAGGGCCTACTGAAAAAGGCGAATCATGCTGCAAGCATTGTTTCACGCAGTTACTTGAGCCATTCTGAATGGTTTTCCAGTCCAACCGACACACTTCAGCCTATTCCAAAGAAGGGCAAAAATG
>JAAYDR010000034.1 GCA_012729115.1 Clostridiales bacterium | reverse complement strand
TCATGGAGAAAGAGTTCCTTTCGTTAGTGTTTGTCCAGCAACAACATTCTAACCGATTGACCTCTTTCTCTTCTTCTTTCTCCTCCCTTCTCACAGGCGTTGTCCAATATGTATGGTACTCCTACACGCTGACAGGGAGCGCGGCCTGGCTGTACCCTGTGGCAAGGTCCAAAGGAGCCTTGGCAATGTCCGGTTTCGCTGGTGACAGTTCCGCAGAAATTATGGTATGATAAAGCATCTTTTTTCCCGGGACAGGGGCGCATGGAGGGACGGTCATGAGGATTGCCTTGATCGCGGATCTGCACGGAAACTGGCCTGCCACCCAGGCCCTGGAAAGGGACCTGGCCATGCAAAACCCGGACCGGATTATCTGCCTGGGGGATCTGGTGGGAAAGGGACCCAGCAATGTGCTGACCTATGAGTGGGTGATGGCCCATTGTCACGTGGTGCTGGGCGGCAATTGGGACTACGGCCTTGGGGAGAAACGCTTTCCCATGGACGGCTTTTACTGGCAGCAGTTGGGTGAGGCAAGGCTGGAGAGGCTTCGGAACCTTCCCCGGGAGCATCATCTGAATGTAAGCGGTCGGCAGATTCGCCTGTTCCATGGGCGGCCGGTGATGGAGGACCTGGTAACCATTCGTCATGATTCCCAGGCAATCCAGGCCTTTTTTCAGGGAGAGGACGGGCGGCGATTTGATGTGGTGGGTTATGGAGATGCCCATCGGCAGGGGCTTCGCACCATGAACCCCGGGTTGTTTTTCAACTGTGGCAGCGTGGGCAACGCCCTGGGGGAGCCCCGGTGCTGTTATGCGCTGATGGAGGGGGAGGAGAGGGGCAGCGGTCCTTTTGAGCTCAGATTCCGTTCCCTGGACTATGACCGCCGTCAGGCGGTGCTGGACGCGGAAAACACACCGGAGATTCCGCGCATTGATCGCTATATCATTGAGATTCAGACAGGAGTGTACAGCAGGTAGCGGGTTTGCCTGACAGGGAGTGTTATCCCATGTCAGCCGGGCCGGGCCGGGGTGTCAGGGAGTCATTGCGGTGTGTAATTCAAGGGGTATTTGCATACAATAATGCGGAACGCGCTTTGACACATAGGCCAAAGTGCGATACAATAACCCTTGTCAAGTGCAGCCGAAGGCGGGGTTAGGGGGAGGTCGCCCATGGTCGCGGAGGCTTGGATAGAGGAACTCCAGGGCATTGTGGGGAAGAAGAACGTGACGCAAAACGCTCCCATGAGCCGCTATACCACCCTGAGGTTGGGCGGGCCTGCGGAGTTGCTGTGCGAGATCACCTCCGAGGACGCCCTTTCGCGGGCCCTGGCCTGGGCCAGTCGCCACGACGTTCCCCTTACGGTGATTGGGAACGGCAGCAACCTGTTGGTCAAGGACGGCGGCATTCGGGGGCTGGTGGTTCATATCGGGGATGGGTTTTCCCGCATTTCCGGGCCCGTGCCTCTGCCGGATGGTCGCTTTGCGCTCACTGCCCAGGGAGGGGCCTTATTGTCCAGCCTGGCCAACGCAGCCGCCAGCCATGGTCTGGCAGGGCTGGAGTTTTCGGCCGGCATTCCCGGCACGGTGGGCGGAGCGGTTTACATGAACGCCGGAGCCTATGGCGGGGAAATGAAGGATGTGGTTACCTCTGTTACCGCCTATGACTTCACCGGCAAGCCTCTGGCCTTTTTGGCGGAGGATCTGCATTTCGGATATCGCCAGAGCCGTTTTTCGGTGGAGGAGCCTGCGGCGGTGGCGACCGTTACCGTCACACTGTCCCCCGGTGAGGAGGATGCCATTTGGGCAGCCATGCGGGAGTTCAACTCCCGGCGCAAGGAGAAGCAGCCCTTGCAGCTGCCCAGCTGCGGAAGTACCTTCAAGAGGCCGCCCGACCGGTTCACCGGACCCCTGATTGAAAAATGCGACCTGAAGGGCTGCCGCATCGGCGGCGCAAGCGTCAGTCAGCTCCATGCAGGGTTTCTGGTCAATGACCAGGAGGGAACCGCAGCGGACTTTTTGGCGCTGATCGCTCATGTGCAGCGGGTGGTCTTGGAACAGACAGGGGTGGAGCTGCAGCCCGAGGTCCGCATCCTGGGCGAGGATGCCCCTGCCCGTGAAGTATGACCGGCGGAATGGAACCCACCACGAAAGAAGGGGGTTATGCAGTGCATTTTCTGATTCTCACAGGGCTGAGCGGAGCGGGGAAAACCGTGGCGATCCGGTATTTGGAGGATCTGGGTGCCCTTTGCGTGGACAATCTGCCGCCCATGATGCTGGTACCCTTTATGGAGGCATGCCAAAACACCAATCTGCATGCGCCCATGGTAGCCATTGCGGCGGATGTGCGCTCCGGCGAATTTTTTGACGCCATGGCCGTGGTGAAGATGATTGATGAGGCCCGCATGGTGGGTTTTCATATCGATACGCTTTTTGTGGAGGCCAGCGAGGACGTGCTGGTGAACCGCTACAAGGAGAGCCGCCGGGATCATCCTCTGGCCGGAGAGGGCATCTCTCTGGAGGAGGCCATCCGGGATGAGCGCAATCGGTTGGAACCCCTTCGGGAAACGGCCAATCATCTCATTAACACCTCAACCCTGAAACCCAGGGCTTTGCAGCAGATTCTAAGCGAGATTGTCAAGCACGCGGACGACCAGTCCCCTCTTCGGGTGGAGATTCTGAGCTTTGGTTTCAAGAGGGGTATTCCCCGGGAGGGGGATCTGGTCTTTGACGTGCGGTTTTTGCCAAATCCCTTCTACATTCAGGAGATGGGCAGCCACACCGGGCTGGACGCGGATGTGAAGGAGTTTGTGCTGGGTCATCCGGTGACCCAGGAGTTTCTGAAAAAATGCATTGACATGCTGGAGTTTTTGCTTCCCCATTATGTGGAAGAGGGAAAGCATCGGCTGGTGATCGCGATTGGCTGTACCGGAGGCGCGCACCGCAGCGTGGCCATTTCGGAGTACATCTATGCAGAGTTGAAACGCATGGGCCACCGGGTCACCATCAATCACCGGGACCTGGCCCTGGAGCAGGCCCATTGGGCTGCCAAGAGCGATTACCAGAAAGGCGAGCCGTAAGCCGTTATCCACGAAAAATCGATGATTTCTTCAAAAGGATTGCCTTCCGGACAGGGAGCAATCTTTTTTAGTACGAAATGATAGTTGTTTCATTGTGACGGAGCCCCTTCACAATTGTAAGAAATTTGACAAAATGAAAATGACGGCTGTTCTTCCTTTCCCGGGTGTTATGTCGGAAAAATGAAATCGTATTGTTGCGATCGTTGCGGAATGATGTCGCAAAACCAAAATAATGTACTTTTTGTCACGAATAGTACCCAGAGTTTACGTTATATGCTATAATGCTGAAAAAGTGATAAGGGAAACTTATTTTGGAAGTTTCTAATGCAAAAGGACTGGAGGAGAGTCCCTTGAATCATGCAAGTCGGTTTCTGCCATTGAATGACGCAACAATAACAGGAGGATGAATTCATGCAGGACATAAGGCTATTGGTCGTGGATAATCACGCAGAGCTTAGGCGGGTCATGGTGGAGTTTCTTCAGCGGCAGGAAGGCATTGCGTCGGTCAGAGAGGCGGAAAACGGCGCGGAAGCACTTACGGTTTTAGCCAATGAACCGGTGGATGTGATGGTCACGGACCTCATCATGCCGCAGATGGATGGCTATACCTTATTGGAGGAAATGCGAAAGCTGCCACTGGACCCAACACCGAAAACGATAGCGGTCACGGCGCTGGGCCGGGACGATTTTGTCATGCGCGCCATTGAGCGGGGCGTGATGTATTACATGGTCAAGCCTTTTGACATGAAGCATCTCCTGCGGCATATCCATGAAGTGATGGGAATCAGCAGCCAGGAGGCTCAGCAATCCCTGCGTCCCAGCCTGGTGGGACGGCATACCCAGAGCCTGGACGAACGGCTGAGCAGCCTATTTCTTACCATAGGAATTCCAGCCCATATCAAGGGCTATAGCTTTCTGCGGGAGGCGGTCAAGATGGTCATCGAGCAGCCGGATGTCATCAACCGCATCACCAAGGAACTGTACCCCGGCATTGGAAAACGCTTTGACACCACCGCCAGCAAGGTGGAGCGGGCCATCCGCCATGCCATTGAAGTTGCCTGGAGCAGGGGTCGGATCGAAACCCTGAACCGGGCTTTTGGGTGCAAGGTCTGCACCAAGGAGGATAAGCCAACCAACGGCGAGTTCATCGCCATGATCGCCGACAAGCTGAGTATGGAGAGAACCGCGTAAGAAGGATTTTTCGGGATGGGGGCTGCCGATTCCCCCAGATCGTGATATAATGGCCCTGGTCACAAGTCCGAAGGAGGATCTGTCATGAAGGAGCTTCATGAAGCGATCAGGAGTCAGGGTATTGGGAAAGAGGGCGGCATCGTCAAGGTCGATATGTTTTTGAACCACCGGATGAACACAGCCCTCATGGTGGAAATGGGCCAGGCCTTTCATGAGGCCTTTGGGGATCAGCCTGTAGATTTGATTCTCACCGTGGAGAGCAGTGGGATCGCGGTGGCGCTGACCACCGCAATCGCCTTTGGAAATCTGCCGGTGGTGTTTGCCAAAAAGGGAAAACCTTCCACCTTGGCGGGGGAAGTCTATCAAAGCAAGGTCTACAGCTACACCCGCGGGGAGGAATGCCCCATTTCTGTGGCCAAGGCCTATCTTCCTCCGCAGGCCCGCGTGCTGATCATTGACGACTTTCTGGCAAACGGGGAAGCCAGCCAGGGATTGGTGGACATTACGCAGCAGGCGGGGGCCCATGTGGTGGGAATCGGCATCTGTGTGGAGAAGAGCTTTCAATCCGGCGGGGCCAAGCTGCGGAGCCAGGGCTTTAAAGTGGTGTCCTTGGCGAGGGTTACTGGGATTGAGGATGGCAAGCCGGTGCTGGAAGAGGAAGAGGCTTGACAGTTGCCGCGGAAGCATGGTAAGCTGGGCGCGAGCGGGCTATAATCCGCTGAAATTTTCATGGAAACGGAGCTGAAAGGATGCGCAAATAATCCTGCCATGAACCTGTAACCAGCAGGGGAAGGAGTTGCCGGGCCGTATCGTGCAGACGATACAGCCTTGTGATGGGCAGGAAAAAATGCGCCTTGTGGCTCTGTTTTTTGTTGTTCTTTTTTCCTTCCCATGAGCGCCCGCTTTCGCGGGTCTTAGGAGGAATCCGGATGGCCAGAATTTCAGTGGATGATCTCACTTTTGCCTATGAAGGCAGTTATGACAACGTATTTGATCACGTCTCCTTTACTGTGGACAGCCGATGGCGTTTGGGCCTGGTAGGCCGAAATGGCAGAGGCAAGACCACGCTGCTTCGGCTGCTGCAGGGCCTGATGCCCCACCAGGGCTTCATCGACATGCCCACGGCCGGAGTATATTTTCCCTTCGAAGTGGAGGATTCGTCCTTGCCCACCCTGCAAGCCATGGAGCAAATGGCGGGGGATGCCCCGCAGTGGATACTGCGCAGGGAATTAAACCTGCTGCAGGTAGGGGAGGACGCCTTGTATCGGCCTTTTGATACCCTCTCCAAGGGGGAGCAGACCAAGGTGCAGCTGGCTGCATTGTTTTCGCGGGAGGATGTGTATCCCCTCATCGACGAGCCCACCAACCATTTGGACTTGCTGGGCCGGGAGGCGGTGGGGGATTACCTCTTGGGCAAGGACGGCTTTCTGCTGGTCAGCCATGACCGCGCCTTTCTTAACCGCTGTATTACGCATGTGCTGTCCCTGAACCGCAAGGACATCACCGTGACCAAAGGAAACTACGACACCTTCCGGCAGGAGATGGACAGGCAAAACCAGTATGAATTTGGGGAAAACGAGCGGCTGAAAAAGGACATCCAGCGTCTCAACGAAAGCGCACGCCGCACGGCCCAGTGGAGCCGGACCATTGAAAAGAGCAAGGTTGCCGGCGAATACAGCGGCAACAGCCCCGACAGGGGATACATCGGGGCCCGGAGCGCGGCCATGATGAAGCGGGCTTTGAACGTGCAGCGCAGGCAGGAGAGGGCGGCCGAGGAAAAAAGCAAGCTGCTCAAAAATGTGGAAAAGGTTGGCGATCTCAAGCTCTCGCCCCTTATGCACCCCAAGAAGGTGCTGGTGGAGGTGCGAAACGGGACAGTGCGGTATGGGGACAGGATGGTTTGCCAGGATGTTTCCTTTGCGCTGCGGCAGGGGGAGCGGCTGGCTCTGTCCGGAAAGAACGGCTCGGGAAAGAGCAGTGTGCTGAAAACCATTTGCGGACTGTCGGAAGCGCTCGCCGGGGAGATTTCCATTGCGGGCAATCTGGTGATATCGTATGTACCTCAGTCTACGGAAGATCTGCAGGGAAATTTCCGGGAATTTGTGCAGGGAAACGGTCTCAATGAAACCTTGCTTAAGGCCATATTGCGCAACATGGACTTTGGACGGGAGCAATTTGACAAGGACTTGTCGGAATTAAGCCAGGGGCAAAAAAAGAAGATGCTGCTGGCAAAGAGCCTTTGCGAGCCGGCGCATCTGTATGTTTGGGACGAACCTTTGAACTTCATCGATGTGTTAAGCCGGATGCAGGTGGAGGAGCTGCTGCTTGCCTACAGGCCCACCCTGCTGCTGGTGGAGCATGACCGTGCGTTTCTGGAAAAGGTCTGTACCGGAATTGTGGAGCTGTAAAGGAGCATTTGCCTAAACGCTTATCCCATCACCAGTCCGCCATTGGGGGACAGCACCTGTCCTGTAAGGTAGGCGGCCTCCCTGGAACAAAGCCACAGGATCAGGGAGGCTACCTCACCGGCCGTACCCAGCCGCCCCAGGGGGATCTCGTCCCGCAAGCGCTCCAGGGCATCCTCCCCCAGAGCCGTGGTCATCTCCGTGGCAATGGCCCCGGGGGCCACGCAGTTCACCCGGATCCCGCTGGGAGCCACTTCCTTGGCCAGAGCCTTCGTCAGTCCGATGACTCCAGCCTTGGCGGCGGAGTAGTGGACCTCCATGGAGGCCCCCACCTGCCCCCACATACTGGACAGGAACACAATTCTTCCGCTTTTGCGGGAGATCATGCCGGGCAGCAGGCTGCGCGCCACGTAAAAGGCGCCGCTCAGGTTGACGGAGAGCATACGCTCCCAGTCCTGGTCGGTGATGTCGGGCAGAAGCTTTTGCTGGGCGATTCCCGCGCAGGCCGCAAGGACGTCCACATGTCCCAGCATCCGCCGGGCCTCTTCACAGGCCCGGGCCGCCTGCCCGCTATCCCCCACGTCGCAGGCCAGCGCAACGGCCCCTGTTTCCACCGCCAGGGCCATGGCGGCCTCCCGGCTGGCATGATAAAAGAACGCCACCCGATAGCCGGCGCGGCAAAAGGCACGCACCGTCTCAGCGCCGATGCCCCGGCTTCCTCCCGTGATCACCGCGGTTTCCATGCGCTTTTCCTCAAAACATCTTCTTGCGCCACAGCACGATGAATGCCCCCACCGCGGCAACGATGGAGATGCCCAGCACCACGAAGAAGCCCCAGTTGGAATCCTCAAAGGGAACCCTGACATTCATGCCCCAGAAGGAGGCGAAGATGGTAGGTACCGCCAGCACCACGGTAAGGCTGGTCAGGATTTTCATGACGATGTTCAAATTATTGCTGATGATGGAAGCAAAGGCGTCCATGGTGCCGCTCATAATGTCCCTGTAAATGGCGCACATCTCGATGGCCTGCTTGTTTTCCACGATCACGTCGTCCAACAGGTCCGCGTCCTCGGGATATTTGCGCAGCATCTCCATGCGCAGCATCTTCTCCATCACCATCTCGTTGCCCTTCAAACTGGTGGAGAAGAACACCAGGGATTTTTCCAGCTTCATCATCTGCAGCAGTTCCTGATTCCGCAGGCTCTTGTGAAGCCGTTCCTGCACCAGCATGCTGGACTTGTCGATCTGCTTGAGGTAAGCCAGGAAGCGGGTGGCGTTGCGGTTGAGCAACTGAAGAATGAAACGGGTACGCTTGAAGGTCCAGAATCCACGGATTCTCTCCTCGGTGAAGTCGGAAATCAGCGGCGTAACGCGGGTGGAGACCGTGATGATCACGTCGTCCACCATCACAATGCCCATGGGGATCGTGGAATAGCTGTACCCGTTGTCCTCCGCCTCCACATAGGGAATGTCCACGATGATAAGGGTCTGGTCTCCGTCTCGCTCTATGCGGGCGCTTTCCTCCTCGTCCAGCGCGGCTTGCAGATAGGTTGGGTCCAGGGCAAAACGGGCGTTGAGGCCCTCGATTTCCTCCCGTGTGGGATTTTGCAGATGCACCCAGCAGCCCTTCTCCAGGGTATTGATTTCCGTAAGGTGATCGTCCACGGTGAGATAGATTTTTTTCATACAAAAAGCCTGCCTTTCCGCTGCCGTGGATGAACGGCATTGCTTCCAAAGCAGGCGATATCAACAACAGAGCTGGCGCGCTATGGGCGTGCCTTGTACCGACTGCTTGGAGCGAGTTTTACGATCGGGTTCCACAAATGGGTTAATACAGCTTCTCGACTGTATGGGTCCGCGTCCACGTAGACTCCTCCTGCTATCATCGTCGGCATAAAACCGCATCTTTATCATAGCCATTGCAAAGCACCCTGTCAATGCATAATCGGCAAGCTTTCGTAAAAAATCACCATGGTTCTACGGCACTGATACTCCTTGCACAGGCCTGCGGTTTTCGTAGGCCTTTTCGATGGCTTCCAAGATATGCCCGTGAGCGTCGCTAAGGCTCATGGTAGCCCGGCTCACCACATCCGCCAGCTGTGCCTTTTCACTGTCGCTCATGGCGGCCAGCAGGTCCTTGTCTTCCTGGATATCGCTGTCTGGACGGATGGGTCGGCCGTTGCGCGGGCTGGTGTACTTTTCAAACCAGGATCGCAGCTCCGCCGTGGTCTTGCCCACCATCCACTGCTGATAGGCATCCATCTGTTTGTACCACTCATTGGCCGGGTTCATGCCGTAGGCATCTCCCCGCTCCCGCTTGGTAACCCAGGCGCTGACTTCTTCGCCGATATTCTGCTCGGTGTTCATGGAGACGCCGCTGACCTTGCCCGTGGCCGGGTCGGTGATGTTGTACCCCTGACGGGCGGGCCAGCCGCTGAAGTGGGGCATGCTGGCGCCATCGTAATTGGGGGTTGCCACCTCATAAATGTCCACCTGAACACCCATAATCTTCCCTTGGGTGTCAAAGAGGCCGCTGGCCATGGTGATATTTAAGCTGTACACGGGCACATTGTTGGAGTCCTTGCCGGGGCCCACCCGAAAGTTGGGCACGCCTCCAAGGCCTGCGTAGAGCTGGGATGGGGGCAGACCGGCCTGACCGTCCTCAGGCGCTGCGGCCGCGCCCTGGGCAGTGGGAGGCTGGGAAGTTCCCGCCATGCCGTCCAGGGCAGGCGCGGAAGCTTGCTCTAGGGTTCCCTTGACTCCGTCCAGAATTCCCTGGGAACTGCGGGTGGCTCCGGTCACCACGTCCACGCCCTCCGCCCCGTTGTTCTGCACAATGGCGGCCTGGAGCCCTTCCAGGGCGGTTTGCAGGAAGTCGTCCGGGGTGTCCCCCCGGTTCTGGGCCTGGATGCCGGTGATTTGGCCCGCCCGGATGGTAGTGGTAACCAGAATCTCCCCATGGTATCCTTGGCCCACGTCCTGGTACAGGCCGTCCTGCCAGGCGGCCAGAGCGCTTGAGCAAATCAAAAGCGTCAGAATCAGAAAAAGGACAGCCAGGTTATACCGTGCATGGGAGGGGGCGGACCATCGCTTGATCATGGGTTTTCTCCTCCTTGGATTGCTTGACATTCCGGATACTGTATAGTATAAAGAGGAGTGGGGTTTATGCCCCCCAAGCGCATTGGAAAGGGGATCATCACATGATCCGTACCATCGTAGGGGCCAACTGGGGCGATGAAGGCAAGGGAAAGATCACCGATGTGCTGGCCGAGACCAGCGATATCGTGGTGCGCTTTCAGGGCGGAGCCAACGCAGGCCATACCATCATCAACGACTACGGCAAGTTTGCATTGCACCTGCTTCCCTCCGGCGTCTTCCACCAGCACATTGCCAATGTGATCGGCCCCGGGGTCGCTCTGGATATTGAGAAACTTCTGGCGGAGCTGGACGGTCTGGTCAGCCAGGGGATTCCAAAGCCTACCATTTACATCAGTGACCGGGCTCAGGTGATGCTGCCCTATCATGTGGATTTTGACCGCTACGAGGAGGAGAGGCTGGGCAAGTCCGGCTTTGGCTCAACCAAAAGCGGCATCGCACCCTTTTACGGGGACAAGTATCTGAAAATCGGCCTTCAGGTCTGCCAGCTCTATGATGAGGAGATTCTCCTAAACCGCCTTACCAGCGCCGTAACCCAGAAGAATGTTCTGCTGGAGAACCTCTACTACAAGCCCGCCATCCAGATCAAGCCTCTGATGAAGCACCTTCAGGAGCTGGGGCAGCGCATCCGGCCCATGGTCATCGACACCACCGTGTTCCTCCACAAGGCCTTGAAAGAAGGCAAGACGGTGCTGCTGGAAGGCCAGCTGGGCAGCCTGCGGGATCCCGACCACGGGATTTATCCCTACACCACCTCCTCCTCGCCCTTGGCGGGTTTTGGCACGGTGGGCGCCGGGGTGCCTGCCAGCGCCATCCGGGATGTATTCTGCGTCACCAAGGCCTACAGCAGCTGTGTGGGAGCCGGGCCCTTTACCACCGAACTTTTTGGCCAGGAAGCGGAGGAGCTTCGCAAGCGCGGCGGCGATGCCGGGGAATACGGCGCCACCACGGGCCGCCCCCGCCGGGTGGGCTGGTTTGATGCCGTGGCAACCCGCTATGGCTGCATGGTCCAAGGAGGAACCGAGGCGATCCTCACCAATCTGGATGTGCTGGGATACCTGCCCGAAGTTCCGGTCTGCGTGGCCTATGAAGTGGACGGAAAGCAAATCAGGGATTTCCCCAGCACCCCAACCCTCCTGCGCTGCAAGCCTGTCTATGTCAATCTCCCGGGCTGGATGACCGATATTCGCGGGGTGACGGACTGGGATGCCCTGCCGGTCAACTGCCGCAAGTACATCGAGTTTGTGGAAAAGGAACTGGATGTACCCATCCACATGATCAGCACCGGCCCCAAGCGGGCAGACATGGTGTACCGGGCGTAACATAGGAGTACAATGAAAGCGGCTCGGCCTGAAAAGGCCGGGCCGCTGCTGTTTGCGATTGCCTTATGCATGTCCTCAGCGCTTTTTTTGCACTTCCTCAATCAGCACCAGCACCGCCTGGGTCCCGTCACGGGCCGGATACTCCCTTAGCGCTGCCAGCAAACTGTCTTTGGTTTTCAAAAGATGCATCAACGCCTCCTGCAGGCTGGACGGGGTCATGTTTTCCTGGGGCAGCACCTGGGCCAGGCCCTGCCTTTCATAGCTCCAGGCGTTTTGAATCTGGTCCCCACGGGATGCGCCTTTGGGATAGGGGATCAGAAGCATGGGCTTCTGCAGGGCTACCAACTCGCACAGGGTGTTGGAACCGGCGCGGCTGAGGACGATGTCCGCTGCGGCCAGGGCATCGGGAAGCTCGGCCAGCAGGAACTCCTTCTGGCAGTATCCGGGGGTGTTTTCCAGGGAAGGATCCAGGTTGCCCTTGCCGCACAGGTGCAGCACGTCCATGTGGGGCAGCAGGGAGGGCAGGATCTTCCGCAGGCATTGGTTGATGCTCTGCGCACCCAGGCTGCCGCCTGTCATCAGCAGCACCGGCTTGGCTCCGGTAAAACCTGCCAGGGCCAAACCCGATGCCCGGCTGCCCGTGAAGATCTCCGGCCTCAGAGGCGTGCCTGTCATGACTGCCTTGGGGCCCAGGGCCTCAGCGCACTCGGGGAAGGTGGTGGCTACCCGTCGGGCAAACCTGGCGCAAATGCGGTTGGCCAGGCCGGGAGTCAAATCGCTTTCGTGGCATACGGCGGGCACATGGCACAGCCAGGCCCCAAACACCACCGGCACGCTCACAAAGCCGCCTTTGGAAAAGCAGACATCGGGCCGCAGCTTCCGCATCAGACGGATGCTCTGGAAAGCGCCCCAGATCACCCGGAAGGGATCCGTGAAATTCTGGATGCTGAAATAGCGGCGCAGCTTGCCGCTTTGCACGGCATGATACACAACGCCGGGGATGGTGGCGATCATTCCCCGCTCGATGCCGCTCTGGGTGCCGATGTAATGAATATCATATCCGTTGGCCTTCAGCTTGGGGATAAGGCTCACGTGGGGCGTCACATGCCCGGCGGTGCCGCCGCCGGTCAGCACGATGAGCCGGGAGGGATGGGTGGCAGCTTTGGTCATGTTGGCTCCTGATGTTCAAGGATGGGGGAGATGATGCCGGTGGGAAAAACCCACATAAGGTAGTATACCATATTGTGGAGGGATTAGCACACAGGCGGGGATTTCCCGGCAGGGAACCCCGCATATCAAGCGCTGCAGGCCCTGGGCTTGAAACTGCCTTCCTTTCGGGTTATACTTGGGAAAGACTGCGCAAGGTGATGGCGGCTGAATGTTTCTCCGCGGTCAAAGGGGAGGGCTTTCATGAAGTACGTGTTGGTGATTGGTGATGGCATGGCGGATGCCCCCCTGGGACAACTGGCAGGCCGGACCCCTCTGGAGGCCTTGGCCTTGCCCGCTTTTGACCGGGCGGCGGGCTGCCGGTTCGGCCAGGTGCTGACTGTTCCCCAGGGTTTGGCTCCTGGCAGTGATACGGCGATCCTCAGCATTTTTGGGTACGATCCCCGCACCCACTATACAGGCCGCAGCGTGCTGGAAGCGGCCGGGATGGGAGTGATTCTGCCACCGGGAAGCCTGTCTTTTCGCGTGAACCTGTGTGCTGTGGAACCCGATGACCAGGGCCGGCCGGTGATCAGAAGCCACAACGGGGGCAACATCCACGGCAGGGAAGCCCTGGGACTCATGGGGGCGCTGCTTTCCCATCCGGCCTTTGCCGCCCGCATGAAGGATGCCTGCATGGAGATCACCGTCACCGACACCTTCCGCCATATCGGAATCATGAAAAGTGCCGCCAGGGATCTTGCGGCTCTGTGCCTCACGGAGCCCCACAACGTATTGGATCAGGAGGTGGAGGGACATCTGCCTCGCCTGGTGCGGGAGAGCGGGGACGAGGCTGTGAGGCAGCTTTGCGATGATTTACGGGATTTGATGCGGCTCAGCTATGAGGTTTTGAAGGATCACCCCATCAATCAGGAACGGAGGGCACAGGGCAAGCTGCCCGCCGACATGATCTGGCCTTGGGGTGCTGCCACGGCCATGGAGCTGGATCCTTTTGCCGATAGGTACGGCCATGGGGGCAGCGTCATCAGCGCCGTGCCGCTGGTCTGGGGTATCGCCTCCCTGGCGGGGCTGAAAACCCCCCGGGTACCTGGGGCCAATGGGGACCTGGATACCAATTACGAGGGCAAGGCCGACGCTGCCTTGGAAGCCCTGCTCCGGGATGGGGACGATTTTGTGGCTGTTCATGTGGAAGCTCCGGATGAGATGGCTCACGCGGGCAATCTGGCCGGGAAGCTGGAAGCCATCCAGAACATCGAAAGCCGAGTGGTGGCCAGGATGCTGGACAAGCTATGGGCCAGCGGGGAGGATTTCCGCCTGCTGCTCCTCAGCGATCACCCCACCTTGATGACGACCCGTACCCATGACGGGAGCCCCGTGCCCTATGCCATCTATGACAGCCGCACTGTGCGGGCGTCCAGGGCAGTGGGCGAGGAAGAGCCCAGGACAAAGTTTTGTGAGAAGGAGATGCAAAGGCGCCCCCTGGTGATGGAGGGCACAGAACTGATGCAGATGCTCTTTGAACAAAGGGCCTGAACGCAGTTCCAACGAGTATTTCCAGCGAAGGAGGTACCACATCCATGAGGAAGTTCATCCAAAATTTTCTGGACCGGTACCGCTTTGGGGCACGAACCCGCAAAACCGGGCTGGCGGTGCTGATCTGCCTTGGGCTGGACTACGCCCTGGGCCATAACGCACCGCTGAACGCCTGCATTGCGGCCGTCCTTACCATGCAGGCAACCCAGCGCAAATCCCTGTCCACAGGAGTCAACCGGCTGCTGGGCACGGCCATTGGCGGCGGCACAGGCCTGTTGCTGCTGGCCCTTCTGACCCTCTATCCCCATGGAGCCCTTCGCATCGGCTTGGCCACCCTGGGGGTCATGCTTTGCATTTCCATCTGCTGCTTAAGCCGCATTCAGGACGCGGCGGCCATCGCGGCGATCGTGGTCATGAGCGTGGTGCTGGAGAGAAATACCGAAAACATGATGCTGTTGGCCCTGACGCAGGTTGTTGAGACCGCCGTGGGCGTGCTGGTGGCCATGGCAGTCAACCAGTTTGTATGGAAGCCCAAGGGGAAGGTTCGAGAGAACGAGGCTGAAGAATGCGGTCTGTGCGGGCCGGAGGAGGGGGAGGAGGAGCCCGGTGACGGGGATGAAGACCAATCATGATGTGATAATTGTCTGTTGACAGTTCCCGGCACTTTGTGATATGATAATCCCTGTAAGTAGAAGCTGCCCGCTTCTCACCGCGTGAATCGATTTTGCGCAGGTTGTGGCACATGAGTCCACGGGGTTTTGTGCGGCGGGTGGTATACCCGGCGTTTTTTTATGTATAAAGCATGGGGACGCCGACTTTGAAAAAACCGGGAGGTGCATGGATATCAACGAGCCGATGATCAATGAAGAAATCCGCGACAGAGAGGTCCGCCTGATTGGTGCGGACGGTGAACAGTTAGGCATCATGCCCACCAAGGACGCCCTGGATAAGGCCGAACAGGCTGGGTTGGACCTGGTGAAGATTGTGCCCAACGCGCAGCCGCCTGTGTGTAAGCTGATGGACTATGACAAACACCGCTTTGAACAGTCCAAGCGTGAGCGTGATCTGCGCAAGAACCAGCGCATCGTCACCCTGAAAGAAGTGCAGCTTTCCGCCACCATTGAGGAGAACGACGTTCAGACGAAGTTCAAAAACGCCGTAAAATTCCTCCAGGATGGCGACAAAGTGAAGGTAAGCATTCGCTTTCGTGGCCGTCAGATCACCCACGCGGACATCGGCATGAAGATCATGCAGGACTTTGCCAGCCGCATTCAGGAGTATGGCAGCATCGAGCGCCGTCCTCTGCTGGAAGGCCGGCACATGATCATGATCCTGGCACCCAAGGCTGAGAAGAAGAGCTTTGCGGAGAAGAGCCAGAAGCGCAAAGAGATTCAGGCTGCCGGAGAGCCTGCGGAGGAATCCGCGCAGCCCGCAGGCAAGGAGCCCAAGCCTCAGCCTACCAAAAAGGTCAGGCGCGAAAGCGAAAACATGATCTGACCTGAAATCGACATTCCTGTGCCTTTTCGCCTACCAGTGGCCGGGCGCGGTTTGTATACGGAGAGGAGGACTACCCCCATGCCCAAGCAAAAGACCCATCGTGGCGCAGCCAAGCGTTTTTCCTTCACAAAAAACGGCAAAGTGAAGCATAAGCAGATGAACGCCAACCACCAGGTGCACCTGAAAACCACCAAGCGTACCCGGCATCTGCGCGCGGACGGCA
This sequence comes from Clostridiales bacterium, assembly GCA_012729115.1. Taxonomy (GTDB): domain Bacteria; phylum Bacillota; class Clostridia; order Christensenellales; family Aristaeellaceae; genus Limiplasma. The sequence continues at coordinate 35,104 of JAAYDR010000034.1, read as the reverse complement.
TTGTGGACAACACGGCCGAGGCCCGTACCATCCACAGGCTGCTTCCCTACAAATAAGCTTTGCAGTGATTCAAGGAGGAGAAGGAAATGGCACGCATCAAGAGAGCTGTCAATAGCAACAAGAAGCGCCGCAAGGTGCTTAAACTTGCCAAAGGTTATTATGGCGCGAAATCCAAGCAGTACCGTGCGGCTACCGAGCAGGTGGCCCGCAGCCTGCGTTATGCTTATGAAGGCCGCAAGCATCGCAAACGGGATTTCCGCCGCCTGTGGATTACCCGTATCAACGCCGCCGCCCGCATGAATGGCATGAGCTATTCCGTGCTGATGAACGGGCTGAAAAAGCACAACATCACAATCAACCGCAAGATGCTGGCTGACATCGCAGTGAACGACGCTGCCGCCTTTGCCAAGATCGTGGAATCTGCCAGGGGTTGAGCTGTTTCCAATAAGCAAATGGGCTTTCCGTCTGCTAAGCGCAGGCGGGGGGCCTATTTTTCTATAGGTTGGCAAGAAGAGCCGGGATCAAATTGAAAACGATGGAAATGTATGGTATTGTATGGGAGGCTTCGATGATTCGAAGAGCCTGTGTGACATGGGCAAGGAGGGGATAACGCCATGAGGGAGCTCCTAACGGTAAACGGTTTGTGTAAAACATTCGTTCTGTCCAAGAAGCAGCAAAGGCTGGAAAAAACCAAAACAAAGGTCAAGGTTGCGGTGGACAACCTGTCCTTTTCCGCGAACGAGGGGGAGATCTTCGGGCTTCTGGGCCCCAACGGCGCGGGAAAAACCACCACCTTGCGCATGCTTTCCACCCTGATCAAGCCCGATGGGGGGGATGCGGTCCTGGATGGGATCAGCATCCTTCGTCAGCCCGAGCAGGTGCGCGCCAGAATTGGATTCTTGACTTCAGAGCTGAAGCTGGAAGATTTTTTTACACCCAATTATCTGTTTGACTTCTTCTCCAACCTGCATCATGTGGCCCCGCAGGTGCGGGCTGCGCGCAAGCAGGCCCTCTTTTCCCGCTTTGGCATCGATCGCTTCGCAGAGGTGAAGGTGGCCGAGTTATCTACCGGGATGAAGCAGAAGCTCTCCCTGGCGGTTTCCCTGGCCCATGATCCCGATGTGATCATTTTTGACGAGCCTACCAACGGCCTGGATGTGATCACGGCGAAATCAGTGACGGATTTTTTGCTGGAGCTGAAGGGGCAGGGCAAGACCGTTATCCTTTCCACCCATATATTCAGCCTGGTTGAAAAGCTCTGCGACCGGGTCGCGGTGATCATTGACGGGAAACTGGTGGTCTGCGACACCATCGATAAGGTGAGGGGCGGACGCTCCCTGGAGGATCGCTTTTTTGAAATCTACTGTGAAATGGCAGGTGCAGTCCTATGAAAAGCAGTATTTGGACCGTCATGAAAAAGGAGCTCTCCCGCTTTTTTGGCGACAGGCGGATATTGTTCAGTTCCGTCCTCCTGCCAGGACTGATGATCTATGTAATGTATACCTTCATGGGCAGCGCCATCGGCAACATGGCAGGCACCGGGGAGCGCGCTCTCAGTATCACCGCCATGGAGATTCCCCCTTCCATGACAGCCATGCTGCAAGAACGCGGTCTATCCTATGAAAGCTTTGCTCACTATGACCAGGATGAGGCGGACCGTAGAAAAGAGAAAATCACAGCCAAGGAACTGGACTTGCTGATGGTTTTCCCTGCCAACTTTGACGGGATGGTGGCGGAGTATGACATTGGAAGCGGTGCGGCGGCCCCCAATGTTCAGCTTTATTACAACAGTGCTTCCGGCTCTTCTGCCCAGGCCTATTCCCAGGCAGTGGCCATGCTGGATTTCTATGAAAGTTCATTGGCCAATAAATTTGACGTGAACAACGGCCAGGAAACCTTCGATCTTGCCAGCGAAAAGGATGTCAGCGGCCAGATGTTTTCCTCCATGATGCCGCTGCTGCTGACAATTTTCCTCTTTTCAGGATGTTTGGCCATCGCTCCGGAGTCCATTGCCGGAGAGAAGGAACGGGGCACACTTTCGACCCTCCTGGTGACGCCCTTGCGCCGCAGCGAGCTGGCTTTGGGAAAAATCTTCGCCATTACCATTGTGGCTGTTTGCAGCGCTGTGTCCAGCACCCTGGGAACGATTCTGTCCCTGCCCAAGCTTTTTGGCAGTTCCGGCGAACAGTTGGACGTGTTCTATACCACCGGAGACTATTTGCTCCTGGCTGTGGTCATTCTCTCCACAGTCCTCCTCTTTGTTTCGATGATTTCCATCTTCTCCGCCCTGGCCAGAAGCGTGAAGGAAGCGCAGACCTATGTGCTGCCGCTCATGGTTGTGGTGATGCTGGTGGGGATCAGCGGAATGTTTGAGCATGCCTCCGGGGGAGCCCTTTTATACCTGATACCGGTTTACAACTCGGTGCAGTGCATGAGCGGAATCTTTTCCTTTGAACTGTCCCGGGTGCATGTGATGATTACGGTGATCAGCAATCTTGTATATTGCGGGATTCTTGCCTTTGTGCTTACCAGGATGTTTCACAGTGAGAAGGTCATGTTTGCGCGGTAAAGAGGACTGGAAGCGTCCGGGGCATTCTTTGTGGGAATCGTACAGTTTCATCCATGGAGACAGAGAGAAACCGGGACCAACATGACGATCCCGGTTTCTGTGTGGATCCTATATGGGATAGCTTGCCCCAATTCCTATTGAAGGTCCTCCAGCACTTCCACAAACTGGGCCTGTGCTGCTGCTGCCGCTTCCTGAGGCGCTACATTGTTGAGAAGCACCTGTTGCACCATGCCGCTGAGGATGTTGTACTGGCGAACATAGGAATAGTTTGTGTTAAGGATGCCGTTGCGGGTAAAGGTGGTTCCGGTGACGCCGCCCGCGTTGGCAGACTCGTTGAAGCCTTTCTCGCCGGCCGCATGGTCAAAGGAGAACAGGATTTTCTCCGCGCTCTTGGCGAGAATGGGTTCTGTGGAAGTCTTTACGATATCCGTCAGCAGGTTCTTTACGCTGTGCAGGGAGGGGGTAATGTGCCCGGGGGCGGAAAGGGCAAAGTTGGCGGCATTCTGGCCTGTGCACAGATACTTCAGGAATGCCTTGGCCAGTTCCGGGTTTTGGGTATTGGCTCCCAGGGCATAGTAGTTGTAGCTTGAGAACTGCAGGGGTGCGCCGTCATCGCAGGTGGGAATCTCATAGACTCCGTAGCGATCCAAAAGATCCGGGGCTTCAGAGAATACTCTGGCGATTACACGGCCCTGATAGAAGGTGATGGAGGCCTTTCCGGAGCAAAAGGCTGTAATCTGATCTCCGTAGCCATAGGACGAAATTCCCTCGGGGCAATACTGAGCCAAATCTTTATAGAATTGCAGAGCCTTTCTTACGGGTTCGGTATCCAGGGTAGGTTGCAGATCCGTACCGCAGACATTGCCCCCAGCCATGTTAATGAACATGTTGGCCCACAGCGTGGTGGCGTTGTTCTGTCCCGCGGGCAGGCAGCAGCCGTATACACCGTCTTTGGTGAGGGCTTTGGCCACCTCCAGTAGCTCTGACCAGGTAGTGGGAACCTTCAGCCCTGCAGCCTCCAGCAAATCGTTGCGGACATACATCATCATGCTGCATCCGGCATAGGGGAATCCATAGTCATGGCCGTTGACCTGGAGGCGAGAGCCCTGGATAAAGTCATCCTCGCCGATCTCCTGAATCAAGTCGTCCAGGGGGTACAGAATACCTGCGTTGGCATAGGTGCCGATGGATTCCACGTCCACTGTGATCAAATCCACTGGAGCACCGGCGTACAGGTCGGCCATGATGGACTCTTCGCGGTCATCCATGCCTGCCAGTACAAGTTCGATTTTACAGTTGGGGTTCTCCTTTTCAAAGGCCGCAATTACGGCGCGGGTGACCAGGACCTGCTCCTCGTCGGTTTCCCCGGAAAGGAACGTAATCGTGCCGGACAGGCCGCCGCTTTCAGCCGTGGCCAGAGGAGTCAGCCCGCTCAAGAGTAATACTAGCGCGAGAAAAACACCGAGACCTTTCTTCATGAGAAAATCCTCCTTTTTTTATTGTGAAGCGACCAGTGTATATACCGGCTCGCTATCAACACAATAGTAACCCTCATCCCTTCACGCCACCCTCGGACCAGCCACCGATCAGCTTATCTACGCCGAATATGAACATCAGCAGTACCGGAACGGTAGCAACCACTGTGCCGGCCAGGATCACTCCCCAGGGATATACCTGCTCCTGTGCAAACATGGAGGAGATGACTAGGGACAGAGTTCGATTCTCCTCGGAGGAGAGCAGGATTTTGGCGTACATCAGGTCATTCCAAACCAGAATAAAAGCCTGAATGCCAGTGGCAATGATGGCAGGGGTCAATTGGGGAACGACCACCTTGTAAAATGCTTTGAAACGGCTGCAGCCATCAATCATAGCCGCTTCTTCAAAGCTCATAGACACCCCTGCAAAATAGGAGGTCATCAGCCATACACAAAAGGGCAGCGTGGTGGAGGTTACCATAAGGGTATAAGCCATCAGGTTATCCCGAAGATTCAGTTTGGTCAGGATGGAGTAAATTGGCAATACCAATAAAATGGAGGGGATCATATAGGTGTCCAGAATAAGCCGTTTAAGCAGCTTCGAGCCTGGAAAAGCAAATCGGGTCAAGCTGTAGCCTGACAGGCAGGCCACCAACAGGGAGAGAGCCGTGGCTGCTACGGAGGTAAAAAACGTGTTGGTAAAACTGCGGAAAAAGTTGGATAGGGAAAGAAGCATATTGTAGTTATTAAGAGTCGGTGCCTGGGGGAGCAGGTTGTAGGGGAAGTTGTAGAGTTCCTGGCTGGTTTTCAGGGAACCAAATATGGCCCACGCCAAGGGAAATAGCGCCACCACCACCAGAAGCAATACCACCCCGTACAGGATCGCCTTGTGCAAAACCGTCCTATGGCTCAACGTCATGTCTACAGCCTCTTTTCAGCCACTTCGTTTAGCTTGTAGTAAAATCGGGAGCAGATCAGCAGGATCACAAACATCATCACGCCTATGGCGGCGGCTTTGCCTAGGTTATAGGAGCTGAAGGCCTCGGAATAAAGCACCATGGGTAGCGTTGCGGTGGCGTTGAGCGGACCTCCTCCGGTAAGCATATAGATGATGTCCCATTTGTTAAACAGGAAGATAAAACGCATCAGCATCACTACGATCAGCGGAGGAAGGATGAAGGGGAACGTGATGTGCCAAAACTGCTGCCACTGGTTTGCCCCATCCACCTGAGCGGCTTCGTAATAATCGCCGGAGATGGTCTGCAATTTACCAAGTACGGCAATCATAATCATCGGAGAATACTTCCATACGGATACCGCAATCACACCAGGCATCGCCAGGTCATACCGCCCAAAGAGATTAAGCGTGCGGGGAGCGAGCCCCAGGACCACAGCATAATGATCCAGGATCCCCACCAGATCATTCAGCATATATCGAAAGATCGCGCAGGTCACGACCATAGGCATAATATAGGGAAAGATCACAAAGGAACGGACAAAGGAACGCCCGGGGATGTCCTTGTTGAGCAATACAGCAAACAGCGTTCCCAAAACTGAGCAGGGAATCAGGGAGCCTAGGGAGTAAATCAGCGTGCGCAACAGGCTCTGCCAGAAATCCCCGCCGGAGAGGACCCGTATAAAGTTGGTCAGCCCCACAAACCGGCTCTTTTGGGAGAGCATGTTGTAGTTTTGCACACTTAGGGTGATAAGGTTGACCAGGGGATAGGCCACCAGAACCAGCATAAAAAACACAACAGGAAGGACCAAAAGAATACCCAGACGGCGGTCGCTGCGGCCCAGCGCCGTCGTGGGGGGCAGATAATTTTCGCGTACACGCATCCGGACGCCGCCCTTTCGCATATGGTTTGTTTCTGTATGTCCCTCATTATATAGGATCAGTGGAGAAAAGGGGAGGTGATTCTTTTTCCATCCCCAGCAGCAATTTCGGGTTGACTTTTGTATGAATTGGCAGTAAAATATATTAATTATACAAATGCTCCTCCCGGATATCGCGGGGGGAGCATTTGTTTGGATCGGGTCATGCTGCTGTGCATACTAAAAACTGTTGTTTCGGGTAAAGTTATCGTTCAGGAGCTTTACGAACATTCTGCGGTCATTCACTTGTCCGCGCTGGAAGATGTTGTGTACCCTGTATTGCAGGGAACTTTCGCACAGGAAAAGGTTCTCGGCAATTTTTTCGTAGCTGTCCGAACTCATCAGCCGGCCAATGATGCGCAGATCCAGCTCATCACAACCCTGAAGACAGCGCTCAATCCTCATCAGCGCTTGCAGAGTGGGTTCTCCGTAGAAAGGGCCTCCCTGATAGCTGCCATCCATGAGAGGAGGGGGGGTGTACTGCGTTGCATGCGGTGTGCTTTGACCGGTGCTTTCCCGGGCGGTAATTTGCCCGGGGATGGTCAGCCTTACTTGAAGGCTGTCATCCTCAATATCCTGTAAAAAGAGCCATGTGGACACGGAATGGACGCCAATGGAATCAAAATCCACAGATAGGGAGGTGATGGAGGGCTTACAGTATTGGCTGACGCAGCTGCCCTTGATGGAGGCCAGCAGAAGGTCCTCCGGTACTCGCAGGCCGTTTTCCTCACAGAAATGCAAAAATGCCACAGCTGCAAAATCGTTGGGGCACAACACCGCGTCAAAGGTAGGCCGGTGGGCCAGAAGTTCCTGAAAGCTCTCGGCAATACGGGCACAATACCAGAATGTCCGGCCATAAGCCTCCGGATGATGCTTAGAGAGATATTTCTCCATGGCATCGCTGTGGACCATGTCGTTGACGGAACGCTCACCGCATCCGACCAAAGCGATACGTCGGCATCCCTTATCCAGCAAATAGTCCAGCATTTGCTCCGTTACAATGCGTCGCGAAAAGGTGGCACAGGAGTAATGGGAGTCGATGTGATCCGCATCCATGCTGGTGACGACGATTCGTTTGCCCAATGCATGAAGCTCTTGAAAAACCGTAAGAAGCCGGGCTGATTCAAAGCCTACCACGATCACCGTAGCGCTGGCATTGGAATCGGCGGCCAACTCCTCGCAGCTGCCATAGATCCGGACGGCATAGCGTTTCTTGTTTGCCATTCGTTGGATGCCGCCTAGCATGGTGGAACAGATGGGGATCTCCCTGCACGCGGCATCCCAGATCACGGGGATTTCGGGCTTTTTTGGACCTCGTTGCCTTCTAGTGGGTTTGTCCATATCCTTACCGCTCCATCATCACTACTGTGATCAGCCCTACTTGGCTTCAACCACGGAAAACCCGCTGTCCAGAAATTCCGCCAGACGCTGCCTGCACAGTTCAAAGTCCACCTGACGGGTGCTCATACCTGCGTAGACGATGGGCTCCATGGCCTCGTTGGGGGGCATTTGCAGCCCCTCCGGCTCTACGCCCCGCAATTGCATGGCGTATCCCACCGCCTCCATGAGGTCCGTCAGGGTCAGGTTGGTGATGCATGAATGGTCTGTAACGGCTTTGAGGATTTCCAGGGCCTGGCTGAGGGTAATGTTGTCGTACTTGGAGGCCAGCGTGCTCAGCACGGTGCGCATACGCCGGGTTCTGCCCGCGTCGCCTTCGTTGCCCACCTTGCGGATGCGCATGTAGATCACGGCGGCGTGGCCGCCAAAGAGATAAGTGCCTGCCTTGTCCATGCTGGGGGTGGTGCTGTCCCGGCTGATGCGGTAACGGTTGAGGTAATCGGCCTCGGCATCGGTGACGGTGATGTACACCCCGCCCATGGCGTCGATGATGGTCTGCACATCGTCCATACTGAAGAGGATATACTTGTCCACCTTGATCCCAAAATGGGTGCTGATGATGTTGCACAGGGCTTCAGGGCCGTAATTCTTGGCAATATAGGTGATGCGGCCGATCCCCCCGTCCGGACGTTTGATGAGCATCTCCCGGGTGAAGGTCGTAAAAATCAGACGCTTGGCGTTGGTATCCAGGGTGACCAGGATCACCCCGTCCGTATTGCCCAGATTTTTGGGATTGGCCTTCCAGGTGTCCACGCAGGCCATCAGATAATGGTGCTGGCCCGGGGCAGGCTCCGGCAGCGCGTCATCATCCAGGGGGATGATATCCCTGGGCATTTGGCTGGCCAATGCAACCGGAGTAGGGATGACACAGGCTGTACCCAGCAGCGCACAGAGGATGGCGCATAGAAAACGTTTCATCATGCTGTGGCTCCTTTCCTATTTAAAGCCCAGTGGGCCGGATGGTGCGTAAAAAGGGCAGACAAATAAAGAATACGGTTTTTTGTTCCGGAATCCTGCTTTTATTGCAGATTTGTTACAAACGGATGCTGGATAGCAAAAAGCCGCCCTGGTGGAGGCGGCCTTTAGTTGCCCTTCGGCATCATTGTCCCAGCAGTTCCAGCAGCTTGTGGCTGCGGCTCAAAAAGGCGGTCACTTCTTCCTTTTCCAGAGGGCGGGTGCTCATGCGAGCCAGATCATAAAGCTGCCCGATCATGAGATCGCGCTTCTCACCTTCCGGAGCGGCGAGGAGGCTTTGCACCACAGGGCTGTTCTGGTTCAGCACCAGGGTATATTTCTCGGGCATTTTAAAGTCCTGGCCATAGATTTTGCTCATCTCGGTAAAACGGCGGCTCTGTTCCTCCTGCACCAGCAAAGCGGGCAGTGAGGCGTCGGTGAGCTTTTGAAGTTTCAAGGTCAGATCTTCCTTGCCCAGGGCGGCTTTAAAGAGCTCGTCCAGCTTTTTCTCGTCCGTCTTGAGGGCCTCTTCTTCCCCGTCCTGCTCCTGGGTGAAACTGCTGGCGTCCGCATCCACCCTGGCAAAGGTTACGGATTCTCCGCTGCCGGAATACTCCACAAAGCTGACGAAGTTCAGGTCAATCAGGGCATCCAGCACCACCACGTCAATGCCCTTGGCCTCATAGAGAGCCACGGAGGCGGCCTGGCGGGCAGGATCGTTGGTGTAGATCACTTTTTTGCCCAGGGTCCCCTCGTTTTTGGAGACATACTCCTGAAGGGTCAGATAATCGCCCTTGGTACTCTTGTACAGCAGGCTGTCCTTTACCTGGTCGAAGAACTTGGAATCCCGCATGCAGCCGTATTTCACAAAGGGATGGATGTCGTCCCAGTAGCGCTGGTAGGTCTCCCGCTCAGTGGTAAACAGGCTGACCAGCCGGTCCGCCACCTTGCGGGTGATGTAGGCGGAGAGCTTTTTGACGTACCCGTCGTTTTGGAGGAAGCTGCGGCTCACGTTCAGGGGCAGATCCGGGCAGTCGATGACGCCTTTGAGCAGCATCAAAAACTCTGGGATGACCTCCTTGATGTTGTCGGCGACAAAGACCTGACCGGAGAAGAGCTTGATCTCCCCCTCCCGGGTGCCAAAATCGTTGGTGATCTTGGGGAAATAGAGGATCCCCTTCAGGTTGAAGGGATAGTCCACGTTCAGGTGAACGTAGAACAGCGGGTCCTCAAAAGCGTGGAACACCCGCTTGTAAAAGTTGTTGTACTCCTCGGCGGTGCAATCCTTGGGGTTTTTGAGCCATAGGGCCGCCAGGTCGTTGATGTGCTCAGGTGCTTTGGGCTCTTCGGCCTTGGGAGCGGGGGCCTCCCCATCCTTTTTGAGTTCATCCTTGGAGTCCTGGGCATCCTTGTCCTCCTTGGGCTCCTCCGCCTTGACCACCTGCAGATACACCGGGGTGGCCATAAAGCCGCAGTACCGGCGCAGAATCTCCCGCACCTTATACTCCTGTAAAAACTCCTTGTCTTCCTCGCCGATGTGCAGGATGATGTCCGTACCCCGCTGGGTACGGCTGCCGTCCTCCATCTCAAACTGCATGCCATCCTCGCTGACCCAGCGCACAGGTACAGCCCCTTCGCTTCCGCTCAGGGTCTCGATGGTCACCTTGTCCGCCACCATAAAGGCGGAGTAGAAGCCCAGACCGAAGTGGCCGATGATGCCGCCCTTCTCGTCCCCCTGGTAGTTCTTGAGAAATTCCTCCGCACCGGAGAAAGCCACCTGGTTGATGTAGCGTTCAACTTCCCCGGCGGTCATGCCGATGCCATTGTCGCTGAAGCGGATCTCGCCCAGTTTCTCATCCAGGGTTACGGTGACCCGGTATTCATCCTCTGACCCCGGATAAGCCATCTTTTGTTTGACGATGGCGTCGCAGGCGTTGGAGACCATCTCCCGGATGAAGATGTCCTTATCGGAGTAAAGCCACCGCTTGATGATGGGCATGATGTTTTGTGCGTGAATGGAAATGCTGCCTTTTTGCATGGTAATGGAATGCCTCCTAGTTTGATCTGTTCATGAGTCTTTTCGGGCAAAAGCCTCATGAACAGATTATACCAAAGGTTTTCGCCGGAATCAAGAAAAAATTAGCACTCGATACAAACGAGTGCTAACAATGGGGGAGGAGTCCGGTTTTCTATTACACTTGGTCAGGGAGCGGCGCGGTAGGCTTCCTTCAGGAGAGGCTTGAGTAGGCGGAGCTGTTCCTTGTCGATGACTTGGAGCATTTCCATGGCCTGCTCGACTTTTCCCTCATCCAGCAGCTCTGCAGCCCGTTCCCGCAAGAAGTGGAACTCGTCAGTCGTTTCGGTGGTCCGTTTTGTGAACATCGCTTGTAACCCTTCCTTTCATCCATGGCATCTATATATAGTGATAGTCCATCGACATATATAGGATAACCACTGGAAAATGAATCTGCAACGGGTTTTCCTGTCGAATAATGTCGGATCCCCGGAAAATCGTTCGACAAAGGATGTAAAAGGGGGTTGGTTCACCCGGCTTGCAAACCCGGGGCAACTATGCTATGATGTTTGCGCCCTGTTGGGTGACGGAAGAGCGCGCCCCTCCCGCCGCAGGAAAGAGAGAAACCCCATGGGCTGAAAGGGTTTTCATCCGGCGCAGGGCGTATCCCGCTTTCGTGAAGTCGGCCAATCCCCGACGGTTAGCCCCCGTTAGCAGGCAGAAAAGTGAAAACGCTTGCGCGTTTTAAGTCGGGTGGTACCGCGAAGGCTCCCTTCGTCCCAACGCATGGCCTTTGGCCGTGGCGGGAGCGAAGCGGGTTTTTTTCATATCCGGGGACAAAGGAGAGGGTAGACATGGCGGAGCAGGGAAACGAGAAGAAACAGGGTTTTGTGGAGCACATCACGCCTCGGGACGAGGATTTTTCCCAATGGTATACGGATGTCATTATGAAAACAGAGTTGGTGGATTACGCACCCGTGCGGGGCTGTATGGTGCTCAGGCCCTATGGATACGCGATTTGGGAGCGCATTCAGGAGGAGATGGACAAACGCTTTAAGGCGACCGGCCATCAAAACGTGTACATGCCCATGCTGATTCCCGAAAGCCTGCTGCTGAAGGAAGCGGAGCATGTGGAGGGATTTGCGCCGGAGGTCGCCTGGGTGACCCAGGGGGGAAACGAGCCCTTGCAGGAGCGTCTGGCCATCCGTCCCACCAGCGAAACCATCTTCTGTGCCATGTACAGCAAGTGGGTCAGTTCATGGCGGGACCTGCCCATGAAGTATAACCAGTGGTGCAGCGTGATGCGCTGGGAAAAGACCACCCGGCCTTTCCTCCGCACTGCCGAATTCCTTTGGCAGGAGGGACATACCATCCATGCCACCGCCGAAGAAGCCCAGGAGGAGACCTTGCAGATGCTGGAGGTCTATCGGGAGGTAGTGGAAGAGGAACTGGCCATTCCCGTGCTGATTGGCAGAAAGAGCGACAAGGAAAAGTTCGCCGGGGCGCAGGCCACCTACAGCATGGAAGCCATGATGCAGGACGGCAAGGCCCTTCAGGCCGGCACCAGCCACAACTTTGGCACCAACTTCGCCGAAGCCTTCAACATTCAGTACCTGAACAAGGAAGGCAAGCTGACCTATGTGCACGAAACCAGCTGGGGGACCACCACCCGTCTGATCGGGGCCATCATCATGACCCACGGAGATGAGCGGGGGCTGAAGCTGCCTCCCCGCATTGCGCCCATTCAGGTGGTGATCGTGCCGGTGGCCGCCCACAAGGGGGGCGTCATGGAGAAGTGCCAGGAGCTTTATGACCAGCTGAAGGCCCAGGGCCTACGGGTCAAGCTGGATGACCGGGACACCCTGTCCCCCGGCTTCAAGTTCAACGACTGGGAGCTGAAGGGCGTACCCCTCCGCATTGAGATCGGCCCCAGGGATCTGGAAAAGGGCCAGTGCATCGTGTTTCGGCGGGATACCTATGAAAAGCAGGAAGTGGCACTTCAGGAGCTATCCCATAAGCTGCCCCTGCTTCTGGATGATATTCAGAAAAACATGTTCGCCATCGCCAGGGAGTTCCGGGATGGGCGAATCAAAGTGGTCTCCAATATGGAGGAACTGAAAAAGGCCACCGAGAACGGCTTTGCCAAGGCCATGTGGTGCGGGGAGCGGGCCTGCGAAGACCGGATCAAGGCGGAGATGAGCGTAACCAGCCGTAACATGCCCTTTGACCAGCAGCCCGTGGGGGATCACTGCGTATGCTGCGGCGAAAAGGCGGATAAGGTGATCTATTTTGCAAAGGCCTACTGACAATCAGATCAGCGGCGCGGACGGGAGGCAGGGAGTACCGGCCTCCCGCCCTTCGTATCGCTTCGTTTTCTGGGACTGGAACGGTACCCTGCTGGATGACCGGGACTATGCCATTGGCGTAAGAAACCGCGTGTTTCCGCGTTTTGGCCTGCCCAGGGTGGACAGCCTTCAGGAGTATCATCGCCAGTTCACCTTTCCCGTGCGGCTGTACTATGAGCAGGCGGGGGTAACGGACGAAAACTTTGTGGAGGTCGCCAACGCCTGGATGGCCGAGTACGTGCGGGGCTGCGAAGAGATTCCCCTGCATCGGGGAGCCCGGGAAGCCCTGGAGGCAATAGCCCGGGCACGGATTCCCCAGGCCATCCTCTCCGCCAGCCAGGTGGACATTCTGACAAAGCAGCTTAACCAATACGGCATTCGCCATTGCTTCCAGGAGGTGCTGGGCCTGGATCATATCTATGCCACCAGCAAGGAGGACCTGGGCAAGGCCTGCCTGAAGCGCCTTTTCCTTCCCCCGGAGGACTGCGTACTCCTGGGGGATACGCTTCATGATGCCCAGGTAGCCAGGGAGATGGGTGTGGATTGCATCCTGGTATGCCAGGGGCACCAGAGCCGGGAGCAGCTTTGCCGGTCCGGTTTTCACGTATGCGGTTCCCTGGAGGAGGCTGTGGGGCGCGTGCTTGGTACCTCCCTTGAATCCTGAGGGCAATGGGAGTACAATAGGGGCATAGGAGGTGGGGCGATGGATCCGCTTCTTTCCCTTCTGTCCCATACCGGGTATATTTCCGGAGAGCGGCTTTGCGAAAGCCTGGGGATCACCCGTGCCGCTGTCTGGAAGCGGGTGGAAAAGCTCCGGGAGGAAGGCTACGATATCAACAGCGCCGGTAAGCGAGGCTACCGGCTGGTCCCAAGGCCCGACAGCCTGCTGCCGGGCTATCTTGCCATGGATCTTTCTACCCAGTGGGCAGGGCGGGGGGATATTTTCTACAAACCAGACATGACCAGCACCAACACCGTGCTCAAGGCTATGGCTTATCAGGGCGCGGCCAGGGGGAGCCTGGCGGTGTGCGAGCTGCAAACCGAGGGCAAGGGCCGCCTGGGCCGGCGCTGGGAGGCGGCCTTGGGGGAGAACCTTCTCCATTCCCTGTTGCTGTGCCCTGCGATGCCCACGGAAAAGGCACAGCTGTGTACCCTGGCGGCTGCCACAGCCATGGCCGGGGCAGTGGAGGAGACTGTGCTGGGGCTGTCGGTGGGCATCAAATGGCCCAATGACCTGCTGATTGGTGGAAAAAAATGTGCGGGCATCCTCAGCGAGATCAGTGCGGACATGGACGGTATCCGCTTTGTGGTGATGGGCGTGGGAGTCAATGTGAACCAGCGGCACTTTGGAGGAGAGTTGGAGGACAAGGCCACCTCCCTCTGGCTGGAGCAAGGGAAGCTGGCCGGGAGCGGGGATATGCCCGGTCAGGACGCCAGAGAGCTTCCGCCCATTGACCGCCGCGCTTTGCTTTGCGCTTATCTGTCACGAATGGAGAAGGCTGTTGAAGCCATTGAAAATCAAGGATTGCAGGGAATTCTGCCGGAGTATCTGCGCCGCTCGGTAACCTTGGGAGCCAGGGTCCGGGTGACGGGCATACAAGGGGAATTCCTGGGCAGGGCGGAAGCCCTGGATGAAACTGGGGCCCTGTGGGTCACAGATGAACAGGGAGAGCGCCGCAGGGTGTTAAGCGGCGATGTTTCGGTGAGAGGAGAGAGGGCCTATGCGTAAACCAAAGTTTGCAGGAGAAATCACAGAGGTTCACGGCATTCGGGTGGGTCAGGCGGATGACCCCAAGGGGAAGACCGGCGTGACCGTGGTGCTGTGCGGCCGGGAAGGAGCGGTGCTGGGAGCGGATGTGCGGGGCGCGGCTCCGGGAACCCGGGAAACGGATCTGGCCCGTCCCGGCAACGCGGTGGAAGCGGCCAATGCAGTGGTGCTCGCCGGGGGCAGTGCCTTCGGGCTGGACGCCGCCAGCGGCGTGATGGCCTTTTTGGAGGAGAATGATGTGGGCTTTGACACCGGGATCTGCCGGGTGCCCATCGTGCCGGCCGCGGTACTCTTTGACCTGGCGATAGGGGACGCCAAAGCCCGGCCGGATGCGGTGATGGGCAGGCAGGCATGCAAGAATGCCGCCAAGGCAGTGGAGCAGGGCCGTCACGGAGCGGGCATTGGAGCCACCGTGGGCAAGCTGGTACCGGGCAGCATCCCCGCTGCCGGCGGGGTGGGAACGGCCAGCATCACCCTGGCCTGCGGCGTGACCGTGGGAGCCATTGCGGCGGTCAATGCCTGCGGGGACATTTATGAGCCCCATACAGGAAAGCTGCTTGCATGCGGGCATCTGGCGGACGGCACCCCGGTTACCTGCGAGAGCCTGCTCTACGGCGCGGTTGCCGCGCCGGAGCTGCTGCGATTCCCAAAGCCGGGCCAGAACACCACGCTGGTTGTGGTGGCCACGGACGCGCTGCTTACCAAGGCGGAGGCGAACCGGATGGCCACCTGCGGCCATGACGGACTGGCCCGGTCCATCCGTCCGGTGCATACCCAGATGGACGGCGACACGGTATTTTCCCTGGCTACGGGCCGGGTGGACGCGGAGGTCAACTTTGTGCAGCTATGTGCGGCAGCGGCGGAAGTAACGGCCCGGGCGATCTACAATGCGGTGTATATGGGTCAGCAGCCATGATCGGCATAGGACTGGACCTGTGTGAGATTGCCCGGATGGAAAGGCTGCTGGATCAGGACGATCGCTTTCTGCGCCGCTATTTTACGGCGGAGGAGCAGGAATATGTAAAGGCCCGGGGCAGGATGGCGGCCCAGAGTATGGCGGCAATGTTCGCGGCCAAGGAGGCCTTTGTGAAAGCGCTGGGTGTGGGCATCGGCGGCGGTGTATCGCTGCTGGATGTGGCCGTGATACACGAGGCAGGGGGCAAGCCCGCCTTCCGACTCACAGGAACGGCGCTGGAGAAAATGAACAGCCTGGGAGCGAAACAGGCCTGGCTCAGCCTCACCCATGAGGCGGGCCTGGCTGCGGCTGTGGCATTGATTGAATAGGACCTTTCCAAGGAGGATTCATGCTGAGAACCATTACTCCCAGGGAAATGAAAATGCTGGAGACCAGGGTCATGGCCGATACGGACGTGACCGGGACAGAGCTGATGGAACGCGCCGCGGCCGCGGTTGCCCAGGCAGTGGAACGGCATCTGCAAAACAGGCCCGGCAGGATTCACTGTGTCTGTGGCACCGGCAACAATGGAGGAGACGGGTTGGCCGCCCTGCGGATTCTTTGTGCAGGGCGGCCTGAGCGTGCTGCTACGGTCTGGTTGATGGCGGGGCAGCTGTCATGGGAGACCGGGGAGCAGAAAACCCGGCTGGAAAGAGAAGCCCCCTGGGTCCGTCTGAAGGTTCTGGAGGAAGAGGATACGGGGGCTTTGCCAGGGATCCCCCCGGATACCGCCTGCGTTATCGATGCCCTCTTTGGCACCGGTTTGAGCCGGGAAATCACGGGGCGGGCGGCAGAGCTGTGCCGCCTGATGGAAGCAGCCTACGGGAATGGAGTTCCGGTCGTTGCCGTGGATATCCCCTCCGGTCTGCATGGTGAAACGGGGGAGATCATGGGTGCGGCCGTCCGCGCTACGGAAACAGTCACCTTTCACCGGCCCAAGCCCGGGCTGTATCTGGGAGCAGGCCTAAATCTCAGCGGCCGGATCACAGTGGCGGATATTGGCCTCCCCCCTGCGCGGGATGAGGTGGAGGGATACCGGGTTTTGGAGGAATCCGACCTTGCGGATCTGATTCGCCCCAGGCCCAGGGTGTGCCATAAGGGGAGTTTTGGCCGGGTGCTGGTGGTGGCCGGCAGTCTGGGGATGGCGGGAGCGGCAGCAATTTGCGCCCTCGCGGCCATGCGGACGGGAGCCGGGCTGGTAACGGTTGCATGTCCCCTGGAGATTGTCCATATTGTGCAGAGCCTTTGCCCCTGCGCTACCTGCCTGCCGCTGCCCACAGGCGACGCAGCCGGAGCTTTGGGGTTGCTGGCCGGGGTAATGGAAAAGGCCGACAGCGTGGCCATTGGCCCGGGCCTGGGCACGGATGCCTACGCCAGGGAGCTGATGAAGGGACTGATGGCACTTCTGGGCCATACAGGCAAGCCTGCCGTTTTGGATGCTGACGGGCTGAATGGACTGGCCTGGCTGGCGGAACAACGGGAAATCCCAAGGCCTCTGCTGACACCCCATCAGATTCTGACCCCTCATCCGGGGGAAGCGGCGCGGCTGCTGGGGATGGATACGGCCCAGGTGGCAGCGGACGCACCTGGCGCGGCAGCTGCCATACAAAGCTGCTATGGAGCCTGCGTCGTCCTCAAGGGAGCGGCCAGCGTGCTGCTATCCGGAAAAGAGAAGGGTTTGAATGTGCTTGGGACCCCCGGCATGGCCAAAGGGGGTAGCGGGGATGCCCTGACTGGAATTTTGGCTGCCCTGCTGGCGATGAAGGCCCAGGGAGCCTTTGAAGGAAGCCTCTTCCAGGTTTTGCAATCAGGAACCGCTTTGCATGGACTGGCGGGTATGGCAGCCGCCAGAGCCTGGGGCGAAAGGGGTATGCTGGCCACTGATTTGTGCAGCGAGCTTGGACGGGTTGGAGGTGTGTGATCAATGGAAGAAACAGCGCAGAAGATCAAAAACTTTCTGGACGCGGATAAAAGGCTGGTGTCTTATCCGGCAAAGCGGAAGTCGAGGATGTGGGCGCTCAGGTACCTGGCGGAAAAAATGGAGCCGGAGCGGATCTATACGGAAAAAGAGCTGGCCGAGCTGCTGAATGGATGGCATACCTTCGGGGACCCCGCGACCTTGCGCCGGGAGCTGTATGACTACCGCTTTATCGGCAGGGATTTGTCCGGCCGGGGGTATTGGCTGGAGAGGGAACAGCCTTCCCCTGAGGAATGGGAATAGGAAGTCAGTTCCCTATCTTGTGTAATTGTCCTTTAAATATTTGAAAATCCTTGCGGCAATGGGGGCGGCCACGCTACCGCCGCTGCCGCCGCCCTCCACCAGAACGCAGAGGGCATAGGGCAGTTCGGGCTGGGCGATATAACCCACGAACCAGGCATGGGTGGCATCCTTGCCGTCGATGGCGCCCTCAGCGCTGCCGGTCTTGCCGGCAATGGTGAGGCCGTTGACCCTGGCGGCAGTGCCTGTGCCCTTGGAGACAACATTTTTCATGAACTGGTCCAGGGTCCGGGCGGTCTGCGTGTCGCAGACCCGGGCGTACACCTTCTGGGAATAGCGAAGGCGAACCACCCCGGCGGGGCTTTGCACCTTGGCCAGGAGCCGGGGCTCCATCATCACACCCTCATTGGCTATGGAGGCGGCCACCATGCACATGTGCAGCGGGGTTGCGCCCACCTGGCTCTGGCCTACGCCGCTCCAGGCAACTTGTACGGCGTTGCGGCCTGTGGTGGGGTAGATGCTGTTTTCCACCACGAAGTCCCGGAAAAGAAAGTTGTCATTGAAGCCGAAGTTTTCCGCTGTGGCGCGCAGGACATTGTCGGTCAGAATCAGGGCGCATTGTGAGAAGGCGTTGTTGCAGCTCACGGTGAAAGCCCGTTCCAGGTTCAGTGTTCCATGCTGTGCCTTGCCATAGTCGTGGATCAGCTGATCCATCACCTGGGTGGCTCCTGTACATTCATACAGATGCTCGGTGGCATCCGCCATGTTGGCAAGGGCAGCGGCAGCTGTAATGATCTTGAAAGTGGAACCTGGGGGAAGGGTGCTTTGGAGAGCCCGGTTCCAGAAGGGATGCTGGGGGTTGGCCCGGTCCTTGTCGGTCAGATTGGCAGGGTCGAACACCGGCAGACTCACCAGGGCGAGCACTTCGCCGGTTTTGTAATTCATCACCACAGCCGCGCCGCTTTTGCCGGCGGTATTTCCATTGGTGGCAAAGGCGCGCGTAATCTCGGTACAAAGGGCACTGTCCACGGTGAGGGTCACATCGTCCCCCCGCCGGGTTTCACCCCGGAGCAGGGCGTTGATCCGCTCGCTGAGGGAGGTTTCAAAGCCCAGCAGATAGGAGGCCTGGAAGGAATCCACCCCGTTGGCAACATTGCCTTCCTCGTCTCCAATCAGGTGAACCACAGCGCTGCGGCTTTTGATATTGCTTTGATAGACCCTGTCTCCGTTCTTGTTGGTGGTAGCCAGGACCACGCCCTTGCGGTCAATGATGTCCCCCTTGTTGACGGTGCGCCTGGCAGACTGGTAGCGGGTGTTTTTCGCGCTGGAAAACCAGCGGCTGCCGTAGGTGGAAACCGAATAGAAGCCATACACCCCAGCCACGCCCAAGAGGGCAATGATGAACAAAGTGAGCAGGCGAAAGCGCATGCGCTGCTGTTTCAAGGGGAGTCCTCCTTTCAAGCCTC
The DNA here is from genome assembly GCA_012729115.1 of Clostridiales bacterium. Taxonomy (GTDB): domain Bacteria; phylum Bacillota; class Clostridia; order Christensenellales; family Aristaeellaceae; genus Limiplasma. Next base: position 16,067 of record JAAYDR010000034.1, on the reverse strand, counting down.
CGGCAGTTGGCCCTCCTCCTGGAGGGAATGGCTGATTTCGTAATCGTAAGCCAGGTCGTCCTGGTTGATGCTGGCAACCCCCTGCAGAAGGCCGATGATCCCCATGCAGCTCACCATGGAGGTGCCGCCGTAGCTTACAAAGGGCATTGTGACGCCGGTTAAGGGGATGAGCTTCAGAACGCCGCCAATGATCACAAAGGTCTGGATGCCCAGGATCACGGTGCAGCCCATGGCCAGCAGGGCATGGAAACTGCTGCGGGCGGAGGTGGCGATGGAGGTGCCCCGCAGAATCAGGATCACGTACATGACCAGCACCAGGATGCCAAAGATGATGCCAAACTGCTCGCAGATCACGGCAAAGATACAGTCCGTAAAGTACACGGGAATCACCCGGGGCGCGCCCAGACCCAGACCCACGCCAAGAAGTCCGCCGGAGGCGATGGCCATAAGCATCTGTACGATCTGATATCCGGAGGTTTCATAGTAGATCCAGGGGTTGCGCCAGATGGCCACCCGTTTTTTGACGTGGGCAAACATCTGATAACCCAAAATTGCCGCACCGCCGCTGCCCAAAATCCCCAGGCCGGTCAAGGGCAGGTTACCGGTGGCGGAATAGAACAGGAACAACGTAGTGGCGTAGTAGATCAGGGCGGTGCCCAGGTCCATCTGGAACATCAGAATCACCAGGGAGAACCCCGCGAAGAGAAACCAGGGCAGAAAACGCCGCTCGCTTAGGTAGTAGCTGAGGATGAGCAGCAGGGCGATTTTAACAATTTCGCTGGGCTGGAGGCTGGTGCCGCCCACATTGATCCAGTTGGTGGCGCCATTTTGCTCCGTGCCGATAGCAAGGGGCAGGGCCAGCAGGATGGCCGCCCCCCCCATGATGAGGATAATCATGAATTTCCACCGGCGGATGTAACGCACCAGAAGGATGCAAAAAAGCATGGCAATGATGCCAATGCCGTAATAGACAGCCTGCTGCAGGCCTCGGGTGGTATCCGTCCCCTGGTCGGTGGAGTACAGGATGAGCACACCCAGGGCGCAGAGGAAGTTTGCAATGGCCAGCAGCAGCTTATCCGCCGGGAAAAAGCGGGGCAGCCACATGGTGGCGATATAGATAAGCACCGGAACCACCAAAGCCAAGGCCAGCCCCTGCCAGTGGATCTGCCCCTTAAGGGAGATCAGCAAAAAGGCACTGAAAAAGAAGAGCATGATCACCCACACCAGCCTGCGGTCCGGATGACGTCTGGAAGGAGCCTTGGGAGCAGAAGCGCGCCGCGTTTGCCTCATCGCTTGTGCCTCCCTCCCAGGTATTTATCCCACAGGACCCGCTTGGCCCGTTCCGCCTCGTCCGGCTCCACGTACAGGCTCTTGGGCGGGGCAGCGGCATCCGTCAGATCCTCGTCGCTGGGGTCATCACTCTCAGGGTCCTCCTCCACAATCTCGGGATAGGTATACCCGTGATTTTCAAAAACGGCTGTGGATTTGGGCTGAGGGATATAGGGCCAGGGCTCCTCCTGGCTGAAATCTTCCGCGGCAGGCGGATCGACCGGGTCCGGGAGGGCATCCTCGTCCGTCTCGCCCCCATAGACTTCCTGAGCAGCCGATTGTGCCTGGGCCAGGGAGAGGCCCTGGAGAGCCTGGGCTGTGGCCTGGGTGGCCATAGCCTGGGCAGCCATAGCCCAGTATTGCTGCTGCCATTGCTGCTGGGCTTGCCACAGAGCCAGCTGCTGGGGAGTAAAAGCCACTGCGGAAGGCTGTGGGGCATCCTCATCCTCCGGTTCCCGCACCGCTTCCAGGTCCTCCTGGGGGTTGGATACCGCGCGGGTGATGGTTTCAAAACCTGCGAACATGCGCAGGCGCAGCATACACTCCCCCACGGACAGGCGGGAGCCGTGAAGCATCAAAAGCCCTTGTCTGCGATTCTCACACAGGATGCCGTCCACTTCCAGATGGCAACCGCGGAAGGGGCGGACCCGGAGGCCGGTCCCATCCTCATAGCGGAACCAGAGATGCTTTTTGTAAACTCCGGGAAGGGGAACGCACAGGTCGCAGGCCCGGGCAGAGCCCAGGGTGCCCTCCCGGGGTACGGAAAGCACGGTGCCGGTGGGGAACTCCTCAGAGCCGACTTGCACCACCAGTTCTCCCACATAGCCCGCGTCCGGCAGAAGGCGTAGCCGTTTCTTGCGCTGCTTGCGGTCCCGGGCCAGCCAGCGGTAGCTTCGCCACGCGATGACCACCATCAGGAAGATGAACCAGTAGCGCGCGCCTTGGGAAACTACCTCGTAGATTTCCAGGCTCATCGGCATGCCTCCTTTCAGGGAAATGGGGCCGTGAAGAACACTCCTCCTATTAGGACGCACAGGCCGGGGAAAATCCTGCATGACCCTGGGGTGTGGTTACTCCTCCTCCTCCGACTTGGTGTCCTCCAGAAACTTTTCCAGCTTGCGTTTGACCCTTTGGAGGGCGTTGTCTATGGACTTTACATGCCGCCCCAGTTTCTCGGCGATTTCCATATAGCTTTTGCCGTCCAGATAGGCGTTGAGGACGTCCTGCTCCAGCCCGGAGAGCACCTGGTCCACCCGGTCCCGGATGGACACCAGATCCTCCCGGCCAATGATGAGTTCCTCGGGATTCTGTGCCCGGCCTTCCACAATCACATCCATGAGGGTGCGATCGCTCTCCTCGTCGTAAATGGGCTTGTTGAGAGACACATAGCTGTTCAAAGGCACATGCTTTTGCCGGGTGGCGGTCTTGATGGCTGTGATGATTTGCCGGGTGATGCACAGCTCTGCGAAGGCGCGAAAACTGCTCAGCCGCTCCGGTTGATAATCCCGGATGGCTTTGAAAAGACCAATCATCCCTTCCTGCACAATGTCCTCATGATCGGCGCCAATCAGAAAATAACTGCGGGCTTTGGAACGGACAAAGTTTTTGTGCTTGCTGAGCAGGTATTCCAGGGCAACGCTGTCGCCGCCCTGGGCCAAGGCCACGATCTGCTCGTCAGTTTGATCGGCATATTGCTTTTGGATTGTGTTTTCCCAGGAGGAGCTTGCCTTGGCAGCGTGGAGGCTGGGGGCGTTTTCCGGGAGATCGTCATACAACTCATCCGGGTCCTCCGCCAGAGAAAATGTGGCGGAGCTCTCATCGGGATCCTCAGGCAGGATTGTCTCAGGATCCAGGGGAGAAGGGAGATCGTTGCGGATCGTCATGGGTCCACTCCTGCTTTCGTCATTTTTGCCTGCGCAGGGACTCCAATTGGGCATGAACCTCCTTGGAGAGGGCGGCGCGAACCGCGCTTCCCTCCGGGGCAGGCGAGGATTGATGGCGGGCTTGTCCCAGGCTGCGCTCGCTGTGCAGCTCCGAGAGAAGCTCCCGTGCACTCAGCCGGGTAGCGCCGCGCCCCAGGATGAGGGTTTGCTCCGTATTGTCGCTGGTGGCTACCCGGGCTTCCCGATAGCGGGGCAGGTTCTGGCACATATGCTCAATATACTGGTCTGCCGTTTCCCCGTGCTTGGTATACACGACGGTGAGGGCGGCACGGCGATCCACGCTGCGCATCAGGCGGTCTGCCTTGTGGCCATCAAAGACCAGCCAAACTTCCTGGCCTGTATAGCCCGCATAATCCTCCAGCAGATGGGTCAGGCGGTCACGGCATTCGTCCAGGGGCCACCCATTCCTTTCAGCTTCGGCCCACGCGCCAATCACATTGTAGCCGTCTACATACAGCAGGGGCTTCATGGCTTACCGGCCCTTCATGGCCGCATACAGCAAAATTCCGGCCGCCACGGAGGCATTGAGGCTGTCCAGCTGGCCGCGTATGGGGAGCGATACCCGCCTGTCGCAGGCTTCCAGCACCAGGCGGCTGACGCCCTCCCCTTCCCCGCCCACCACCAGGGCGAGAGGACCGCTGTAATCCACCTGGGTGTAATCCTCGCCCTCCATGTGGGCTGCGTAGATCCAAAGCTTTTCCTTCTTGAGCTCAGCAATGGTCTGGGTCAGGTTGGTGACCCGGGCGACAGGGAGGTACTCCACAGCGCCGGCGCTGGCCTTCACCGCGGCAGGGGTCAGCCCGACGGCCCGGCGTTCCTGCACAATGACACCGTGAGCCCCCGCGCATTCGGCGGTGCGGATGATCGCCCCCAGGTTGTGGGGGTCGGTGATGCCGTCCAGCAGGACCAAAAAGGGATCCTGTCCCTTCTCCTTTGCCAGGGCCAGCATGTCCTCCACAGTGTGGTATTGATAGGCGGAGGCAAAAGCCAGCATGCCCTGATGACCGGTGGTGATGGCGTCAAGCCGGGCCCGGTCCACCTGCTGCACGGGGATATGCCGTTCCTTGGCCATTTGCACGATTTCCCTGGCCGAACCGGACAGCTCGCCCCGGGCCACCATGAGCTTCTCGATGTCCCGGCCGCTCTTGAGGGCTTCCCGGATGGGGTTGCGGCCGCTCAACAGGTTTTCGGCGGGCACGGCGTCGGCAGCCTCCAGGTTGGTGGGGGCGTTATAGGCCGGCGGAGCCGGGGGAACAGGACGATAGTTTTCCTGAGGGCGAGGGGGACGGGCAGGGCGGGGCGGATGGGCGGGATGGGAATCAAAGGGACGGGCCTGGGGCGGGCGGGGGCTGAACTTACGGGGTTCGCCCTGAGGACGGCTCTCATAGGGCCGTGGGCTTTGGCTGCGAGGAGCAAAGCCCCGGGGACTGAAGTCGCGGGGAGCAAAGTCGCGGGAATTCCGATCGTCGCCCTGAGGACGGGGCCCCTGGACCCTGGGCCCTTGAGTCTTTGGCCCCTGGGCTCTTGGCCCCTGCGAACGACCCTGCGGGCCATATCCGGAGGGCTGTCCGCCCATGCTCCGTGTATCTCTCCGGGCGTTTCCCTGGAAACCTCCTCCAAAGCGGCCTTGTGTTTCACGGCTGCCTGCAGACCTGCCTTCCACTTCCCGGTTACCTGTAAACCGGTTGTCTGCCTTGCGGCCTCCACGGGAGGGTCCTGCATTGGAATAGCGGGTGCCCTCATCCTCAAAGCCCCCGCGCATCTGGGCATTGCGGCGCTTTTGCTCCTTGTTGCGATTGTTCCGATCCTGATAAAATGCCATACCGTTATCTCCATTCGATTGTTGATGGGTGAGGGAGGGCGCTCGGGTGGGAAAAAGGAAACGTGGTTTGGGGCAAGGCGCTACCGGCCTTGCTGCCCAAGGAGGGCCTGCCGTTCCTCCCGCTTTTGCATCAACTGCCCGCAGGTCTTCGCTCCCTCGGGGCAGGGGCCCCGCAGACAGCCGGGGCCTGCGTTTTCAAACAGAGCGGGGGCCGCCTGGTAACAGAGTCCAAACATGGCGGTGGCCACCGAGCGGATTTCCCATTGGGCCCGGTTGCACATTCGCAGGGAGAAGAAATGCCGCAGTTCCCGGGCGTTCATGGTAAGCAGAATCCTGGTTTCGCAGGCGTTGGGGAGTACAAAGCGGGCGTCTTCGTTGCTGCTTTCCCCGGAGGTGCCCAGTCTTTGCTGCCAATCCCGGTACCACTCGTGAATCTGGTCCATCTGGCCTTCGTATCTGGCCACGGCCTCCGGGCCCAGGGCGCGGATGGAAGGGGGTACGACGTACCCAAAGCCCTGCTCATAGCTGACATAGCGCTGGCTCTGGACGCTGAAGCTGGCGATGCGGTGCCGGGTGATCTGGGCCAGCAGTGCCCGGCTGACCCCCTCCATCAGGAAGGTAAAGCTGGCATGCTCCAGCACGCTTTCGTGCCCCATTTCCATGAGCTTGCGCAGGAATGCCTGCTGGTCCTTTTGGGATACCTGCCAAAGCAGCGCGTCCACATCGCCTCCCGCGTAGCAAAGGCGCGCGCCAAGGGCGATCAACTCCTGGGGATCTGTGGTGGAGCGGATCAGCTCCACCCGCTGGACGCATTGCGGCATGGATGGGTTCCTTTCTGTGGGCGGCAGGGCCTGTCCATGCCCGGCCAGGATATAGGACAACATCTTATTTTACGGCATTGGGACAGCGATGTCAAACAGTTCCAGGATGCGGGCCTCCTGTCCGCTCAGGTACAGGTAGCCCAGCAGCGCTTCCAGACCAGTAGCCTGGGAATAAGCCACCGGATCCTGATTTTTGGGGACCATGTGTCTGGCATGGGCATTCTGGCCCCGGCGCAGCACATCGGCCTCTTCCTGGCTGAGCAGGGGCAACAGGCGGGCCAAAGCCTGGGCCTGCGCTCCGGCGTTTACTAGGGCGATGGCCTGGCGATGCAGCGTGTTCACCCGATGAGGGGAGCGAAGCAAGCGGCTGCGCACCAGCAGATCCCATACGGTATCACCGATGAAAGCAAGGGCTAGTGGGTTTTTGAGCCGCGCATCCTGAGGGGACAGGGGCTGAGGAAACAGGGAGCCATCTTGCATGGGCGTGCCTCGCTTTCATCCGGCTTTCCCTGATGATAGCATGGCGGACCCAGGGTTTCAAGTGCCATAGGGCCTCAATTCAGGGCGCATCCTCATCCACCTCACCAAAGGCGTCCCGGGGCGTGCGTCCCTGGCGGGCCAAAAGGTCCACATAATCTGCCAGCCCTTTGGCCAATGCGATACCGATACGCTTTTGATACTCCTGTGACACAAGCAGCGCTTCCTCCCGGGCATTGCTCAGGAAGCCGCATTCCACCAATGCGGAGGGAATCCGGCTGCGCAGTACATAGTAATTTCCTGCCATGGCGACCCGGCGCTTGGGCGGGTCCAGTTCGTCCAGCAGCGCGGCCTGAAGGACCCCGGCCAGCAGTCGGCCATCCTCCCCGCCGTACTGGTAAAATACTTGCGGTCCGCTTTCCTGGCGGGAGCGGTATTCGTTCAGGTGGATGCTTAACAGTACGGTGGCGTTCGCTTCCAGGGCGATGTCCAGCCGGGCCTGGAGATCCCGTCTTTTACGCAAACGGTTCGTCGCTCCCTTTTCACCCAATGCCACGTCTTCCGTCCGGGTCAGCACAACCCTGGCTCCATGGGCGAGAAGGGCTTCCTCCACCTGCCGGGCGATTTGCAGGGTCAGCACCTTTTCCCAAATGCCGCTGTCCCGGGCCCGCGCTCCCCCGTCATACCCGCCATGACCGGGGTCAAGCGCCACCACCAGCCCGGCCAGGGCATCCGGGGCCAGGCGCCCTTTCTCTTGGCCGCTCATCGTCACAACCATCCCGGGGGAGTTCAGGCCCAAGGCAAGGATGGCCATCAACAGCAGGTACAGGATGCATTGGCGCAATCGGGACAGACGACTCGTTACCAATTGATGAAGAGAAAATGTCATGACTGCCCCTCCATGTTTTTGGTAATCCTATGGAAATCTTTTGGGAGAAATGACAGCATTCCAAAGGAATATGCATCGTAAACAAAAGAATACCCATGGTTCCTGGCCTGAGCAAGCAGAGGGCATTGATATCGGTTCATCGCCAGGGTCGGCCCTTTTGGACCCGGTTTTTGGAAACCAAGGAAAATGGCGGATTGTGTCGATTCTGCTGAAAAATCAAGGATTTCCACACTTTCCACATTGTTTTCCACAGAAAAAGTGAGATTTGACCTAAAAAAACGCCTTTATGTGGAAAAAATGATGTCGAAAAAGCGCGCACAAAAAAGTTTTCCACATGTGGAAACATGTTGACAAAATTATGAAAAGTTGATGAAAATATGTGAATAACTCGAAATAATTTATCTGGAAAGCCTGGCCAGCCGCTTCTTCTTGCGCTTTTCCAGCAGCACCACGGCCACCATCATTACCACGGTGACCACATAGGGGGCCATGCTGGTCAGATCGCTGGGAAGAACCTTTTGCAGGCGGAGTCCAAGGGCGTCAATAAAGCCGAAAAGCAGCGCTGCCAAAAACACCAGGGGTGGGTTGCCCCTGCCGAAGATGACACAGGCAAAGGCCACATATCCCCGAGCAGCGCTCATGTTTTCCGCAAACATGCGCAGATAGCCCAGGGACAGATGGGCTCCGGCCAGGCAGCTTAACATACCGCAAAGGACGCTGGCCAGGCATTTCATCCGGTTTGGATTTCTGCCTGCCGAACGCAGGGCCTCGGGGTACTCCCCCGCTGCCCGCAGATGGAAGCCCAGGGGTGTTTTGTAAATCATCACCCACAGCAGGGGGACCAGCAGCCAGCTCACATAGACCAGCAGGGTGTTGCCGCTGAGCAGGGGGCCCAGCAGGGGTATTTTTGCCAGCAGGGGAAAGGTCAGCGTGGGTAGGGGAACAATGCCCGGGCCGGAAAAGGAGCCCTTTACCTGAAAGAGGGTGCGCAGCAGAAACACCGTCAGTCCTCCGGCGAAGATATTCAGGGCTACGCCGATGATGAACTCATCGCTGCCAAACTTGATTACAAACACATAGTAGAACAGCCCCAGGAGCACCCCCGCTCCCATGGCAAAGACCAGACCCATCAGCCAGCTGCCAAAGAGCCAGCTCCCCAGCACCGCAAAGAACGCCCCGGTCAGCATCATGCCTTCGATGCCGATGTTGGTGATGTTTACATGCTGGGTAAGCAGGCACCCCAGGGCCGCCAGCACCACGGGAGTGGCTGTCCGCAGGGTGTTTTGGAACAGCAAAGTGGAAAAGAGTTCGCTCATGCTTTTGCCTCCCTTCCGGCTTTGACCGCCGCTCTGCGCGCCCTGCGTGCTGCCAGCTTTTCGCCCAGCATGCGGCGGATGCCGCCCTCGGCGGCCATGAAGAAGATGATAATCGATTGGATGATGAGGATCAGCTCGCTGCTGATGCCGGCTTTCAGTTCCATGGATTTGCCGCCGATGTTCAGGATGGCAAAGAAAAAGCTCATCAGAATCGTGCCAAAGGGGTTATAGCGCATGATCATGGCTACCAGCATGCCGTCGAAGTAGAACTCGTTGCTGATGGTCACCAGAAAGCGCTTGTGCAGGCCAAAGACCTCCAGCATGCCCACCAGGCCGCACAAGGCCCCGCTGATGACCATGGACCAGAGCATCAACCTGCCGGTACGGATGCCTCCATAGCGTGCGAAACGGTCGTTTTCACCGGTGAGCTTCATCTCAAAGCCCATGGTGGAGCGCTTCATGAGATACCAGCACAAAAAGGCTGCCACCGCCGCGTAAAAGAGACCGGTTGTCAGGTTGCTGAGCTTGATAAGGGGGGCAAAGGCCGCCCCCGCGGCGATGGCGTCGGTGCCGCTGGCGATCCCCCGGTCACCGGTTTTCATAGGGCCGTTGGCCAGATAGCTGCAAAAGTAGATGGCCGCGGAGTTGAGCATGATGGTGGTGATGACCTCATCCACCTTCCATTTCACCTTGAGCAGAGCCGGAATCAGGGCGTACAGAGCCCCGGCCGCCAGCGCCGCTCCCAGGGCCAGGAGTGTTACCAGCCAGAGGGGCGCACCGGTAAGGGCCGCTCCCACCACAGCGGCGGCCATGGCCCCAAGGTAGAGCTGGCCCTCGCCGCCCACGTTGAACATCCCTGCCTTTGCGGCTACGGACATGGCCAAGCCTGTCAGACAGAGGGTCACGGTTTTGGCCATGGTATTGCCAAAGGAGATCCGGGTTCCCAAAGCTCCCTGAAACAGCACTCCAAAGGCCTTGATCGGATCATAGCCGCATAAAAGCATGATCCCGCAGCCCAGGCCAAAGGCAACAAGCAGGGCGGCCAGAAGGGACAACAGATAGTCCCGCTGCAGCTTCTGGGAGGGTTTGAGGCGGGTCAGGGCGCGGAGGCTTTGCAGAAATCCCGTATTCATATTGGGCCTCCTTCCTGCCGGCCGCCGGTCATGTAGTAACCGATCTCTTCCCGGGTGATGGTGCCGGGATCAAAGCGGCCGGTGATCCGGCCTTCATAAAGGGTTACCAGCCGGTCGCTGAGGCGGATGAGCTCATCCAAATCGGCGCTGACCAGGAGGATGGCGCAGCCCTTGTTCCTCTGCCGGATGATCTCTTCGTGGATGAACTCAATGGCCCCGATGTCCACACCACGGGTGGGCTGGCTGATGATCAGCAAGGGAGAGCCGAAGCTGAACTCCCTGGCGATGACCACCTTTTGCATGTTCCCCCCGGACAGGGAGGAGACCATCTCGTCCACCCCGGAGGTGCGGATGTCAAATTCTTCCGTAAGCCGCCGGGCATATTGCCTGGCCTGCTCTCGCCGCAGATGGATGCCCAGGAAGCTGAAGTCCTTGCTGCGCTGCTTTCCCACCAGCAGGTTGTCCGTCAGGCTGGACTTGGCGGAAAGCCCGGTGCGCAAGCGGTCCTCGGGGATGTGACTCACCCCCCGGGCCCGGATTTCTCCGGGAAGGAGGCGGCTGATGTCTTCCCCATTCAGCAGAATGCTGCCCCCGGCCAGGGACCGCATACCCGTCAGGCACTCCACCAGCTCGGTCTGACCGTTGCCCTCGATGCCGCAGACCCCCACAATCTCACCGGAACGTACGGCCAGATCAATGTCATGAAGGGCGGGGAGGCTGCGGTCGCTCAGGGCTTGCAGGTCCGTAACCCGCAGCACTTCAGCCCCCGGCGGTTTTTCGTCCCGCAGTTCGTCAAAGAGAACTTCCCGGCCCACCATCAGCGAGGCGATTTCCTTCTCACTGGTTTTGGCGGTATCCAGCACGGTCACCAGCTTGCCCCGCTTCATGACGCCCACCCGATCGCTGACTCGCATGACCTCCGGCAGCTTGTGGGTGATCAGGATGACGGTCATATTCCGCTCTGAGACCATGCGGCGGATTACAGCAAAGAGCTCGTCTGTTTCCTGGGGGGTCAGTACGGCGGTGGGCTCGTCCAGGATCAGCACGTCCGCGCCACTGCGCAAAGCTTTGAGGATTTCCACCCGTTGCTGCAAACCCACGGAAAGTTCCCCCACCAAATCCCTGGGGTTCACCTCCAGGCTGTATCGGGCGGACAGGTCCCTTACCAGGGCATCGGCCTGGGCCTGGTCATAAAAAAGACCTGCCTTCCTGGGCTCATGGCCCAGCAGGATGTTTTGGGACACGGTAAAGCTGGGTACCAGCTTAAAGTGTTGATGAACCATGCTGATCCCAAGAGACATGGCCTTTTGTGGCGTGTAGGAGCCGGTTATTTTCTGGCCGCGAACCAGAATGCTGCCCAAAGTCGGCTTTTGGAGCCCGTAAAGCAGGTTCATGAGGGTGCTTTTGCCCGCGCCGTTTTCCCCCACCAGAGCAAAAACCTCTCCCCCCTTTATGGACAAAGACACATCGTCATTGGCCAGCACGCCGGGGTATTGCATGCTCACATGGGAGAACTCAACAATGGGGGATTGGGGTTGCGGCATGAGAATCCCTCACTTCTTTGGAGAAGATTGTGGCACAGCCACTCCTTGATGCAAACAGGAGCGGGGGACATTGCCCCCGCCCCCTACGGACTCACCTTTTAAGATAGCTTATCGGGTGGAATCCACCACAATCTCGCCGCTGACAATCTTTTCCTTCAGGGCTTCCACTTCAGCTTTCAGCTCAGCGGAGACCTGCTGGGTCATGGTGTCGTCGCCGTATCCGATATCCACCAGCCCGGTGGACATGTCCGCATCCCAGATCTGGCCGCCCTCAAACACGCCGTCTGTAAGATAGCTGCCGATGGCATCGTAAATGCTGTCCCCCACTTTCTTGAGCATGGAACAAAGGATGACGTCGGGGTTGATGTACTTCTGGTCGCTGTCCACGCCTACGGCATAGTTGCCGGTTTCGGCAGCCGCTTCAAATACGCCCAGGCCGGTCTTTCCCGCCACTGCGAAGACCACATCCGCTCCCTGGCTGTACAGGCTCAGGGCAGCTTCCTTGCCCAGGTCAGGGGCGTCGTAGTTGCCGTTGGTGTAAATGGGCTCCAGAACCGCGCCCTGGGGATTGGCATAGAGCGCGCCCTGTTTGTAGCCTACCATGAAGTTGTTGATGGTGTCGTCATTATTGCCGCCAACCATGCCCACCTTGCCTGCCTTGGAGAGCTTCATGGCGATGTAGCCTGCAAGAAAGCTGCCCTGGTTTTCTTTGTAGGTGATGGACATCAGGTTGTCGCCCACCCCGTCCAGGCCATTGTCGATGAAGATAAACTTTGTGTCAGGCATTTCCGGAACCACCTCGGCGAGGGCATCCCAGAACTGCCATCCCACGGCCACCACAAAGTCGTTCCCCTGGGCGGCATCCACCAGGGCGGGTTTAAAAGCGCTGGCATCGCTCTTGCACTCCACAACGCTGGGCACAACGCCGTAATCTTCCGACAACCTGTTTAGGCCTGCGTTGGCGCTGTCATAAAAGCCCTGGTCGCCCAGGGTATCGGCGATACAAAGAGCCACGGTCACCTTGTCCGCTCCGCCGGCTTCGTCGCCGGTGGCCAAAGAGATGATACCGCCCAACAGGAGCAGGCAGATTAGCACGGAAAGCACCTTTTTCATATCCGATCATCCTTTCTGTTCACATGGTGCGAAGAATTAAGCTTATTATACATGAGGAAAGGGGACATGACAACAGACGGGGACCTTACTTTTTCCCCACCACGCCTTTGAGCCAGTTATGCACCCGGGCTCCCAGCTGTTGGTTTTTTTTCATGGCAAGGGCTGCGTTAAGCGCTCCTTCCCGGTAGAGGCGGTTATCCGGCTCCCTGCGGACCGCTTCCCGGAAGCTTTGATGGGCGGTGTCATACTGTTTGAGTCCCATCAAAATCTGTCCCTGCAGATAGTACCAGTCATCGTCCCGGCTGTCGGCCCGGTTTAACTGGCGCAAAGCGCTGGCCAGGTTTCCCTGATCGATCAGGCGCAAGGCAAAATGCTTGGCCTCCTCCTGGGAAATCAGGTTAAAACCCACCCGCTGCCGGGATACTACCTTCAAGGCCTCTTCATAGGCCAGGTTAAGCTCAATCAGTTCTTCCTGGGCGTACCTTTGACGGGTCGTGTCCTGGTATTGGTCCGGATGGCAGGCCTTCACCCTCTGGCGGTAGGCCGTGCGCACAGCCTGCTCGTCCGCATTGCTACCAAGGCCCAGCACCTCAAAATACTTCCGGTCAGGCAGGCTGATCACCTCCCCAGGTGGGTGTTGCCATGTTACAGCTTTTCCCGCCGGATATCCGCTCCCAGGGAGCGGAGCTTTTCCTCAATTCTTTCATAGCCCCGGTCAATATAGGAAGTTTCGTAAATCTCCGTAATGCCCTTGGCCATCAGCCCGGCCACCACCAGGGCTGCTCCGGCACGCAGATCGGTGACGGTGACGGGCGCGCCGTAAAGTTCACGCACCCCTTCAATCAGCACGGTGCGGTCCATCAGCTTGATTTTGGCGCCCATGCGCCGCAGCTCGTCCAGATGCTTGAAACGCTGCTCAAAAATGGTTTCCGACACGGTGGAAGTGCCCGTGGCCATGCACAAAAGCGCGGTCATGGGCTGCTGCAAGTCTGTGGGGAAACCAGGATAGACCTGGGTTTTTACGTTCACTGCCCGCTGCTCCGATTGGGGCCGGACCCGGATGCTGTCATCGCTCTGCGTAACGCGCACGCCCATCTCCAGGAGCTTGGCGGTGAGGGCCTCCATGTGGGTGGGAATGCAGCCGCGTATGGTCACGTCCCCCCGGGTGGCTGCGGCGGCAATCATCAGGGTGCCGGTCTCGATCTGGTCGGGAATCACGGTATAGGTGGTTCCGCGCAGTTTTTGCTGGCCGCGGATGCGAATCACATCTGTGCCTGCGCCCTTGATTTTCGCGCCCATACTGTTGAGAAAGTTCGCCAGGTCTACGATATGGGGCTCCTTGGCCGGGTTGTAGATCACGGTGTTGCCTTCTGCCTTGGCGGCGGCCATCATCACGTTGATGGTGCCCCCAACGGTGACCATGTCAAAAAAAATGTCCGCGCCCTGGAGTTTCTCCGCTTTGGCATAGACCACTCCGCCCCGGTCTTCGATCTTCGCACCCAGGGCCGAAAACCCCTTCAAATGCTGATCGATGGGCCTGCTGCCGATGTCGCATCCGCCCGGATATGCCACTTCCGCGCAACCGCTCCGGCCCAGGAGAGCACCCAGCAGGTAATAGCTGGCCCGCAGACGATTGGTATAGGGAAAGGGCACATGGCAGGATTTGACGCCGGAAGGATCCACCGTCAAATGATGTCCCGGGACATACTCTACCCGTGCGCCCAAATGCTCGAGGATTTCGATGAGGGCGTGAACATCGTCGATGTCGGGTAGGTTTTCTATGGTGCAGGGAGCGTCGCAAAGAAGGGTGGCGGGAATCACCGCCACGGAGGTATTCTTGCCGCCGCTTACGGTGATTTCACCCATGAGAGGATGTCCGCCTGTGATCAACATTTTTTCTTTACAATGCATAGGTCTGGCCCTTGTGGGCCGCCCACCACCTCGTTTCGCCAGTGTCCAGGAGGGGTAAGTCGAAAAAATCCATTTTTCATTATACACAGGAATGCAGGGGTTGACAAGTGCGGCAAGCCGTGCATAAAAGGCAGACCTTGACGAATGGAAGAAACCTCTGCATAATAGCAATGCTTGGATGTATTTTGGAGCGGCGGAAGGAGTGGCGGAGATGCATCGGATCGTGGGAGTAAAACCGGGTTCGGTAGCGTTCCGCCATGGTCTTGTGGAGGGGGACGCGGTTTTGTCCATGGGCGGCGAGCCCCTGCTGGACGAGATTGACTATCAGGCCCTCTCCTTTCCCGGCCGGGTGGAGATGGAGCTTCAGCGTACCGATGGCCGCCGGGAGACGGTGGTGCTTATAAAGGAGGAGGGGGAGCCTCTTGGCCTGCGCTTTGACCAGAGCATGGCCCTTTCCCCCAGAACCTGCCGCAACAAGTGCGTGTTCTGCTTCATTGACCAGATGCCCCCAGGCCTTCGGGAAAGCCTGTATGTGAAGGATGATGACTGGCGTTATTCCCTGATGATGGGTAATTTTGTGACCCTCACCAATGTGAGCGAGGAGGAATTTGGGCGCATTCTCCGGCGGCGGGCCTCGCCGCTGTACGTGAGCGTGCATACCACCGATTCCGCCCTGCGCTGCCGCATGATGAACAACCGCTTTGCCGGGGACCTGATGACCCGGCTGACCCGGCTTCGGGACGCGGGTATTCGTTTCCATTGCCAGATCGTGGTCTGCCCCGGCTGCAATGACGGCGAAGTCCTGTTGAAGACCCTTGGGGAGCTACGGAGCCTGGCTCCGGCGGCGCTCAGCGCGGCGCTGGTGCCGGTGGGGCTCACCAGGTGGCGCCAGGGTTTGGCGGAGCTTCGGCCCTTTGACAAGGCAGGGGCGCGGGAGCTTTTGGAAGGGATCGCGGCTTTTCAGGAGGAGTGCAGAAGGGGGCTGGGAACCACCTTCGCCTTTCCCAGCGACGAGTTCTTCTGCCTGGCGGACAGGCCCATTCCGCCGGAAGACTGGTATGAGGGCTATCCACAGATCGAAAACGGCGTAGGCCTGCTGCGGCTGTTGGAAAGCCAGATGGAAGAGGCCCGGGAGATGGAGGAGGAAGGCAGGGAAGGGAAAACGCCCCTGGAGCCCTATACCGCGTCACGCACCCTGCTCATCGCCACGGGTGTATCCGCCGCGCCCCACCTGGAGCGTCTCACCCGGCGCTTCGCCCCTCCTGGCCTCACCGTGAAGGTACGGGCCGTGGTGAACCACTTCTTTGGGGAGACGGTCACCGTGGCGGGCCTGCTTACCGGCGGCGATCTGTTGGAACAGCTGCCTCGGCAGCTTTTGGAGGAAATCGGGGCCGACACCCTGCTGCTCCCCGGTTGCATGCTCCGCCATGAGGGGGACCGTTTCCTGGATGATATGACCCTGGAGGAATTCACCCGCCGCTTTCCGCTGCCTGTGAAGATCGTAGGGCCCAGCGGTCAGGACCTGTATGACGCCCTGCGTGGACGCTGATAAGGAGAAATCAAATGGCAAAGCCGCTGGTGGCCATTGTAGGCCGCCCCAATGTAGGAAAATCAACCTTTTTCAATAAGATCGTGGGCAGGCGTGTGTCCATCGTGGAGGACATCCCCGGCGTCACCCGGGACCGGGTGTATGCGGATGTGGAATGGATGGGCCGAAGCTTTACCCTCATCGACACCGGTGGAATCGACCTGCGCAGTGACGATGTGCT
>JAAYDR010000005.1 GCA_012729115.1 Clostridiales bacterium | reverse complement strand
GGCTTTCGTTTGTCGTATTCCCGAAGCATGCAACGTTCCGGCTCCACTACAAAGTCAAAACGCTCATAGAACTTTTGGGCAGTGCGGGTAAGCAGCACTCCCTTGGTGTTGCAAAAGCGCTTATCACCCAGCACATAGGAGATAAACGCAGTGCCCAGGCCGCTTCCCCGCAGATCCTCCCTGACCACCACATCCGCCAGATAGAAATGGGTGGTGTAATCTGTGAAAACGCGTGCGAAGCCCACCATTTTGCCATTGGAGTCAAAGATGCCATAAGGCAGGCTGTGGCGAAGGCATTTGCGCATCTGTTTCCAAGGACGCTCCTTGGCCCAGTAGGTTTGAGCCAACAGAGCCATCAGCTCATTTTTCCGTATTCTCCAGCGTTTTCCGCTGAACCTGTATCCTTGAAATTGTTCGTCCTTCATTGGGCGTCCTCCTTCGGCTGGCTTAAGCATTCTACCTGATACCCCTTCTCCTGAAGCAACTCCACCACGCTATCCCCCGCCAATACCACATGCAATAGGCCGATGGTGACAAAGTATGTACGCGGGTTTTCCTCCATCATGGCCGCCAGGCGGTCAGCCATGAGGATGTTCCGATCTGTAACCAGGCTCTGGTGGTATTCCTGAACCAACTCCGGCTGGGCATCTTCATTATAGCCCTTCCAATAGCTGTCTGCAAAGGCTCTGGCGTCGCCATTTTTCCAGAGAATCGGCCATGAACCAATGTCCGCATCGATGCCCTTGACTGTGGACGGGTCCAGGATTGCATCCAGCGTTTGCTCCAGCATGTGGTTCTGCAATGCCAGGCTTAAGCCATTCAGCTCGCCAAGCTGTTCCTGTACAGTCTCCAGATAGTGGATTTCTTTACGCTCACGCCGGGCAAAAGCCTTTACGTGGGCGTCCACCCCCAGCTTTTGCGCAGCTTTGGCGCTGTCTACACCCATCTGCCCTGCCGCGACATCAAAGGACAATTGGCTGAAAATGGCCCATGGGTGAAGGGTGTCAAAGTTTGCCAGGGAATACCCCTTGATTTTACAGACCTGCCGAAGCTTTTCGTAGCATTCTGGTGATACCTTTTCCTCCAGGAGTAACCCATTCTGATCATACATGAGGCTCCTGGCCGCCATCACGGCCTCCTGGGACTCGTTGTCGCATTCAAATACAAAGGCATCCGCTTGGGCCATGCTCTTTAAAATGGCTTCTCCAAATGGATACATGTCCTGGTTGCCAATGTGGATGGAGCCCAGGATATACGCCGTGGAACCTTTTCCGCTCACCCGGTATAAAATCCCCTTCACCTGAGAGTCTGCCGGGGAAACTCCCTCCGCATAAGAAGTGAGCGCCAGGCCTGCGATCATGCATATTGTCAACCAAACTCCCGCGCTCCATTTCCAAGCCTTCATGCATTCGTACTCCTTATGATTGGCCGGCCAGGATATGGCCTGCGGCCGCAATGTTTTCATTATACAGATTCCAATGCTCCGGTAAAAGCTGGGCATATTCGGGCTGATAATACCGCTCGTCCAATAGCAATATCACACCTCTGTCCTCCTGGGTACGAATCACCCGCCCGGCGGCCTGCACCACCTTCTGAATGCCGGGAATGCGAAAGGCATAACCAAATCCGTCTCCAAAGTGCCGATGGTAGCAATCCTGGATGGCTCTAAGCCGCGAGCTGGGAACGGGCAGCCCCACCCCCACGATCATCGCTCCGATGAGCTGTTCCCCCGGCAGGTCGATTCCTTCACTGAACAGTCCGCCCAGAACGCACAGCCCCAGCTTGGGCTGGCTGTCCATTGTGAAGGCCTCCAGAAAGGCCTGCCTGGCTGCCTCATCCATCTCCTGGCTTTGAACGATCAGGGGGGGAAGATCCATTTCCTCCAAATGGTGCCGGATCATCCGCAAATACGCATAACTGGGAAAGTAGGCGATATACTTGCCAAGACGGAGCTTTACCATCTGAGCGATGTACTCAGCCACGCGCCCGGCAGTTTCTTCCCTGGCCAGATACCGGGTGTTGATGCGGCAGCGAACAACCGCCAGATTATCCGGAGGAAAGGGTGAGGGAAGCGAGAAGCAGGCATCCTCCTCCCCGCCGCCCAGCAGTCTTTTGGTGGCGGGCAATGGAGCCATGGTGGCGGAAAAAAAGACCGTACCCCCCATCCCTTTTGTAACCCGGGCGATTTCCCTGGCCGGAAGAAGGCAGCACAGCTCGAGTATACGCTCCTTCCCGTGTCGGATCAGCAAGATGGCATAATCCTCATCCAGTTGCCCGGCCGCATACAGAAAGGATGCGCACAGGCGGAGCAATTGAGAAGCATCTCCCATTACCTGCGTATCCGATACGGAATCGGCCATCAGCTGATAGCCGGCCATGCTGAGCGCTTCCACAGCCTGAACTAAATCAGGAGGGACAGACTGTAAGGTGCCCTCGTTATCCCCCATGTCCGGCTCCAAGGCACGCAACGTCTTGATGGCAGACCCCAGAGCACGGTAATAGGGGTGCTTGCGCCCGATGCGTCTGCCAAACTCTGCCCGGCAGTCCCTCAGCATCCGGCTGTCCAGCATCCCAGACAAGCTTTCCCGGACCCGGTCCACCAGATGATGTGCTTCGTCCACCAACAAGGTCATGTCCTTCCGTTCCCGAAAAAGGCGTTTGATCTGCGCAAAGGGATCAAAGGCATAGTTGATGTCCATCAGGGCCACATCCGCCAGCTGGATTAGGGCCAAGGCCAGCTCAAAGGGGCATACCTGGTGTCGCTCTGCCGTATCCTGAATGCACTCATCCGTCCAGATCTTGCCACAGCTCAACAGTTCCTCCATAGCGCCTCTCTGCCGGAGAAAATGTCCCTTGGCTCTGGGGCAATCATCGGGATGGCAACGTGTAAAACCAGGACACAGCTTCTCCCTGGCGCTCAAGGTCATCACCCGGGCCTGAAGTCCCTGGGAGCGCATCATCTCCAATGCAGCCAGCGGGCTCTGCCGGGCCGTGGTGCGGGCAGTGAGAAACAGGATCTTACCTGTCTTGCCCCGGGCCAAGGCCTTTAGTGCAGGAAACAACACCGCGGCGCTCTTTCCTGTGCCTGTGGGTAAGCTGGCAATCAGCCGCTTCCTTCTGGCAATGGCTGTGTACACCTGGGCCGCCAGTTCCCGCTGCCCCTTCCGGTACCGGGGAAAGGGGAAGGCAAGGGCTTCCACGCTGATATCCCGCCGCTCCCGATGAGACTTCTCGGAAATGGCAAAGGTCATATAGGGCTTCAGCATGAGATCCAGCTCTGCAAAGAGGGCCTCCGCTTCCCATGTTTCTTCAAAGGATGCAAGCACCCGGCCGGTTTCCTCCACATAGGACACACAGAAGCGAACCTGAGGGACGTACTCCTCCCCCGCCACCATGGCGGCATAGCAAAGGGCCTGAGCGCGATGGGCAGATGAGGCAGCCTCTGGCACAGTGCCTGGCCTGGCCAGCTTGATTTCCTCTATCATGGGGATATCGCCTGGCGTAAAGGCATCCATGCGGCCATAGACAGTAAGCTGTTCCCCCAGACAGCAGTACTGACGCTTGATGGGGCGCTCCACCTCACCATTCTGCTGGCTTTGCCGCGCCTGATGAGCTCGTGTTCCCGCCCACATTTCCTCAAGGCCGGTGGTGGGCAACAGATCCTGGGGAAAGTAGGAAAACTCAACCAACTCCCGAACGGAAACACGGAAGCCGCTTTGATCCTTCTTTCCTTGCTCCCCTTTGGAGGTGTGTTGAGCTGCAGGCATCCGTTTCCCCTTAATCCCGTCTGCGGGAGATCATCAATAGTCTGATCATCTGCAACAGACTGCTGATGGCAGCTGCCACATAGGTGAGTGCGGCGCCGCGCAGAACCGCTTTCACACCCTTCAGCTCCTCCTCATCCACATATCCGCCCTGAGACAAAGCAGCCACAGCCCGGCGGCTGGCATTCAGCTCAACGGGCAGCGTGATGAGGGAAAACAGCAGCGTGAGCGCAAAGCAAGCGATCCCAAGAGTTACAAGAGGTTCCCAGCTAAAGAGTATCCCCGCGAGAAAAATGGGAAAATACAGGTTGCTGCCGATGTTGACCACAGGTACAATGGCCGAGCGGAGTTTCAGCGGCCCATATCCATCGGCGTCCTGCATGGCGTGGCCACACTCATGGGCCGCAATGCCGACGGCGGCGATGCTGTCCGAACCGAACACCTCCTGGGACAGGCTCAGTGTATTGCTGCGCGGGTCATAATGATCGGTGAGATTCCCCTGGATGGGGGTAATCGCCACATTGGGGTTACCGGAGCGGCTCAACAGCTCCCGAGCCACAGCATCCGCCGCCAACCCTCGGCGTGTACGCACCTTTGCATATTTTGAAAAAGCCATCTTCACCTGGAACTGTGCCCAGAGGCCCAGTAAAAGTCCCGGCAAAAGCAAAATGATTGTCGAGTCGTAATACATAAAAACCCCTCCACAAAAGTGTCCCAATGCGATATGATAGAGCCAAGGGAAAATCCCCAAGAATAGCATACACCATTTTAATGAAATTTCAACCCAAAGTGAACCAAACATGCGCATGATAGGAGGAAAGCAACATGACGGAACTTCGCCGACAGGATGTCCCATTGGCCCAGGCAGCAGAGGAAATCACCTACAGGTTACAACATGGCGGAATCTTTCTGACCACCTGTACCAAGGATGGCAAACCCAACACGATGACAATCGGCTGGGGAGGGGTGGGTTGTTTCTTTAACAAGCCTATGGTGTTCGTACCTGTGCGTACCAGCAGGTATACCTTCCATCTGCTCAATGAGAGTGGGGAGTTCACCCTTAGCGTTCCGCTCCACGATATGAAGACGCAACTGGCCTTTGCAGGAACGATGTCAGGCAGGGATGTGGATAAATTTATAGATCACGGTCTAACGGCCACACAGTCCCTGGGTGTGGCCGCGCCCATTATCCAGGAATGCGAACTGCATCTGGAATGCCGGGTAGTTGCTTCGCCCGCCCTCACCCCGGACGTGGTTGTCAAGCCCATGGTGGACCGCTGGTATCCGGATTCAGACATGCACACCCTGTTTTTTGGCGAGATCATACACTGTTACTATACAAAATAACCATTGAACCTTGTATATCCCCTTCCCCCTCTGGGCATGCTGAAAACATGTCAAGGGGGGGATTCATTTTGCGCCTGGTCCTTTTTGCGGGTCTTCTTGCTTTTTGCTGCCTGATCCCTTCTGCTGCGCATTCTGCCGGATTATCCACCCCGGGTTACACTCCTGAAGAACAGCAGCTTTGGAACGCCTACCAGGAGGGTACGATCATCCGTCTGCACATCCTGGCTGAGAATGATTCCCCTATAGCCCAGGAAATTAAGCTTCGGGTACGGGATGCGGTGCTGAATGCCTTCAGCGGCAGTCTGTCCTCTCAGGACCCGGATGCCCTGTACATGCAGCTGCAAGAGAATGTTGACGAAATGCGGCTGGTGGCTGAGGAAACCGCCCGCAGGGAAGGTTTTGTCGGTGAAGTGAACGCTCAGGTGGCAGTAATGGCCTTGCCCGCAAAGCGATATGGACAGGTGCTGCTGCCGGAGGGACCATACCGGGCCCTGCGAATTACCTTGGGCAAGGGCGAAGGCCGGAACTGGTGGTGCGTGCTGTTTCCCTCACTGTGCCTGGCTGTAGCGGATGATGAGCCCTGGAGAACACCCGAGGCTGAGAAGAATATTTGCCAAGAAGAAGGCCAGATGATACAGCCCATTATCTGGGACAGCCAGCAAATCTTTCAGGATTGGCTATGCCTGCCCCAGGGGTTTTAGGAAATGTGATTGCAACTGCTGATCAGACGATAATAAAAGGCCGGGCCGCTTTATCCCGCGGTCCGGTCTTTATATGATGGTTGGTTACACCTTATACGGGCATAACCTTCTGCTTTTGATCCAGCATGGTGCTGTCCACGCCCAGCTGCTTGGCTTGCCTGTATTGGAAGAATTTCAATGCAACCTGGGGGAAGAGTGCATAGCTGAGTACGTCCTCCTCCTGCTGATAATACTCCCGGATCTCCGTGCGGTACTTCTCAAGTTCCGGGGGAATGTCGTCGGCGGGACGATGGGTGATGACCTTGTCATCCCCGATGACCTTCTTTCGCACGGCTTCGTTTACCGGTGCGGGAAGCTTGCCATACTCGCCGCGGAGCAGAGCTTTGCTCTCCTTGGTAACCATCTTGTAGCGCTCTCCGCCCAGAATGTTCATTACAGCCTGGGTGCCAACAATCTGGCTGGTGGGGGTCACCAGAGGCGGGAATCCGAAGTCTTCCCGAACGCGGGGAACCTCCGCCAGCACATCATAATACTTGTCCATGGCATTGGCTTCCTTAAGCTGGCTGATCAGGTTGGAGAGCATGCCGCCGGGGACCTGATACAGCAGGGTGTTCACGTCCACGGCCAATACGCGTGCTGGATCGCGCCAGCCGTCCTTGTTTAACTGTTCGGCCACACCCCGGAAATAATCGGCCAGTTGAATCAGGATTTCAAGATTCATACCAGTGTCATACTCACTGCCCTTCAGAGTGGCTACCAGCGCTTCGGTGGCGGGCTGTGCCGTACCGTTGCCCAAGGGTGACAAGGCGGTATCAACAATGTCTGCGCCTGCCTCGATGGCCTTGAGCAATGTCATATCTCCTGTGCCGGTGGTGTTATGGGTATGCATCACAATGGGCAGGTTCGTCTCCGCTTTCAGGCGCTTAATAAGGCTATAGGCGGAGTAAGGAAGCAGGAGGTTGGCCATATCCTTGATGCAGATGATATCCGCACCCATTTTGGCGATCTCCCCGGCCAACTTTACAAAGAAGTCCTCGGTATGAACCGGAGAAATGGTATAGCTCATGGCCACTTCAGCGGTGCCGCCATACTTCTTGGTAGCTTTTACGGCAGTTTCCATGTTGCGCAGGTCATTGAGGGCGTCAAAGCAGCGGATGATGTCGCAGCCGTTTTCAATGGTCTTCTTCACGAAGAAATCCACCACGTCGTCTGCGTAGTGCTTGTAACCCAAAATATTCTGTCCCCTGAGCAGCATTTGGAGTTTCGTATTGGGCAGGCCCTTGCGCAGGATGCGCAACCGTTCCCAGGGATCCTCATTGAGGAACCGCAGGCAGCTGTCAAAAGTTGCGCCGCCCCAGCATTCCAAGGAATAGTAACCCGCCTTGTCCAACAAATCAAAGGCCGGGATCATTTGAGCAATGCGCATGCGCGTTGCAGCCTGGCTTTGGTGCGCGTCACGCAGGATGGTATCTGTAATTCCCACCTTGGGCATAGAATCCTCTCCTTTCAATGGCGGTTATCCTGTGACACCTATGGTCAGGAGTCAGCCAACCACAGCCAGAACATCCCCGCTGTTTACAGAGGAACCCTGGTTCACCAGCAATTGCTTCACAGTGCCGTCCACCGGGGACAGAATCTCATTTTCCATCTTCATGGCTTCCAAAATCAACAGCACTTGGCCCTTCTTGATGGGGCTACCGACGGTAAACTTTACATCCACAATGGTGCCGGGCATAGGCGCCATCACCTTTTCTCCTCCTTCCACAGCCACAGGTGCAGCGGGGGCTGCTGCAGCCGGCGGCGCCTCTACAGGTGCAGGAACAGCGGATGGCACTGCTACAGGGGCTGCTGCAACAACAGGAGCGGGTGCGGGAGCGGAAAATCCGCTGACTTCTTCCACAGAAACCTGATAACTATGTCCATTTACCGTAACATTGAACTGACGCATGGGAACTCCTCCTTCAATCGCAATCCCGATCATCAAAATCGGCTGTATGTTTGTTCTTCTCGTCCTGCCCGGTTCCAGGCGGGGGCGTTATGGATCCTTTTCACATGGCGGATGACAAAGCCGTTTTCTCCTTGCCAAATGGCTGCGATGGATGCCGTGATGGCAGCCACCACCTCATCAGATATCCCCTGAGCCGAGGCTTCCACAGACAGTGTATCCCTATTCCCAGTCTGCCCCTGCCCGCCAAGTCCGGCTGTTTTAATGGCCCCCTTCATGCGGCTGAGCAAAATCACAAGAGCCAAAACCACTATGGTCAACCCAATCACCGCTACGGAAAGGCCGAATATCGCCTGATTCATCGTCTACCTTCCTTTCCGCTCCTCAAAGGGGAATGTTCCCATGTTTCTTGGCAGGGTTACTGTCCCGCTTGCTGGCCAACATCTCAAGCGCGGAAATCAATAGAGCCCTGGTCCGGTCAGGATCGATGACATCGTCCACCAAACCGGCTTTGGCAGCATTCAGGGCTCCGGCCACATCGCGCACATACTCATCCGCGTACTGTCTGCGGGCCTCCTCCACGGGAATCGTGGCATTGCCAGCAATCTGCTCCTTGTATAGCACGGCCACGGCAGCTTCCGGGGTGAGAGCGGAGATAGTGGCAGACGGCCAGGCATACGTAACATCCGCATTGGCCTTGCCGCCCATGGCCACATACGCTTGACCGATGGCGTCACCCGTTACCACGCACAGCTTGGGCACTGTAGCCTCGGCGTAAGCGTAGAGTAGCTGACTCTGGGCCTTGATGAGGCTTATTTGGGCGGAGGGATCGGCAACGTAAACACCGCGGGTATTCATTAGACTGACAACAGGGATGTTGTAGCAGTCCATCAGCCGCACAAATTGCGCTGCTTTGGTGAGCGCTCCAGAGGTTAGCTTACCATCGGTTTGCCCCTTGGCGGTCGCTACCAGGCCCACAGTCCGGCCTCCCATGCGAGTCAATGCAACACGGATGCTGGTTTCATAGGTTGCGAAAAACTCCAACACTTGACCGTTATCCGCCAGAGCAGCCCACAGAGAATCCACATCTGCCGGATCCAAGGCGGGCAGGAGGCGGTTCATGTCGTCGGAATCGATTATTTCCGCATCCTCCAGGTTGCTGGAAGGAAGCATCGAGAGCACGCGAACAGCCAGAGCCATGGCGTGGGCTTCGTCCTCGGCTACCAAAGTACAACCGCCCTGTGATGCTATTGCCTCGGCACCGCCCAAGGCCTCCGGCTTCACGTCCACACCGTTCATGGCCGCCAGTACCTGGGGGCCAAACACCATCAACTGGCCCACCTTCTTGGCCATGATGCTTACATCTGCCAGTGAAGCGAGTAACGCTGCGCCCCCGATACAGGGGCCCAGCACCAGGGCAATCATTGGGCAAACACCGCTCAGCCTCGCCATTCTTTGATATATCTCCGAGTAAGCGTTCATGGCCTGCGCTCCCTCATCGAGCTTAACTCCTGCGCTGTCACAAAGGGCCACAATCGGTGCGCCGGTCTTGTGGGCCATATCCAAAACCTTTGTGATTTTCTGCGCCTGGAGCTTACCCATCGCTCCGCCCCGGATAGTAAAATCCTGCGCGAACAGATAAACGGGACGCTCTTGAACAGTTGCGTATCCTGTGATAACCCCTGCGCCCATGTCCTGTTCCCCCGCCAACGCAAACAACTCCACAAAGCTGCCCTCGTCAACGAGTTTTGCGATACGCTCTCGCGCCGTCCATTTGCCCGCAGCCCGTTGCTCCTTGAGGCGCTGCTCATCACCGGTCATCATGGCCTCACGAAGGGCAAGTACCTGCTGTAGGTCTTGTGAATGATGCATCTCCGATCTCCTTCCATGCGAATATGGGCATTTTCCCTTTCCAGGGAAAAATAGTCCAATCTATTCCCATTTCTCTCTATTCTACATTCCCTTCCTCTATCCTGCTCAATACGATGATTTTTACGACAGTTTTTGCATCGACCGGGACAGACTCCATGTTGACATAAAAAGATAACAGTAAATTGATGCCAATGACAAACGAAAAAGCATCCCCTTTCCATCGGGATGCCCTCCGACTTTATCAAACAGGGAGCCAGTGCTGCGCTTGTGTCAATCATTACAGAATCACCCCACCGCTATCAAACCTCGCCGGCGTCATCTTCTGCGTTTCTTAGCACATTACCCGTCAGACGATGCAACACCTCCCGGTAGGCTTCCTCCACGTTCCCCAGATCCCTTCGAAAGCGGTCGATATCCAAGGGCTCATGGGTCTTCGCATCCCAAAAGCGGCACGTGTCTGGGGAAACCTCGTCCGCCAGGAGGAGCTGCCCATGAAAGCGGCCAAACTCCAGTTTGAAATCAATCAACTCAATTTGGATTTCGCTCAGACATCCGATCAGGATCTCGTTAACCCGAAGGCTCATCTCCTCCATCAGCTTAATTTCATCCGGAGTAGCCAGGGCCATGGCGGTGATATGGGTAAGGTTGAGTAGCGGGTCCTCCAACTCAGCATCTTTTAAACAGTATTCGAGCACCGTGTTATGAAGCCTCGTGCCCTCCGGGTATCCGGTACGCTTGGCCAAGCTTCCCGCCACGATATTGCGTATCTTGACCACAACCGGAATAATCTCCACCCGTTTCACCAGGGAGCAGCGGTTGTCAATCCGCCGGATAAAATGATTGGGGATGCCCTTTTGACTGAGAAGCGTAAATATATACTCACAAATTAGATTGTTGATCTCGCCCTTGCCGATGATACGGCCCCGTTTTAACCCATGAAAAGCAAAGGTCTCATCCCGATAGTAGATGACCCCTTCCTCCGGGTTCTCCGTGGCATATAGCCGCTTGGCCTTGCCCTCTGCCACCAGGTCCGTAATACTAACCATGCGCACAACCTTCCTTGTCTGTGCCGGTTTGCCTTAATTCGCCCTATTGTAGCATGATTCGTCATGAGGTGCAAGGCGCCGGTGAGGACGGAGTATATGAAGCGGGAATCCAGCATCAGCATAAAAGCGCCCGGCTTTCGCACAGGCGCTTTAGGTATTGGAACGATTTCTCTGTATGCCTTCCATGTTTATTCCAGGAAACTACTCTGCGGCTACTTACTCAGCAGATCCTTCCGGAGCAGTGGTTTCTGCAGGGGTATTCTCCTACTGCTGGCTGGCACTTTCATGGTCGCTGGCCTCGGCTTCCAACTGGGCTCCCACTTCCTCAATATTGACAGCGACCGCTTCTTCACTGTTGTCCAAGGTTGCGGGCTCCTCTTGAGAGGCAGGCTCCTGCAATGCGCGAATGCTCAAACTGATACGCTTAGCCTCAGGGTCAACAGAAAGTACCTTAACCTGGATCTCGTCGCCAATATTGACAGCGTCTTCCACCTTGTTGATCCGCGTCGTAGCGCATTGGCTGATATGGACCAAGCCGTCAATGCCAGGTTCCAACTCAACAAATGCTCCAAACGTGGTGATTCGCACTACCTTGCCGGTTACCACAGAACCGGTTGCATATTTTTCCGGAGCCAAATCCCAAGGTTTGGGCTGCATCTGCTTCAGACCCAATTGCACCCGCTCCCGCTGGAAATCCAATCCAAGTATCTTAACATCCACTTCCTGATCCGGTGAGACCACCTGGGAAGGATGCTTCACATGGGACCAGCTCAAATCCGTCACATGGATGAGGCCGTCAACTCCGCCGATGTCTACAAATGCACCAAAATCAGTGAGCCTGCGGACTATGCCGTGAATGACTTCGCCTTCCTTTAACTTGTCCCAAATCTCTGCCTTTTTGATGGCTGCTTCTTCCTTGACTACGGCGCGGCGGCTTGCGACAATGCGCTTCTTCTGCTCATCCAGCTCAATGATCTTCAATTTCATGGGCTTGCCCACAAACTCGCCGATTTTCTCCACATAGCGGTTGGAAAGCTGAGAGGCGGGAACGAAGGCACGGATGCCATCTACCATGGCAATCAAGCCGCCCTTGACGACCTCCTTGCCTACACCTTCTACATACTCGCCCTTGGCGTGTTTTTCCACCATCTCTGCGAAGACCTTCCGGTTGACAAGGTTGCGTTGGGAGAGCACCACATTGCCCTCTCCATCGTTGACCTTCACGACCTCAACCTCTATCTCGTCGCCGATCTTAACATCCTCGGTAACCAAATCGTCACGTTTGATCAGCCCGTCTGATTTGAAGCCTATATTGACGCAAACTTCATCATCCGTGATCTGAACCACCGTTCCAGTCACCGTTTGTCCGGGCCTGATCCTGACCAGGGTTGCCTCCACATCCGCCATAAAGCTGTCCTTGTCCGCTTCCTCCGTGGAGATCCTCTGATCCATTCGTTCCTTGTCAGTCATGCGTGTGAAAACCTCCTTAAGTGACCAATCTGGCGTACTCGCACCAGCTGTTATCCCGATGGATTCCAAATGAATATTCGCAAAGCCCTCTGGAAGCTCTGCTGCGCTCTCCACCCACAGGGTACGGGTACAAATACTCTTGCATGTCTCATACAGCTTGCGGGTATTGGAGCTTGTCCGTCCGCCCACCACCAGCATGGTATCCACCTGGGAGGCTAAGCGCTTGGCTTCCGCCTGCCGTACCACTGTGGCAGAACAAATGGTATCCTGGACAGTGAGCTCTGATACTCGCTCCCTCAGCACGGGCAGGATGGCCTCCCATGCCTCATGGGGAAAAGTAGTCTGAGACACCGCTAAAGCTTGTTCCATACGGGGCAGGGCCCTTGCTTCCTCAAGGCTATGGACCGTATATACGGGCCCCTTGCACCAACCGATAGTGCCCTTTACCTCAGGGTGGTCATGCTGACCTACCAAAATCACCGGCGCACCCCGGGCACTATACTTGGCAACAATATCGTGCAAACGTGCCACATAGGGACAGGTCAGGTCGATAATCTTTCGACTTCGTCGGGTAAGCTCAGCCAGTACCCCTGGCGCTACGCCGTGACTACGCACGATCACAGCTTTCCCTTCGGTCTGGGCGACATCATCCACCTGCCGGATTCCTTTTTCCTTCAGGTCACGGATAACCTCTGGATTGTGCACCAGTTCTCCAAAGGTAACGATATCAGGCTCGGTTTCAGCCGCCTTCAGGGCTCCCTCCACGGCGTGGCGTACACCCATGCAAAAACCAGCGTGCTGCCCTACCAGAATCGGCATCCCTTATAAACCTCCAAAGGTAATCAAGTTTCTATTCGCCGCCTTTTTTCCGATTCCTTCTTTTTTTACATGTAAAAACAAGAAAAAAATGAAGGAATCAGGAATCAATGCCCATATTCTGCTCATGTGCTGACAGCAAGCTTGTGTAGGTCTGGCTGATTCGGGCAAGTAACCTGTCGCAAGTTCCCTTGTCGATTCCTGTTAAGGCCATATCCTCCACTCGGATGGGATCCCCATAATAGCAATGCACTCTGGCAAAAAGGCGGGGGCGTCGGCTTATTAGCGCAGGTATGATGGGAACCTTAGCCCGCAGGGCTAAGATGGCAACGCCACTCTCCAGATCCTGCATCACTCCTTGTTTATAGCGGGTTCCTTCCGGAAAGACACACAAGGGATGCCCTTCTCCCAGAGTCTTGAGGCATGCCCGTACCGCAGCCATATCCATATTGTGACGATCCACAGGGATCATATTCAATTGAGCAAATAGCCATTTGGAAAGTGGATTGCTTGCCAACTCCTTCTTTCCTAAAAAGAATAGCTGGTATCGTTTGCATTTCCATCCGATAAGGAAGGGATCCAGCATGCTGAGGTGGTTGGAAATCAACATAAAGGGCGCATCAAGCTGGAGTTTGTCCACATGATGATACCGGACAGGAACAATGGTGTGAAATACAAGCCAGCTTAAGGCCTGAATTATTCGATAGAATATGGAAAAGCGGCCTTTAAAGTGCTCTGCTTTCTCCTTCGATTGTCTATTGATATCCTTGGGTTTCTCCTGAGGTATCGCAGAGGTGGAGTTTTTCAAGCGTAATAACCGCTCTATTTCATCCACCACCTGGGCTTGGGTCATGTTCGAGGAATCCAGCATGACCGCGTCTTCGGCAGGTCTCAGGGGGTCGACCTCCCGGGTGGTATCCTGATGATCCCGCCGGATCACGTCCTCCAACACATCTTCATAGGTATCGGATGCGCCCATGATTTGTAATTCCTCAAAGCGGCGCTTCGCCCGCACCTGGGGCGATGCTGTTAAAAAAACTTTCAAGGTAGCAGTAGGCAACACTTTGGTACCAATATCCCGTCCATCCAGCACCATGGAGCAGTTTTGGGCAAGAGCCTGCTGCATCCGCACCATCCAACAACGCACGAGAGGAAATTTAGAGGAGTTGGAGGCTCCCATGCTTACCTCCGGGGTACGGATTAAAACCGTTACATCCCTGCCATTCACATAGGTATGTTGCTTGCCATTCACAAAGCGGACTTCCACTGTTGAGCGGGCAGTCAGCTCCGACATGGCCCTTTCATCCAGGGTGTCCAGCCCCTCCTGAAGGGCCTGCCAGGCAAAGGCGCGGTACATGGCTCCGGTGTCCAGGTGAGCAATTCCCAGTCGTGAAGCCAACAGGTCCGCGACCGTACTCTTTCCTGCCCCGCTAGGACCGTCAATGGCAATCAATAGCTGCATGAATGTCCTTGTTCCTTTCTTAATGAAAGCTTGTTAAATTGCCCGATGTCCCAGGCCTACGCAGACCTCATCCAGATGCCCCAGACCAATGCCAAAAAACAGCGCAACAGCCACATGCTCCCCACAGCGTGCTATGCCAATCTTCCCGCCAACGCTCATCCCAAGGGCTTTGGGCGTGATTTGGTTCATAGCCTCCCGGGCTGCGCCTGCCACGCCGCCTTCTTCCAGATGAGATTCGCTAATCACCTGTTCTCGTTTGGCCGCCACCACAGCTCGCTCCACAATGCGCATAATACCGGGTAAAAAATCTCCGCCAAAATCAGCGGCAGCGCTGCTGATTCCCTCCAAAAGGAATGCCTTGCGCAAGCGCTGCTCCTCCTCACGGTTTTCTGACATGCTGAGCTCCAGGGCCGCCCGTGCGACATCCCGGCTACCAATGGACGCTTTTGGCTGCATCCGGCACACCCCTTCTGTGATAAGCTTTCGTTGGCCAATTTATTATAGCATGGCTTTCTATTCCTGCAAAGGGATACGAGCGTTCTCATCAAGATATCAAAAGAGCTTTCGCCGAATCCGCCGAAAGCCCCTTGTAAGTCCCAAAGTGCCGCTGTATCCGTTTTTTCACCCGCTATGTTAAGCAGGCTGGTGTTCTATCGATACCTCGTTGTCTTCCCCTGGCGTACAAGGTACGGGGGCCTGACATAAAGCACCGAACGCGAACTCCATTTTACGAAATGTGGGTAAAAACAAGACCTTGGCGCACACTTCAGGAGCTTCACTAGAGTTATTATATGCTGTTCCCAAAAAGGTTGTCAAGGGTAAGTC
Source organism: Clostridiales bacterium (assembly GCA_012729115.1). Taxonomy (GTDB): domain Bacteria; phylum Bacillota; class Clostridia; order Christensenellales; family Aristaeellaceae; genus Limiplasma. The sequence continues at coordinate 238 of JAAYDR010000005.1, read as the reverse complement.
ACTGGAAATTGCTATGAAAATGCAGGAATGATAACGAAAATGAAGGAATGAAGTTCGGATTCACCCAGCTGGCATAAACAAGAATAAAAAACCTCCACTTCCTAAACAGGAAGCGGAGGAAAGTGGAATGCGGCAGCGATCTATTCTTCCGGGCCGTCGCCAGCCAAGTACCTTCGACGTGCTGGGGCTTAACTTCTGTGTTCGGAATGGGAACAGGTGGGACCCCCAGGCCATTGCC
>JAAYDR010000033.1 GCA_012729115.1 Clostridiales bacterium | reverse complement strand
TGGGGTGCCAATGTTTAGGATAAAATCATGATTTCTGGATGATAATGACCCTTTAACTACGAAACGAACGCCAAATCTCAGTGAAAAAAGAGGCTGTAGCAAGTTTTGTGTTTTGCTACAGCCCCCTGCGTTGGCTGGGATGCAGCGCTATGTTCCCGCTTCTAAAATTCGGCGCTTCCGGTCGTTCTGGGGAAGGGCAATACATCCCGAATATTCTGCATGCCGGTGAGGTACATGACAAGGCGCTCAAATCCCAGGCCAAAGCCGGCATGGGGAGTGCCGCCATAACGGCGGCTGTCCAGGTACCAGTCGTACCCGGCAGGATCCATGCCCAACTCTTCCATACGATGCGCAAGCATGTCCAGCCGCTCCTCCCGCTGGCTACCGCCGATCAACTCACCGATGCCGGGCACCAGCAGGTCAGTGGCTGCCACAGTCTTGCCGTCGTCATTGAGGCGCATATAAAAAGCTTTGATGTCCTTGGGGTAGTTGTACACAAACACGGGGCGGCCAAAATGTTTCTCGGTCAGGTAGCGCTCATGCTCGGTCTGAAGATCCACGCCCCATTTCACCGGATACTCAAAAGGCTGGCCGCTGGCTTCCAGGATCCTGATGGCGTCCGTATAGGTACAACGGGCAAAACCGCTGCTGACAATGCCTTGCAGGCGGTTAATCAGGCCCTTGTCCACAAAGCTGTCCAGGAAACCCATTTCCTCGGGAGCCTGCTCCAGAATCCTCTGGATCACGTCCTTAAGCATATCCTCGGCCAATTGCATGTCGTCAAACAGGTCCGCAAAGGCGATCTCCGGCTCCAGCATCCAGAACTCGGCGGCATGGCGGGGGGTGTTGCTCTTTTCTGCCCGGAAGGTGGGACCAAAGGTATAGACGTTACGGAAAGCCATGCAGTAGCTCTCCACGTTCAACTGACCGCTGACGGTAAGGTTGGCGTGTTTGCCAAAAAAGTCCTCCCCGTAATCCACCGTGCCCTCCTGCGTACGGGGCGGGTTCTCCATGTCCAGGGTGGTTACCTGAAACATCTCCCCCGCGCCTTCAGCATCGCTGGCGGTGATGATGGGGGTATGGACGTAGACAAAGCCCCGGCGGGCAAAGAAGGCGTGCAAAATCTGCGCAGCCAGGGAGCGAATGCGAAAGACCGCATAGAAGGTATTGGTTCGCGGCCGCAAATGGGCGATGGTCCGCAAAAACTCAAAGGAGTGGCGCTTTTTTTGCAGGGGATAGTCTGCTTCACAGTCTCCCACCAACTCGACCCGGTCCGCCTTCAGTTCAAAGGGCTGCTTCATCCCCGGAGTCAGTACCAGCTCTCCGGTAACGCGGACGGCGCTTCCCTGGCTGATTTTCAGCGCTTTTGCGAAGTCCTCCGTCCTTTTGTCCTCCAGGACGATTTGCAGGTTTCTGAAATAGGTTCCGTCGTTTAGCTCCATAAACCCAAAGGCCTTGCTGTCCCTCACGGTGCGCACCCAACCGGACACGCTCATCTGGGGTATGCCCTGGGTCATCTCTGTCTCAAAGAGCGTTTTGATGGTCTGATCCTTCATACCTTCGCCTCCTCCATGCTCTGCTTGCCCAACATCGCGGCCCCAATCATCCCCGCTTGCGCCCCCAGCTTAGCGATTTCCACCCGGGAGTAGGGCAAGGTTTTAAACAACAAATAACGGGGAATGCGCGCCCGGATAGCGTCCAGCAGAAAGCTCCCCGCCTTGCTGATTCCGCCTCCCAGCACGATCATCTCCGGATCCAGAAAAGCGATGATGATGTACACCGCCTTGCACATGTAGTCCACATAGCGGTGAAAAATCTTCATGGCAACATCGTCGCCTTCCTTGGCTGCATCAAAGACCATCTTTGCATTGAGCTTCTCCGGATCGCCTCCGCACAACTCGTGGATCATGCTTTCGGGATGAAGCTGCATAGCCTGCCTGCCCATACGGATCACAGCCGTCGCGCTACAATACCTCTCCAGGCAGCCATGGTTCCCGCAGGAGCAGGGCTCTCCGCCAATGTCCATGGGAATATGCCCCAGTTCACCGCCCACACTATGAAATCCGTCCCAGGGCTTTCCGTCAATCACGATGCCGCTGCCAACCCCGGTTCCCAGGGTCATGAATACGCTGCTGTGGCATCCCGCGCTGACGCAGCACAGGCTCTCCGCAAAGCCCGCCAGGGTGGCGTCGTTGCCGATATAAACTGGCTTGTTCAAGTATTTTTGCAGCTCATCCCTGAGCGGCACGTTGCTCCAGCCCATATTGGTGCAGAAGATCACCTTCCCATTGCGGTTGTCCGCCGCCCCGGGAATGCCTACGCCGATAGAGCCTACGTCCCGCTCCTGATAGCCGCTTTCCCGCAGTACCGCAAGCATGCACTGCCCCATATCCCGGATGATCTCCGGATAAGGCCTGCCCACCAGGGTGGGCACCTCGCCCTGGTTTAGGATAGCTCCCGTTTCATCGGTGATCCCAACCTTGATACCCGTGCCCCCCACATCGATGCCTACGTATACCATGGCTTTGTCCCCCACGTCTTATGTGTTGCCCTTGCTTTGTGCGATCATTTCATTCAGACGACGGTCCAACTCGTGGGCCGCGCTGTAACCCAAGCGCTTGAGGCCCAAGTTGCGCGCCGCCACCTCAATGATAATGGCCAGATTGCGTCCCGGACGTACGGGCATGATCTGGTAGGGCACCTCCACCTCCAGGATCGTCACGGTTTCCTCCGTAAGCCCAAGCCGGTCATACTCCTTGTTGGAATCCCACTTCTCCATATGGATTACCATATCGATGGATTTGCTGATGATGACGGAGCCTACCCCGTACATGGCCCGGATGTCAATGATGCCGATCCCTCGGATCTCCATGAAATGGCGCACCATCTCCGGGGCCTCGCCAATCAGCCGGTCATCGGCCACCCGGCAGATGTCCACCACATCGTCCGCCACCAACTGGTGCCCCCGCTTGACCAGCTCCAAGGCCGCCTCACTTTTGCCCACGCCGCTTTCCCCGGTAAGCAGCACCCCCACACCATATACATCCACCAGCACCCCGTGCTGGGTGATGCGGGGGGCAAGGCAGCGGTTTAGGTACGTGATAGCCTGGGAGGAAAACTTGGTGGTTTTCAGCTTGCTTTGAAACACGGGGATATCCTGAGCCCTGGCCTGGGCCAGCAGTTCCCGGGGCGGGTTCATCTCCCAGCTGACGATGACGCAGGGTGGATGGTAGCTCATGAATCGCTCCAGCACACTGTCCCGGGCACAGGCGTCCAGGGACTCCAGATACGTCATCTCCATCTTTCCGATGACCTGCGGCCGTTCAAAAGCAAAATACTCGTAAAATCCGCAGAACTGCATTCCCGGACGATTCAGATCCGCTGTGTGAATGTCCATCTCCTGCCTGGTGGTCGGGCTTAACACCTTCAGCTCCAGCTTGCTGACGAAATCCTCATAGCGAATGAACATGCTTCCTCCTTAGGCCAGCGGGCATAAAACCCGTTCCTTCACAAAACGCGCCATGCCGTCCACACTGTTGGGTCCGCAAACAAAGCGGGCTGCCTGCTTGACCTCCTCCCGGCCATTGCCCATGGCCACGCTGTAGGGGGTAAAGCTGAACATACTCAGATCGTTGAGGCTGTCACCAAAGACCATGGTCCTTTCCGGCAAAATCCCCACCCGCTCTGCCAGCCGTATGAGCGCTTCCCCCTTGGTACCGCCCAGAGGGGTGGCCTCGCAATAGTTGGGCTTGCTGATGGAAAACACCAGACGCTCTCCAAAGCGCTCTCTGGAAATCCGGTATAGCCGGGCGATTTTTTCCGGCTCGGCGATTGCCAGGAGCTTGGGAGTATCAAAGGTAAGGAATGTAGTCAAATCCCCCACCTGTACCCCTTCAAGGCCCGAGGATCTCGTATATTCCCGGCTGGAGATGCTCTCCCTGCTGTAATAAACGGCATTGCCCCGGTAAGCCTGGACATAAATGCCCTCCCCTTCCCAAAAGGCGCAGACCTCCCGGGCCAGGGGTGCCGGCATAAACAGCTCCTCCATGACGGTGTGATCCGCGTTGACCAGTTGCGCGCCGTTGCAGGCGATATAGGGCAGTCCGGTATTCAGCTGCCGCATGAAGGGCTCCATGCTGGCCTGCGCCCGGCCGCTGTTGGGGATCACCCGAATCCCCCGCCGGGCGCATTCCCGCATGACCTCCAGGGAAAAATCGCTGATCGTCCCTTCCTGGGTGAACAGGGTATCGTCCATATCCGTTACAATGGTATCAATGATCACGAAGGTTCTCCTTTGTGGGTTCGCTTTTGTTCAAAAAAGTTCCTCAATAGTTCCCGGGCTTCATCCTCCAACAGGCCACCCACACAGGGCAACCGGTGGAAAAAGGCCGGGTCCTGGGTGAGGGCGTATATGCTTTCGGCGCAGCCCTGGCGCTCATCCCTGGCGGCGAAATAGCATCGGCCCAGGGAGGACATCACCATGGCTCCGGCGCACATGGGGCATGGCTCGAGCGTTACATACAGGATGCAGTCGGATAGTCTGCGCCTTCCAAGGGCTTTGGCCGCATCCCGGAGGGCCAGGATTTCCGCATGTGCCGTGGGGTCCTGGTCCGCTTCCCTGCGGTTGCAAGCCATGGCGATGACCTTCCCCTGATGAATCACCACAGCGCCCACGGGGATATCTCCGTGCAGGCCGGCCTGACGGGCCAGATCCAGCGCCATGCGCATGCAGGCTTCATGGTCCAGGGGCTCAGCCATATCAGGCTCCCGCCGCGTCGGCGGCTACCACATCCAGCCGATGCTCGGCCTCCGCCCGGCGGTTGACTTCCTCGGGCTCCAGGAAGGTTGGCAGCACGGAATGCAGGCAGGCCCGCATGTCCCCGCCCTCGTCTAGGCAGGCCTGCAGGGTGGCCAGCATGGCTTCCATACTCTCTCTGTTTACGACCTCCGGCTTGGCGATGAAGATCTTCTCTCTCTGCGTGCCCATGATGCCCTCGTCGTCCGTGAGCAATTCCTCATAGAGTTTTTCTCCCGGACGCAAGCCCGTATAGACAATGTCGATCTTCTGCCCGCTTTGGGAGGCATACAGCTGTATCATCCGCTCTGCCAAATCGCGGATCTTCACCGGTTGACCCATGTCCAGTACGAAGATCTCGCCACCCTTGGCAATGGAAGCGGCCTGAAGCACCAGCGCAGCAGCTTCGGGAATCGTCATGAAATAGCGGATGATTTCCGGATGGGTTAACGTGATGGGACCGCCGGCACGAATCTGCCGCTCAAAGAGCGGTACCACGCTGCCATGGGAGCCCAGCACATTCCCAAAGCGTACGGCGGTAAATTCTGTCTTGTTCTCCTGGTTCAGGGCTTCGATGACCATCTCTGCCAGGCGCTTGGTGGCTCCCATGATATTGGTGGGATTTACCGCCTTGTCCGTGGAGATCAGCACAAAACGGCTTACCCCATGCTCCATGGCGGTTTTGGCGGTCAAATAGGTGCCAAAAACGTTGTTCTTCACAGCCTGGCTCGGGCAGTCCTCCATCAGAGGTACGTGCTTGTGGGCAGCGGCATGGAGCACGATTTCCGGTGAAAACTCCGAAAAGACTTCGTTAAGCCGCTCCGGGTCCCGGACGGAACCAACCCGCAGGAAGAGCTTGTCCCGCAAATTCTTCTGGTATTGCTCCTGAAGTTGGAAGAACAGATCGTACATGTAGTTTTCGCTGATGTCAAAGAGCACGATCTGCTTGGGCTCAAAGGCCAAAATCTGGCCGCACAACTCGCCGCCGATGGAACCGCCGCCGCCGGTAATCAGCACGGTCTTGTCCCGGAACACCGCTGCCACCTGCACCATATCCATCTGTTTCTCGGGGCGTCCGAGCAGATCTCCAATGTTAATGTCCCGCAGGGCAGCCGACGCGCTTGCGCCACCTCCGCTGACCTCCTGCAGGGAGGAGACCCTGCGCACCCGGCAACCTGTGGCCAGGCACTTCTCCACCAAGGGCCGCATCTCGCCGTTGGGGGTGGCAATGGCGATAATGATTTCATCGATCTGATAATCTGAGGCCAGACGGAGGATGTTCCCCGTGCCGCTGACGACGGGTACCCCCTTGAGCTTGGACCCGGCGCGATTGGGATCATCATCCACCACCACGATGGGAGTGGCGTCTCCATAGCGGCCGCTTTGCATCTCCCGAACCACATTGGCCCCTGCCCAGCCCGCGCCGATAATCATGACCCTGCGGCTTGGAGCCTTTCCCTGCCCGCGCTGGCCCTTGCCGCTGGTGAGGATGACCCGATAAGCCAGCCTGGAGCCCCCGATAATGATGGTGAGCAGAATCCAAAAGAGCAAATACACCGTGCGATGAAGCAGATGATAGTTTTCCGGCCGGGTGATGGAGTGCATCACAAGGGAATAGCCGTAGGTTCCCAATGCGCCAACCAGCGTGGAGACGGCAATTTGCACCACGGCATCGGCCGAGGCATACTGCCACATGTTTTTATACAGGCCAAATCCCCAGAAGGAGAGAAGGCACAAAAGCGTCATCACGGGGATGATGTTTACATACCGCTGGAAGAACACCTGAGGGATGGAAACATCAAAGCGAAGCTGCTGTGCCAAAATCATCGCCAAATTCACCAGCGCGGCGTCCACAAGCAGCCACACTGCCGTGCGCAGGGTTTGATTCATCTTGGGTTTCCAGGATGTCATAGGGCAGTCCCCCTATCTGATGTGTAACGCATACGAAATAATTATAGCACAGTTCATCCCTTGTGGAAACAGCCAGATTGCACCGCTTTCGCCTCCAGGAAACGATCGATATGGCGGCAGGCTTGCTCCAGGGGGTCAGCCGTCATATCCAGCCAGTGCATTTCCTTGTCCCGGCGAAACCAGGTCATCTGCCGCTTGGCGAACTGACGGATGGCGATAAACAGCAACCGCTCCATCTCCTCCCGGCTTTGGATCTCACCGGTGAGAAATTGTGTAAGAAAGCGATACTCCAACCCCAGCTTCAGCAGGAACTCCCGGCTCACGCCTCTGTCCAGCAGACCCTGAACCTCGTCAAGCATCCCTTCATCCAACCGTCTTTTCAAGCGCTCTGCAATCCGCTGCTCCAGTTCCCGTCTATCCCAGGTCACGCCCAGCCGCAGGGAGTCATACCGGGGTGCCTTCCCCTGAGGATGAAAATCCGCATCATGAATGCGCTCCAAAAGGCGCATCACCCGGTTGCGGTTGTGGCGATCCACTTCCGCCTCCGGCAGCCTTTCCATCAGCAGCGCATACAGGGCCTCCGTGGAAAGCTGCTCCAACTCCCGCCGGTATGCCATGTCCGGCATGCTGCCGCAAAGTTCATAGCCCTCCACAACGGAAGCGATGTACAGTCCTGTACCGCCCACAAGGAATGGCAGCCTACCCCGGGAGAGGATCCCATCAATGGCCTTATAAGCCAGGCGCTGAAAGTCCGCCATGGAAAAAAAGGCCCCTGGCGGGCAAACATCCAGCAGATGGTGGGGTACCCCTTGCATCTCCTCCCAGGTGATCTTGCCGCTTCCCAGGTTCAAACCCTGAAACACCTGCCTGGAGTCGGCGGAGATAATTTCCCCATGATAGCGTTTTGCCAATTCCACCCCCAAGCCGCTTTTGCCGGAGGCATTGGTGCCGGCCACCACAATGATTTTGGGCAACGTCTCCATGGGGTTCACGCTCCTTTAGTTTGAGGGGACACAGGGGCTATTCCCCGCCTCCCCTTTCCTCCTCATAGGCACGGCGTACGGCCTTGCACAGCTGATCTGCGCAGGAGGTAGGCCTGGGCCCACAATGGATACCGCTCAGCCTCTCTTCCAACTCCTCCAGGGTCATGCCCTCCACCAGCTTGCCCAAAGCCTGGAGATTACCGGAGCAGCCATCCACAAAGGTGACATTGTAGATCTTATTCTCCTTCAGATCAAAGCTGATATTGCTGGAGCAGGTGCCCTTGGTCCTGTAGTGATGTCTCATGCGGTATGCCTCCAACATGCGTCATGAAAGGTTCTTTATGAATTATAGGCGATTTTGTTAAACCGTCAAGTGACAAAGACCCCATCCGCGAATTCTCGCTTCGCCCGCGGAAGGGGGCTGAAAACCGGATTGACGAGTTACAGGGGAAGATATTACACCATCTCCTTGCACCGGGATATCCCCTGTGGTACAATCAATGGTAGCGTTGTCCAACAGCGATTCATGGAAATCCATGGGAGAGGGGCCTAGATGTGGTTCGTTGCCGCTCCAATCAAATAAAAGTACTTTGTCTCCTGAGTTTAACCGCCTTGCTGGGCTTATCTCCTCGGGCGCATGCTTCGCAGGTTGTTCCCCTGGAGGAGGTGGGCCTCCGGTATTATCCCGCCCAAGGGGAAGTATGCGTCACCCGGGATGACGTCCCGCCCGAAGCCCTTGCCCTGCTGGGTGCCGATGAGGCCGCCATCCGCGCCGCCATGGAGCATGACCAGCTTTATTGCATCATCCTCACCCGCCAGGGAACTCAGGTGTCATTGCGCATATTCGATGCGCCTGGCGATGCTTTCTACGCGAATGATTCCCATGGTCAGCAAAGTAGCCTGCCCGGATTTACTTTTTTTCGATCAACGCCTGACCATATGGAAAAAAACCCCCTCCTTACCACCCTGTCCCTCTGTACCCAGTATCTGGGCAAGGGATACGCCCTTCAAACCGATGTGTTTGGCCGTGCCCCTACTTCCGCAGATGAGGATATCCTGGTCTCCGTTGCCAAGCGACTTCTTCAGCTGGGTGCCGCAAAAGGTCCTCCCCAGGAACTTGTTCAGGAGAATACACTGGCCCTGCCAAAGACAGCTCCACTGACGGATCAAATGGCCCCGGTGGCCTATCAAACCGATGGTCCTCCCTTGGAACTCTCCCCCATCCCAGCGGTGCTGGGCACTACCCTCCATGAGGTTTCCGGCATCACCGCCCCCAGGGCATCTTTGAAATATACCCTCAACGGTCGCACTTCCTCCCGTTTTCAAGCAGATGAAAACGGCAGGTTCACCTTCACCATGAAAACCCTTGACCCGGATATGCCAAACGAACTTACGGTCATTGCTTCCCAGGATGGAGGGGTTTCTACCGCCAGCTGCTCCCTAGTTATCGACTGGCAGCTCTCCCCCCTTGTGCTGTCCCGGACCACCGGGACCGTAACAGCGGACCACGTCATCCTGGAGGGGGTCACCCTGCCCGGCTCCAAGGTACAACTTATCCGCCGCAACGGCAATGATTTGATTCCTGTCGATCAGGACGGGCGCTTCCACTACAGACTGGCGCTGAGTAAACTGGGCGAAAACAACTTCACTCTGCGCTGCCTCTCTCCCGGTTATCACAGGATCGATATGCCCCTTAGCTTCTTTCGTACGATAGGCGACTCCCTTGAGCTTTATACCCTGAGTGACCGCATCAAGAGCGTAACCTTTGCCCAGTTGATGAAGAAGCCTTCCGCATATCAGGGCCGTACTGTCCGTTACCGGGGAACAGTGGCGGCCTTGGCCAACCTGGAAGGCCAACCTCTGTTTTTACTCACGATGGACGAAGGAGAAACCATCGCCTGCCTCTGTCCGGACTTGCTGGACATTCATCTGGGTCAGGAGGCAGACCTGCTGGGAGTCCTGACCGGTAAGATGCAATCCGTTGAAAGTCCATGGCTCTCCGGAGAATTCCCTTCCCTGACCTTGACCTCCCTGATCCCGTAAGACCACGACCACAAAGGATGGTGCCGCCATGCGAAAGCTCCTCTTTGCCGTATTGGTTTTGTGCCTGGTACTCCTGTGCTCCGGAGCCTATGCGCAAACCCATTTGTTTGACGCGCTGTATGCTACAGTGGAGATACCGGACAGTTACATCGTGCTCACCGGCAGCAACCTGCAGGGGAATGCGGATTGGCTGGAATCCCGCGGGCTTTCCGTTGAGGACGTGTCCAACGATTTCATCAAACGAGGGGTTCTTGTGCAATGCTGGACGCCGGCTTATGATGCCTGCATGGAACTCACCGCCCTGCAGTCGGAGCAATCCCAAAACGTCTTTGACATCAACCAGCAGGAGGATACCATCCGGGCAAGCTACCGCCTGGCCCATTTCCCCAAAAATGAATATCTTGACCTGGGGTATGACTTTTCCAGCTCCAATTGGAAGAACACTGGAGAAGGCCGCTTCCTCATTCTTCGATACATAAAGCGGGAAGGCGGAGAGATCCTGCACCGAGGCCTGATGCGCCGCACCATCCGCAACGGGTATGAGATTACCTTTGACATGCAGGTATATGGCCGCGCCATCACCAACAAAGACAATTCGGCACTGAACAAAATTTGGAACAGCTTCCACTTTGCGGAGGTACTGCCCCTTCCCCCTGCCGCCAGCGCCAAGATCAACATCACTCAAGAGCCTCCCGAAGAGACCAACCGTTCCGAATTCGTCATCGAGGGTACTGCCGCCAAGGACGTGAAACTGACCGCTGTGATCATGGGCCTCAGTTCCCCTACCCCCACTTTGGTGGAAGCGGAGGTGGGCTCCTCCGGAAAATTTAAACTCCCCGTCAAGCTGCCCAAAGAAGGGGTCTTTATGATCACCATTACAGCGGAGTACATGGGCGAGGACGTGAAGGAACTTGCCTTCCCCGTGACCTATCAGCACACGCTGCTCACTGTCAATCTCACCACACCTTTGCCTGAGGTAGTGACCGGCCCCGAACTGACCTTGCTGGGAACCTCCGAACCGGGGGCCTCCATCCAGGTGTTTGTCAATAATGAGCCTGTGATGAACAAAAGGGTGACGACAGCGGGAAAATTCAAGATCGATCTGGATACATCCACCGAGGGAACCTATGACCTGGTATTGGTCTTTTCCAAGTCCGGGCTGGCGGACCGGCGCATCGTTCACAGCTTTACCCGGAAATGGTCCCAGGAGGATATTATCAAGAACTTGAAAAGCCAGGCCATCAAGCCAGGGTATAAAACACTGATTAAAAAGATCGAAGGTTACGAAGGCCGGATCATGGGTTATAAATGTTATCTCATGAATGTCACCAAGGCCGGTGATGAATATATTGCCCAGATGGCCCTCACTCGGCAGGGCTCGGAGTACAGAAGCGTGATTCTGGTGACTTGCAACGAGGAACCCTCCATAGCGGTAGGTACTCAGGTATGGATGTACGGCACCTGCGTTGGCATGTCCCTGCCCAGCGAGGAAGACGAAAGCAATGCCAGTTACCCCTGTTTTGAGCTGATCATGTTTGCGTCTGTGGAATAAGAGAACTTTCCGCATTTCACAACCGTTTCACAGCCTTCTGTCGCCTTTGTCGGCATGCATGCAAAACCAAGCCTTTGCGCACACTACCCGCACACAATAGCGGAGGTTTGCGCAATGCAATGGATCGTCTCGGTTTTTGGCCTCGCAATCCTGTTCCTGCTGGCAAAGGGTGTGCGCAAGCAGCCCATCGTCTCCTATCGGGATGTTTTGCTGGAGGATGATCTCATTGCACACATCAGCGCCTTGGCCACCCGTGGTACCCAGCGGGGTCAAGGCCGTATTCACATTCCTGCCCGGATGCAGCAGACCCTGCTTCGCTCTGTCAGCGTCCTGAACCGCTATCCCCAGGAGGAGCTGTTGCCCGCTGCCGGCTGGCTTAGCGACAATGGCCGCTTTCTGCAGGAGATGACGGCCTCCTTGGAAATTGAGCTCAAAGGTTCGCCCTTGCTTCCCAGGGATAGCGGAGGAGAGGTCCGAATCTTCCGTTTTGCCAAGGAATTGATCGGCCACAGCAACGCGGATCTGCAGGTGGAAACCCTACAAAAAGCCGTGTCCGCCTGGCAGCAGCGGGAACCCATGACTGTTGATGAGATCAACTGTCTTCCCTTGGCCCTGAAGGCCGCCCTGCTAAGCGTTCTGCACGAGATGATCCTGCTGTGCACTCAACAGCAACAGGAATGGGGAGCGGCAGAGCTTTTCACCAAGGAACTGCAGCAGAAGCATGAGGCTGCCGCCATGCGCCGCTTTGAGTCCTGCAAGCACAGCACCACCTTTTTGGAGCGGCTCCTATCCCTTCTGCGCACCAGTGAGGAACCCATAGCCGTGGCTTGGCTGGACAAGCACATCGCCTCTTTGAACCACCAGACTGAGCAAGTCGCGCAACTGGAGCATGACCGGCAAACGGAGAACAGACTGTGGGTGGGCAATGCCATCACATCGCTGAGGGTCGTTGCCAACCTGCCTTGGCACAAGCTTTGCGAAAACATGAGCCTGGTTCATGACGAACTGATGCATGACAGCATCTACCCCCTGATGGATGCGGAAAGCCGTTCCTACTACCGCAGCCGGGTGGTCCATATCAGCCGCCTGACGGGTCGGAAGGAACTGAGCGTCTGCTCCGCCATCCTTTCCCTCACCAGTAGCGGCACAGACAGCCTGGAGTCCCATGTGGGATACTACCTGCTGGACAAAGGGCGAGCGGCTCTCTTTGAACATCTCAATGCCCAGTCTCCATTATCAAAAGTCTATCTCTACGCCATTGCCCACGCCATCAGCCTGTATCGGGCCGCCTGCTGGCTGGTGTTTCTCATAGCGATGGGCCTTCCTTTTCTCTGGGGCATGTCCCCTTTTCTTCTCCTGCCGCTGGGGGTTGTGACCCTGTATCCCTTCCAGCAGCTTGCTGCCAGGCTGTGTCAGCGGTGGATCAGGCCCAAAATGGTTCCCCGTCTTCTGATAGAACAGTTGAGCGGGGATCAGCAAACCCTGGTGGTATGTCCCACGCTGCTCACCGATAAGGAACATGCCCTGGCCATGATCAAGCACCTGTCTGTGCTGCATCAGGCCAACCCCGACCCGCGATTACACTTCCTCCTCCTTGGGGACTACCAGGACAGCCTCACCGGCACCCTAAACACCGACGAAGACATTGTGTCCACAGCCGCCACGGCGGTACAAGCGCTGGCCGAGGACAGCGGCCACACCTTTCTGTACATGCAGCGTGCCAGAACCTTCAATGCCCGGGACAGTGTCTTTATGAGCCGGGAGCGCAAACGGGGCGGTTTGGAGACCTTGCTGCGCATCATTGATGGCAGGCCCATTGAGGACACCTTCACCTATTGCTCCTGCCCCCGCTCCGCGCTCCAGGGCCATTATCGCTATGTGATCACACTGGACAGCGATACCATCCTGCCTCCAGGCAGCGCCCTTCGCATGATTGGCGCGATGCAGCACCCTCTCCAGCAGCGGATGGAACACCAGGGGACCATGCGGGGGGTCAGCATCCTCCAACCCCGCATGGAGGTGGCCACCCATACCGTGGGAAGCTATCTATCCCTGTTTTTAGGCGGGCAGGGGGGCTCTGACCCGTACAATGCCCTGTCCTCGGACCTGATGCAGGATTTGTACGGCAGAGGCTCCTTTGTGGGCAAAGGAATCATCGATCCCAGGAACTTTTTACAGGGCACCGAGGGCAAACTGATCCCCGGCGCTATATTGAGCCATGACCTGCTGGAGGGGGAGGTGACCGGCTGCTCGGTTAGCAGCGACATTACCCTCTACGACGGGCAGCCAGCCACTTTCAAAGGTTTCCTCATGCGGCTGCACCGCTGGACCCGGGGAGACTGGCAGCTTCTACCCTATGTGTTTCCCTACCTCCCCACCCAGGGCCGTGCCCCCAAGGCAGGGCTGGATGCTATCGCGAAGCACAAGATCTGGCAGAACCTTCTGCGCAGCCTGATAAACCCGGCAAGGCTGCTGCTGATCCTCTGCGCCGTGGCTCTTCGCATGCCATTGCTGCTCCTGTGGGCGCTTCTTGCAGCCGAACTGGTTCCTCTCTTTCCCATGAGCATGGCTACGTTGGGCACCATGGCCACCAGGCTTTTGATGCTCCCCTGCGAAGCCATCATGCAGTTGGACGCCATTGTGCGCACCTTGTGGCGACTGTTTGTCTCCAGACGACACCTGCTGCAATGGACCACCGCCGCTCAGCTCAGCAAACCTACCGCAACCCCCTCCATGCAGTTCTTCTATATAAACATGGGCGCAGGTTTGGTCCTCATCGGCCTATCGGTGCTTATAAGCCCCCTGTTCCCCCTTGGCATCGCCCTGGGAGGGCTTTGGACCCTGTTTCTTATTTTCCTTCCGGCTTGGGAACAGCCTTATCGCCAACCTCAATACATGACGGATTTTATGCGGGAGGAACTCAAACGACTGGCCAGCTCTACCTGGCTTTTCTTTGACACTGTAGTTACGGAGGAGGAGCATTTTTTACCCCCCGACAACGTGCAGATTGAGCCCAACAAAGGCGTTTCCCATAGAACCTCCCCCACCAATATCGGGCTGTATCTGGTCTCCCTGGTGGCCGCCGAGAAACTGGGCCTGATTCCTCCGGATGATATGGCAAAGCGCATTGCCCTCACCTTGGACGTATTGGAGTCCCTTCCCAAATGGGATTCACACTTCTACAACTGGTATGATACCCGCAGCCTGACGCCCCTGCGCCCGCTGTTTGTTTCCTCCATTGACAGCGGCAACCTGGCGATCTGTCTGCTGTGCTGCGCTCAGGGCGTTCGTACCCTCTTCCCCAAACTCTCCCCCTCCAATCACGAGCTCAGCGCCCGGCTGGATGCCTTGGCCTACGCCATGCCCTTTGACAGGCTGTACGACCCTGATGCGGAACTCTTCTTTATTGGACTCCATCCGGAAAAACCTCTCGATCCTCTCAGCCACTACGACCTGCTGGCCAGCGAGTCCCGGCTGCTAAGCTTTGTAGCCGTCTGTACAGGGGCCGTGCCGGTGAAACACTGGTACCGGCTGGGCCGGGGCATGACCCGCACGACGAGGGGGCAAACGCTGGTGAGCTACAGCGGTACCATGTTTGAGTACATGATGCCCCTGCTTTTTTTACCCCCCGTAAAGGGAACCCTGCTGTACCATGCCTGCCTCCAGGCTCTGCGGGAGCAGCAGCGACACCGTCTCCATGGTGCCTTTGGCATCAGCGAAAGCGGTTACTACGCTTTTGACCCCAACCTGTACTACCAATACAAGGCCTTCGGTATCCCCTCTTTGGCGCTGGATCCCACCAAAAGCCAGGATGTTATCGCTCCCTATGCCTCCATTCTCTCCCTGCCGCTGGACAGCCGGCGGGTCTTCCGTAATCTGCAAACGATGAAAGCCCTGGGCATGGAAGGGCCCCTGGGATTCTTTGAAGCAGCGGATTTTCACAAGCAGCGCATCGGCCAGAATCATGATTTCCGCATTGTACGCAGCCACATGGCCCATCATCAGGGAATGATTCTGGCCGCCCTGTGCAATGCCCTCCAGGACAACTACATAGCCCGGCTCTTTTATGACCTGCCCAGATCCCAGGCCTACGCGCTTTTGCTGGAAGAAAAATCACGGCAGGGCAAGGGTATCATCCGGCATCCCCTGAAACGGGCCTCCATGGAGCCTGCCTATGACCCGCTGCACAGTCAACGGCGCGCATATCCCCTGTCCTTTCCCATCGATGCCCACATTCTTCACGGCAATGGCACCACCCTGCTGATTGACGCTCAGGGAGGCGGATATATCAGCCGGGACGGCATCATGATCACCCGTTTTCGGGAGCAATGCCGCATCCCCAGCGGTATGCGGATCTACCTACGGGATTCCCAGTCGGGGATGCATTGGTTTGCTACGGACCCGATGTTGGAGGGATTTACGGAGTTTCAGACCGCTCAAGCGGTTTTTGTACGCAGCCGCTTTCATGTGGAATCCACCCTGCGGATCTTTGTGAATCCCCTGGACGGCACCGTACTCCATCACCTAACCTTAAAAAATGAATCCTCCGCCGAAAGAATGATGGAGGTATGCAGCTACCTGGAACTGGCCCTGGCTTCTCAAAGGGATGATGCGGCTCATCCCGCCTTCCAGAACCTGTTCGTGGAAACGACCCGAATAGGCAGATATGGCGTGATGGCTGTGCGCCGTCCGAGAAAAGCAGGGCAGGAATCCCTGCGTCTGATGCATACCATGGGCACGGACAGCGCCCTGAACGGCTGCCAGGTACAGACGGACCGCAGCCTGTTCATTGGCAGAGGCAGCACCATCTATGCCCCCCGTTCCCTGGAAATCTCCATCAGTGCCATGGGGGACGTTGTGGGGGCAGTGATCGAGCCTTGCGCCAGCCTGCGGGCTCAATTTGTCCTGCCTGCCGGAGGACAGGTGCAGTTTATCTTCGCCACCCTGCTGGCCGCCCCCCAGGATACCCCCGCGGCCCTGGCTGAGCGATACGCCCTGCCGGAGAGCGCGTTGAAAGTTTACGAACTGGCCCACACCCAGGGGCTGGTGTCCGCCCGTTATCTAGGGTTGGACGCAACCCTGCACAACACCATCTCCCGGTTGTGCGGCAGCCTATGTTACACCGGCCAGCCACATCAGTCCGTGGGGGTTCATCCCGGGGCTTTGCCACTCAGGGAATTGTGGGGACTGAGTGTCAGCGGCGATCTGCCCATTCTGCTGGCGATTTGCGAAGACGCCCAGGATTTGAGCCTGATACGGCAGCTGCTCAAAGCGCACGCCTATTATCGCATGAAGGGGCTATGGTTTGATTTGATCGTCCTCAGCGACCAAGCGGCTGGTTATGCGCATCCTCTGCGGGATATGCTAAGCGATCTGATCCAATCCAGCCACAGCCGGGAACTGATCGGCAAGGATGGAGGCCTGCACCTGTTGGAGAGACAAAGCCTCTCCACGGAGATTTTTACCCTGCTGGTCAGCTGTGCCCGTCTGGTGCTCCGTACCAGCAAGGGTGGCATCCTGGACCAGCTCAAAGCGCTTCTTACCAGCGTCAAGCCTCAGAGTCTGGAGGACCCCAAGCCATCCGGAGCCTGGAAGCAGTTTCCACCCGATGCGGAAGAGCTGCTGTTTGACAACGGCTACGGCGGGTTCTCACGGGACCTGGGGGATTATGTGATCATCCTCCCACCCGGCAAGAACACCCCCGGTCCCTGGAGCAATGTACTGGCTTCCTCCACCTTCGGCAGCCTGGCTGCGGAAAGCGGGTTGGTATTCACCTACGCACACAACAGCCACAAAACCCGGCTGACCCGCTGGCCCAATGACAGTGTCTCCTCCTATGGAGAGGAAAACTTCTTCCTCAAGGACAAATCCAACCGTCTGCTGTGGTCCGTGACTCGCTGGCCTCTGGGACAGAACCAGCATTGCCAGATCACCCACTCCCCTGGCTTCACCACCTACGAAAGCCACGGCTACGGCATCGCTCAGAAGCTGGTCTGCTTTAGCGATGAGGAGCTGCCCCTGGGCATCCGGGTGCTGCATTTGAAAAACGATGACGTAGTGGAACGCCCCCTGCAGCTTTTTTACACCTGTATCTTTGCCATGAGCAACCACCCCTCAGAGGAGCAGCTCACCGCCACCTACAGGGACAACGGGGTAATCTACGCGCAAAACCCAGTGTCCCAGGGCGTGGCCTGTATGGCCATGACGGATCCTGCCCCCACCCTTTCCACCACCATGTCCTCCGGTGCTTTCCAGGGGTTGGTGGGCATCGCCCCCCTGGCGCTGAGCTCCTCGGACGCTTTGCCTTCGGATATGGGCAACGTGGGGGTTCTCAGTCACACCTTTTTGCTCAGGCCCGGAGAAACCCAAGTCTTTACCTTCGCCATAGGCTTTGCGCCCAGCAGAGAGACAGTGGATGCAGCCCTGGGTGTCCTCACTGCGGAGGGTGGCAGCCAGCGCCTGCACCGGGTGAAGCTCTTCTGGGAGCAGCAGCTGGGCGGGCTGCAGGTTGACCTTCCCGGAACGGCCCTTTCTCTGATGCTTAACCGTTGGCTGCCATACCAGGTACGGGCCGCCCGGCTCTTCTCCAGGGCAGGCTTCTACCAGGCCGGAGGTGCCTATGGTTTCCGGGATCAGCTTCAGGATATGCTCTCCTTGCTTTACACCGATCCCCAGACCGTACGTGGGCATCTGCTGCTCTGCGCAGCCCACCAGTTTGAGGAAGGAGATGTGCAGCACTGGTGGCATCCTCCCCGCCATGGGGTGCGCACCCGGATTTCCGACGATCTGCTGTTTCTGCCCTTTGTGACGGCATTGTATGTGCAAGTTACAGGAGACGGAGGCATCCTGCAGGTTCCCGTGCCCTATCTGAAGGGAGAACCCCTCAAGGAAAACCAGCATGAAAGCATGGGCGAACCCGATGTATCAGAACTGGCCGAACCCCTGCTGCAACATTGTCTGAAGGCCATCGAGCATGTTGGCTTTGGCCCTCACGGCCTGCCATTAATGGGTGGCGGGGACTGGAACGACGGTATGAACGCCGTGGGGGGTGAGAACGGCGAAAGCGTGTGGTTGGGCATGTTCTACTGTGAGGTAATCCGCCGTATGCTGCCCTATGTGGACAAGGAATCCGCCAAAACCCTGTCTCAGCGGAGACACAAGGTATTGCAGATGATTGACCAGCATGCCTGGGACGGATCCTGGTACCTGCGGGCCTGGTATGACGACGGCGAGGTTCTGGGCGGCTGCGCAAGCAGCGAATGCCGCATCGATGCCCTGCCCCAGTGCTGGGCTGTGCTGTGCGGCGTATCCAGGGAACGCAGCGCCCTGGCTATGGACCATGTGTGGCGGATGCTCTATGAGCGGGACATCGGCATTTTGAAGCTGTTTACACCACCGTTCAACGGATTGGAACAACCGGGTTACATCGCCGGATACCTGCCCGGCATCCGGGAAAACGGCGGCCAATACACCCATGTAGTGCCTTGGGCCGTAGCGGCCATGCACCAGCTGGGCAACGACGCCCAGGCCTGGGAGTTGGTCCTGGCCTGCCTGCCCATCAACCACGCCCTTACCCGACAGCAAGCCAACCGCTATCGGGTAGAGCCTTACGTGATGGCAGCGGATATCTACAGCCATCCTCAGCAACGAGGCCGGGGCGGTTGGACCTGGTACACCGGCAGCGCTTCCTGGCTTTATTACACAGTGCTGGAGCAGCTTTTCGGATTCCAAAAAATTGGCAATTCCCTGCGGCTGCGTCCCTGCCTGCCCGAGGGCTGGGACAGCCTCACGCTAACCTACCGCTACGGCAGTGCCACCTATCACTTGCATGCTACCAAGGAATGCCCTTTCCCCATGGCAGACGGGCAGCAACTCAAGGAGGGAAGGCTCCTGCTGGTGGATGACGGGCGAATTCATGAGGCGACATTTCCCATTCGGGTAACGGAACCAATGGGGTAACTGTCCATCGTTCCCCTCACGGTGGATCTATGGTATAATGCCTTGGGGAGCGGCTCCGCCGGTTCCCGAAAGGATGGGCCCATGGATTTTTTGCCGGTGAACCGTGAGGAATGTGAAAAGCGGGGCTGGGATGCCCCTGACTTTGTATTTTTAGTGGGGGAAGCCTATGTGGACCACCCCTCCTTTGGGCAGGCCATCATCAGCCGGGTGCTGGAGGCGGCAGGCTACCGGGTGGCCATGCTTTGCCTGCCCGATTACCATTCTCCCGAGGATTTTAAACGATTTGGCAAACCCCGTCTGGGTTTTCTGGTTACCTCCGGGGTGATTGACAGCATGGTGAACCATTACACAGCAGCGAAAAAGCGCCGTAGCGAGGATGCCTATGCCCCCGGCGGGAAGGCGGGCCTGCGCCCGGACCGGGCCACCACCGTTTACTGCAACCGAATCCATCAGGCCTATCCCGGCATGCCCATCCTGATTGGCGGTGTGGAGGCCTCTTTGCGGCGTTTTTCCCATTATGACTATTGGGATGACAAGGTGCGCCGCAGCATTCTGGTGGACTCCGCTGCCACACTTCTCTTGTACGGCATGGGGGAGAACACAGTGCTCGCATGCGCCGACTGGATCCGTCGGGGCATGCCTCCCTCTGAGCTACCCGCCCTTAAGGGATGCTGCTACATGGCCAAGGAGCCTCCGCAAGGCGCCATCTTGCTGCCTTCCCACAGGGAAGTGACCCAAAGCAAGCAATCCTATGCCCAGGCCTTTATGACGGAATATGAGCAACAGGATGCGATCCGGGGTCAGGTTCTGTGTCAGGAGCAGGACTCCCAGCGTTATCTGGTGCAAAACCCACCCGCGCCACCCCTTGGCAGGGAGGAGCTGGATCGGGTCTACGCCTTGCCCTATACACGGTCGGCCCACCCTGCCTATGACAGCCAGGGCGGCGTGCCCGCTCTGCAGGAGGTCCGTTTCTCCCTGTCTGCCGTGCGAGGCTGCTTTGGTGGTTGCAGCTTCTGCGCCTTGACTTTCCATCAGGGGCGGGTGGTGTCCTCCCGCAGTGAGGCGTCCCTTCTTGCGGAAGCAAAATTACTTACCGGTTTCCCTGATTTCAAGGGCTATATCCACGACGTAGGAGGCCCCACCGCCAACTTCCGTTCCCCCGCCTGCGACAAGCAGCTTAAAAGCGGCACGTGCAAACACAAGCAGTGTCTCTATCCCCAGCCCTGCAAAAACCTGAAGGTCAGCCACAGGGAACTGATCGAGCTGCTGCGGAAAATGCGCCGGCTTCCTAAAATAAAAAAGGTATTTATACGCTCGGGCCTTCGGTATGACTACCTTATGGCAGATCCGGACCCCAGCTTCTTCATGGATCTGTGCCGACACCACATCAGCGGGCAGCTCAAAGTTGCCCCGGAGCACATATCCCCCCAGGTGCTTGCCATGATGGGCAAGCCAGGCCGGGAAGTGTATGAGCGATTTGTGCAGCGCTATGAAGCCGTGAACACAAGGCTGGGTCTGAAGCAGTATCTGGTACCCTACCTGATGAGCAGCCATCCCGGCAGCACCCTGCAGGACGCGGTACTACTGGCGGAATACCTGCGTGACAGCGGCCAGCAGCCCGAGCAGGTCCAGGACTTCTATCCCACCCCGGGCACACTGAGTACCTGCATGTATTATACTGAACTGGATCCCCGCACCATGAAGCCGATCTATGTGGCCAAAACCCCTCAGGAAAAAGCAATGCAGCGGGCGCTGCTGCAATGGAAAAATCCGAAAAACCGATCTCTGATCCGGCAAGCCCTTCGCCTGAGCGGCCGAGAAGATTTGATTGGATTTGGGAAGAAGGCGTTGATCCCTCCGGGAGAAGAGCCCTTCCGAGGCGGTCAGCGCACAACTGGCCGAAAGATGGGCCGCGCAGGCCGGGAAGACGGCACAAAACCCAGGGGGGTCTCCCGGGCCTCCAGGGACAAAGGGTAGAGCAGTGAATGGGACCAAAAAGCCAACGCGGGGGGTGTTGTTTACCTCCCGCGTTGGCCTTGTATCCTTGAGAGAAACCGGTGTTTGCTGCGCGCCGTTTACTGCATTCCCGTGGAGAACTTGTTCTTCACAGCGGTAATTTTTTGTTGCTCTGCCTGCTGCATGGGGTACCAGCCCTTCTGGGACATTTTCTGGTAGATGCCGTCCTGCATGCACAGGCTCTCCCTGAGCGCTCCGTTAAAAGCGTTATGTACGTTTTGCGTTGCGGATTCGATGGTGCCATGCATGTACAGCTCGCAAGCACCCTTGGTGGTCTGGAGCAGGTTTTCCATTATGTTTTGATCATTCATGGCTTTTCCTCCCTAGATGGCCCGGTACAGTTGTTGAAAGAGCTGGTTATGGGTATTGGCAAGTTGCTGGACGAAACTTTTCAGCTCCGGATCCATCAGGGCCTGGGCCGCCTGCTCACATTGAGTCTTTAAAAACTTCTCGTGCCCTAGGGCATCCTCCAGATACATGAGTTCCTTGGGACTCATATCATCACCTCCAGGGCTATTGTAGCCCCTTGGCAGGTGTCCTATTCCCAGAAAAGCGACCCGCTTGCTCTTTATCACAACAGGTCAAGGATGCGCAAGGTGTCCTTCATCACCAGGGGCTTCATATTCTCAGATTGCCGGGACAGATCCAAATTCGTTAACTTTGCCCTAATAGTGTCCTTAAGCTGCGGCTTGCAGGGAATGATATTGGCCAAGGAGTGGAGGCACTGTCTGGCGGTAATCGCTTTCTCATCCTCCGCGTGGGACAGAAAGCGGTCAATAATCCGGTCCAGCTTTCCCTCCTCATCCCATTTGGCATTGATGGACAGCAGAAAGAGGCCCCGGCTTCGGTGATAGGAATTCTTGCTTTCCATAAGCTCCGCAAAGTCGTCGAAATAGGGATAAACATCCCCAAAGGCATCCGAACGAAAATAGAGGAGTTGCAATGCCTCAAAGGCTTCCGCATTGGAACGTCCCGCAAGTCTGTTTACAAACTCCCGGATTTCCACCTGCGTCAGACGGCTACTTTGATCGCGCAAGCGTTGCTCTTCCTCAGGTGTCCACTGGGTGATCTCAACCATCATCAGCCACCTCTTTAATTTATTCATCTTGCTCGTTTTTATCAGTATACACCCCTCCCCTGACGTGTCAAGACACGTGTCATTACCGGAATTGACATTTCCTTCCCAAATGGAGTATGATACACAGGTCGAAATGCCACGATTCCGCTTGCTTCCCCTCTTTTGCCCAGCGGAATCCCATTTAAAAGGAGTCGAAATTATGTCTACGTTGAAACAAAGGATTAAGGAAAGGGCTGTCACGCTGGGCGTTGTGGGATTGGGATACGTGGGTCTGCCCCTGGCTGTGGAAAAAGCCAAGGCAGGTTTTCATGTAATCGGTTTTGATGTCCAATCCCAGAAGGTTGAATTGGTCAACCAAGGGCATAATTACATTGGCGACGTAGTCAATGCGGATTTGGCGAGCGTGGTGAAAAGCGGCTATCTGACGGCCACCACGGATTTTGCTTCCGTAGCCTCCTGCGACTGTGTATGTATTGCCGTGCCTACCCCTCTGGACGAACACCAGCAGCCCGACATCAGCTATGTCCGTGCCTCCACGGAAAGCATCATGCCCCATCTGCACAAGGACATGCTGGTGGTGCTGGAGTCCACCACTTACCCAGGCACAACGGAGGAACTCATCAAGCCGATCCTGGAGCAATCCGGCCTTGTCTGCGGGGAGGATTTTTTTCTGGCCTTTTCACCGGAGCGGGTTGACCCGGGCAATGCCATCTATAAAACCAAAAACACCCCCAAAGTAGTGGGTGGAATCACCCCCCAATGCACGGACATCGCCGCCACTCTGTACGAAGCGGTGCTGGAGGCTCCGGTGCACCGGGTCAGCTCTCCCGCCATTGCAGAGATGGAAAAGATCCTGGAAAACACCTACCGGAACGTAAACATTGGCCTCATCAATGAGCTGGCGATCCTCTGCGACCGAATGGGCATCAACATCTGGGAGGTCATCGACGCCGCCAAGACCAAGCCTTACGGCTTCCAGGCCTTTTACCCCGGCCCCGGCCTGGGCGGCCACTGCATCCCCCTGGACCCCTATTACCTGAGCTGGAAGGCCCGGGAGTTTGGTTTCCACACATCCATGATTGAGAGCAGCATGATTATCAACGACCGGATGCCTGAGTATTGCGCCCAGCGGGCCATGCGGGCTCTGAATGAACAGCGGAAGGCCATTAACGGAGCTAAAGTACTGATGCTGGGCATAGCCTACAAGCAGGACATTGACGATTTCCGGGAGAGCCCGGCCATCCGTGTGATGGAAGCCCTGGAAGCCCTGGGCGCAGAGGTCAGCTTCTATGACCCCTACGTCTCGGAATTCCCCTGGAATGGCAAGATGTACCGCAGCATTCCCGCCCTCACTGCCGATGTTGTAGAGGGGGTTGACCTGGTCATGGTAACCACTGCTCATACCACCGTAGATTACAACCTGGTGGCGCTGCACGCGCCCCTGGTCCTGGACACCAAGAACGCCATGAAGAGCGTTGAGCATCGACAGAATATCCGATTGCTCTAAGCGCGAAAGGAGCCTTCCCATGGAGCATAAGCTTCGGTATGCGTTGATTGGCTGCGGACGGATTGCGTCCAACCACATTGCGGCCGTCCTGAAAAACGCGGACACGCTCGAGCTTACCGCTGTGTGTGACCTGATTCCTGGAAGGATGGAGGATGTTCTTTCCCATGTTCCCCCAGCGCAGCGCGCCTTGGTGCTCCGCTATGAGGATTACGCGCAGATGCTTTCCCAGGTAAAACCCGATCTGGTGGCCGTCGCCACTGAGAGCGGCAAGCATGCGGCTATCGGTTTGGATTGCATCGCGGCAGGCTGTCATGTGATTATCGAAAAGCCCCTGGCCCTGTGCATGGCAGATGGACGGGCCCTGATTGCCGCTGCCCGTGAAAAGGGAGTCAAACTGTGCGCCTGTCACCAGAACCGCTTCAACAAATCCATTCAAAAGATCCGCACTGCTGTGGAGGAAAACCGCTTTGGCCGGATGCTTCACGGGGCCGCCCATATCCGGTGGAGTCGGGGCAAGGAATACTATGCCCAGGCACCCTGGCGGGGAACCTGGGCACAGGACGGCGGTGCGCTGATGAATCAGTGCATCCATAACATCGACCTGCTGCGCTGGATGATGGGAGACGAAGTCACCCAGGTCATGGCTTATACGGACAACCTGGAACATCCCTACATCCAGGCCGAAGACCTGGGCTTGGCTTTGGTGAAGTTTGCTGGCGGAGCCTATGGCCTCATCGAGGGAACCACCAACATTTTCCCCCACAACCTGGAGGAAACCTTGTACATATTTGGGGAGAACGGCACTGTCAAGGCCGGTGGCAAGAGCGTCAACAGGATTGAAGAATGGGATTTCCGGGATGGCAGGGGAGACCCGGCCACCATTATTATGGAGTTCAAGGAGGACCCACCCAACGTCTATGGCTTTGGGCATACACCCCTGTATGCGGACATGGCCCAGGCCATCCTTCAGAACCGCCTCCCTTATATCGACGGTGAGTCCGGGCTGCGTGCTGTCGAACTGGTGCTTGCCATCTATCTATCCGCCCAACGGGGCCAGCCTGTGAACCTGCCCCTTTCCGATTGCGCCACCACGGACTTTCAAGGGAGGTTTGGGCGGTGAGCGTGTTTATCCACCCCAGCTCCTATGTGGATGAGAACGTGCAGATTGGAGATGGCACCCAGATCTGGCATTTCTGCCACATCCAACAGGACTCCATCCTGGGCCGAAACTGCCGCCTGGGTCAAAACGTGTATATTGGAAGCCATGTGACTGTCGGGGACGGGTGCAAATTGCAGAATAACGTAAGCATTTATGAGGGAGTCAGCCTGGGGAACGACGTGTTTTGCGGCCCCTCCTGCGTGTTCACCAACGACCTGACCCCCAGAGCCAAGTACCCCAAAGGGCGAGAGAATTTCGTGCCCACCCGTGTGCTGGATGGGGCTACGATTGGAGCCAACGCCACCATCGTCTGCGGCAACACCATCGGGCGCAATGCCATGATCGGCGCAGGCGCATTGGTGACTGTCTCTGTGCCCGACCATGTGCTGATGCTTGGCATCCCCGCACGACCGTCGGGCTTTGTCTGTACATGCGGGGAGCGGCTCCATGGCATGATTTGTGATGCCTGTGGCCGCACTTTTGAATCCAGCGGAAACGGGCTGAAGGAAGTGGAATGATGGAATTTCATGATCTGGGGGCCCAGTACAGGGCGCTGCAAAAGGAAATCGACGCGGCGATCGCCGATGTGATTGCCAAAGGGCATTTCATACTGGGAGAACAAGTGGCTGACCTGGAAGACAAACTTGCGGCCTTTGCGGGTCGCAAACACTGCATTTCCTGTGCCAATGGAACGGACGCGCTGACGTTGGTACTGATGGCTTGGGGGATCGGGGCTGGGGATGCGGTATTTACCTCTGATTTCACCTATTTCGCCTCGGCGGGCAGTGCATCGGTGCTTGGTGCTGCAGCAATCCCCGTGGACATCAACCCACGAACCTTCAATATCTCTCCGGATGCTCTGGAGGAGGCCATCCTGCGAGTTCAACGGGAAGGCAAGCTAAGACCCCGGGTAATCATCGCTGTGGATCTCTTTGGACTGCCCGCCGACTATCCCCAAATTGAAGCCATTGCACAAAAGCACGGCCTCCTCGTACTGGAGGACGCTGCCCAGGGCTTTGGAGGCAGCATCGGGGAAAGGCGCGCCTGCTCCTTTGGCCGGGCTGCCACTACCTCCTTCTTCCCCCCCAAACCCCTGGGGTGCTATGGGGATGGGGGCGCGGTTTTCACCGACAGCAAGGAAGAGGATCTCCTGCTCCGGTCTCTTAGGGCCCAAGGCCGTTCCCCGGAGGACAAGTACGACAACCGCTTAATCGGCATGAACTCCCGCTTGGACACCCTCCAGGCCGCCATCCTCCTGCCCAAACTGGAGGCCTTCACCCGCTACGAGCTGGATGCCCTAAACCGTGTGGCAGAGGCATATACCAGGGAGCTGACCGGAGTGTTGGTAACCCCCTATGTGCCGGAGGGGCACCGCTGCTCCTGGGCACAATACAGCATTCAGCTGAAAGACTCCCAGGAGCGGGAAGAACTACGCAAGCATTTGAAGGAACAGGGGATCCCCACCATGGTCTATTACCCTCGGGGGATTCATCAGCAGGCGGCTTATGCATGCATCGGCTTTGAGGACCGCTTATTCCCCCACACCCTGGATGTGACGCAAAAGGTGTTGTCCTTGCCCATGCATCCCTACTTGACGGAGGATGAGATACGCAAGGTGGTCCAAGGGATCAAGGCATTTTTTATGAAATAACCCATGGGCATGATGAAGCAGAAGCACTAAATAGGAGTGTTCTCACTGTGAAGATCCTCAATTATGGTTCTCTGAACATTGATCTGGTCTACTCCGTCGAGCATTTTGTCCGTACCGGCGAAACCATCGCCTCCACCTCCCTGCGGCGCTTCGCGGGAGGCAAGGGCCTGAATCAGTCCGTGGCACTGGGACGGGCCAAGGCAAATGTCTATCACGGTGGGAAGGTAGGCCCGGACGGCCAGTTTCTGGTGGAATTGCTGCGGGAGGCCTGCGTGGACACCACGCACCTGGCTCAAAACGGTACTGCTACCGGTACAGCCGTGATCCAGGTGGACCCGGCCGGGCAAAACTGCATCATCATCCATGGCGGAGCCAATCAGGAAAACACCCGGGAAGAACTGGACCGAATGCTGGCCCCCTTCTCCCGGGGGGATCTGCTGCTGCTTCAAAATGAGGTCAATGATCTTCCTTATATCATCCGCGCAGCCAAAACAAAAGGCATGCAGGTGGCCCTCAACCCTTCCCCCATCAGCAGCACATTGAGGGATCTCCCCGGGGAACTGGTGGACCTGTGGATTCTCAATGAAGTGGAAGGATATGAGCTCACCGGCAAACAGGAACCCCGGAACATTCTTGCCACGCTAGGACAAAAATACCCCGAGGCGCAGATTGTGCTTACTTTAGGCGCAGAAGGCTCCATCTGCCTGGATGGAGGAGAGATGTACCACCAACCGATCTTCCCTGTGGAGCCTGTGGATACCACGGCGGCAGGAGATACCTTTACCGGGTACTACCTGGCTTCCATCGCCCGGGGAGAATCGATTCCCCAGGCGCTGCGCACTGCATCCATGGCGGCCTCCATCGCGGTGACCCGCCCCGGCGCTGCTCCCTCCATTCCCGGCTACGAAGAGGTTTTGGCAGCATTAAAGACAAGATAACTTTGGCTGCCCTGTGACCACATAATATACGGCCCTGCTTTCACGAAGCAGGGCCGCTATGCGTCTTCAGGTTACACTCCCACTTTCTTCAGCACCCCGTCCAGGAACCCCTTGGCCCTTGGAATATCAGACTCATCCAAATGCTCGATGATGATGGGCATGTTGGGGTGATGCTTTGCCAGAAGTTCCACGTACAGCGGATAGTTGAGCACCCCCAGACCGCAGGCGGGCAACTCAACGCCGCCCGCACCCCGGAAGGTGTGAGACTCATCCGCATCAATATCGGCGTGCTTCTCCGAGTAATCGGTGGTACGCTTGCAGTCCTTGGCATGAGCTACTTTCATAAAGGGCGCCAGTTCGTCAAAGATCAGGCGGAGGGTTTCGTCCACATGATCAATGTTGGTTTCGTCAAAGTAGTTTGTGGGATCGCAGAGCAAGCCCAAAGCGGATGAGTTCGCATCCTCAAACAAGCGCTTCACCTGAGCCACTGAGCCGATCACATTGTTGACATAGTTTTCAATCAGGAAGGTAACGCCGTTATCTTCCGCACAGGCCACAATCTCCTTAACGACCTGGAGGGTTTCCTGATAGACGGCCTCCGTGCCGTTGCGATCATCCCAGACCCAGTCGCTTTCCTCATTGTAGGTGCCGGTTTCGCTGGCAACATAGGTGCAGCCCAGATCCCTTGCAAAGCGAATCATGCTTTTCAGGTATTCGATGTTCCTGCGCCGTTTCTGGGGGTCGGGATGGATGAAGTTGGTGTAGGCAGACACGCACACCACAGGCAGGTTTGCATCCCGCAGCTTGCTGCGGATTTCGATGGCCTTCTCCTTCGTCAGCTGGCCCTTGGCGGCATCGCAGTCCTTGAAGGAAACGTCCAACTGGACACAGTTGAAATCGCTGGCCTTGATGCGGCGGATCACCTCGTCCACTTCATAGGGGTAATACCCGGTAAATATTCCCACACTGAGCATACAATGCCTCCTCACATTTCCATGAACAGATCCTTACATGAATTGCCGCATATACCGGTAGCTCTGCTCGATGCCCTTTTTCACATCTTCAATGGAGCTCTCAAAGGCCCGATCTTCCACCTCGATGCAGGCGTACCCGTTGTAGCGGATGTCGTTGAGGGCGGAACAGAAGGCAGCAAAATCCACGCCTCCCAGACCTGGAAGTTTAGGCGAGTGCCACAGGGAGGGATAGGAGAATGCTCCGTATTCATTGAGCTTGTCCCGGTAGATTTTAATATCCTTGAAGTGGACATGGAAGATCTTGTCCTTGAAATCGTACAACGGCTGGATATAATCCGACATCAGCAGATAAGGGTGGGATGGATCGAAGTTCAGGCCCAGATAATCCGAAGGGATGCGGCGGAACATCTCCTTCCAGATGTAGGGGGTGGAGGCCAGATTGTTGCCGCCTGGGAACTCGTCCTTGGTGTAGTACATCGGGCAGTTCTCAATGCCGATGCGTACCTTTTTCTCTTCCGCATGACGGATGATGGGTGTCCAAATCTCCTCGTACAGTTCCAGGTTTTCCTCCACCGTCTTGCGCTTGTCCTTGCCGATGAAGGTAGTGACCATGTTCACGCCCATCTCGGCGGACACGTCAATCAGCGCGGACAGATGCTCGGCAGCTACTCTGCGGGTTTCGGGATCGGCATCCATCGGGTTGGGATAGTACCCCAGGGAGCTGATGGCTACGCCCCTCTCTTTGGCATACTGAAGGTAGGCATCCATTCGCTCCCTCGTGAGGCCGTCCACGTCGATGTGGGTAATCCCGGCATAGCGGCGGGCTGCCTTCCCCTTGGGCCAGCAACAAACCTCCACGCAAGAAAACCCCACGCTGGCGGCATAGTCGATCACCTGTTCAAAGGTAAAGTCAGGCAAAATTGCTGAAACAAGTCCCAGTTTCATCATTGGCTCCTACTCCTTCCCCTGTCTTACTTTTTCTATAATTTCCTTCAAGAAAAGAACAGCCTGGATAATATCGGAAGCCGCGTCTTTGCTGACTTCCCGCTCGATGGTCAGATACCCGTCGTATCCCACGTCCATCAGCGCCTGCACATAGGGCACCCAGCGCACTGCTCCCTTTCCCAGCGGGGTTTCTGAGAAATACCTGGGCATATCCTGGAGCGCTTCGATGCCTCCCTGGGCAAAAGCGCGGTATACCTTTTCAGGTCCAACGTACTGCTTAAGCACCCCATCCTTGGCATGGGTGTGGACAATCCGTTTGCCGGCGTGCAAAACTCCCTGCACCTCATCGTCCGCAGTCACCATCACCAGGTTGGCGGGATCATAGTTGATGGCCACCCGGCCTCCGCAGGCATCTACAAACCGGCTGAGCCTGGTGATGGGTTCAGGTCCAGTCTCAATGGCAAACCAACAGTTCTGCCTGGCCGCGTATTCGCCCAGCTCCCGGCAGCTGCTTAGCATCGCCTCGTAGCGTTCGCCATTCTCCTCCTGGGGGATGATCCCGATATGGCTGGTGACCACACGGCAATCCAGTTGCGCGGCCAGATCCATGACCCGCTTTAAATACTCCACCTTGGGCGGGTTTTCGGCAGCAATCTCCAGGCCTTGCCCCCCAGGGGCAATCTCGCCCAGTTCACCGCACAGGGCGGTGATCTCCTGTTCCTGTTCTTTAGTGGTAGCGCGCAGCTGCTGAACCATACTGTCGCTGATGGTCATGGGGTTCAATTCGTTCCAGGCATAAAGCTGCACTCCCTGCGCCCCGCAGCGCCGGGACGCCCGGATCCCTTCCAGAGGGCCCAGGCCAAACCAATCCGCCAATGTACCGATCTTCAACATCTGCATCCTCTTTCTGCCAGGAATCAGCAAGCGCCTATTCCACGCTCACCCAGCGGCGTTCCTTAGCGCTTTGCACGATCTTCTCGCACAGCCTCATTTCCCGGAGACCGTCTGCAAAGTTTGCAAAATCAAGGCTTGTGGCATCGCCCAACTCGATGGCTTTGTAGATCTGCTTGAAATTCTGCTTGAAGGTATCGGCAAAGCCCTCCACGTGGCCGCCGGGATAACTGACCACACCAGCGGTTTTGGGCATTAAAATGGAGGGATCCTTGACCAGCTGTCCGTTGTCCCGATCCCGCCGCCCAATCCAGACCTCGTTGGAAGCTTCACTGTCCCAGTGCAGAGAGTTTTTACTTCCCGCGATGGAGAGAACCATCTGGTTCTTGCGCCCGGCAAAGACCTGGGTGATGTGGCAGCAGCAGTGGGCCCCATTGTCAAAATGGAACAGCACGGCAGCGTAGTCCTCGGTTTGGATGGGAACCTCCTGATAATCCTCGGGCCTCAGTTTCATGCCGGAATAGGTGTCCACAGCTTTCAGGGGTTTTTTGCGGGTCTTGTGGAAGGTCTCAAAGTCTGCCATGACCTCCACCACATGCAACCCTGTGATAAACTCCACCAGGTCAATCCAGTGGGAGCCAATGTCCGCAAAGGCCCGGGAGTCGCCCGACAGTGCGGGCTCCAGCCGCCAGTTGTAATCCGTGTCATAAAACAGCCAGTCCTGATGATACCCGCCATGGATGGTGAAGATGTCACCCACTTCTCCGCTGCGAACCATCTCCCGCATCTGGTATGCAATGGGATAGAAGCGGCAGTTGAGGTTCATGGCGTGGATCAGCTTTTTCTCCCTGGCACGGGCCAGCAGAGCCTCCGCCTCCTCAGGGGTGGTGGCCAGGGGCTTTTCACACAGCACGTTGACGCCTTTATCCAGGGCGTACATGGCAATCTCAAAGTGGGTGCTGTTGGGTGTGCATACATGGACACAGTCCAAGTTTTCCTGATCGATCATTTGGCGATAGTCCGCATATCCCTTGGGTACATGCAGCGCATCCGCCTTTTTTTGCGCGTCCACGCTGTCCGTCAGGGCCACCACCTCCACATTCCCCAACCGGCGCAGCTGCTCAATATGGACAGCTCCGATAAAACCGACTCCGACGATACCTGTTCGAAATTTCCTGGACATATGATGATTCCCCTTTCTCTTTTTATCGGGTTCATTTCTCCTGCCAAAGTGACGAAGCAAACCGGAAGATGCCTATCTTTCCAGAATTTCCTCCAGGCGAACGGTGCGCTCCTCCCGGATGGAAGCATAACAGGCCTCCACGCAAGCAATGGTGCGGATGTTGTCCTGGGCGGAGATCTCCGGCATTTCGCTGTTCTCTACAGCCCTGAGCAGGCTGGTCATGGTTCCCTGGAAGGCGTCGGGGAACCAGGCAGTTGTCCATTGCGGCTGGATCCAACCGCCCGGATAGTCTCTGCTGGTGAGCCGCAGGGTGCTGGGCTCATGCTTGGGATAAAGGGGCCAGCCAATGGTGCCCGTGGCCATCCCCTTGGTACCCTCCACGCGCCATTTGATGTAGATGTCCTTTTCAGCAGGTGCTTCCGGCCAAGCCCACACGTCGTCCAGGCTCGTGGCCATCAAGTCATTGTCATATTGATAAGTAAACTGTACAATGCCGTCCCTGTGCGCGAACTTCGTGCGCGGGTCCGTTCGGCATACGGCTGTGATCTTGGCCGGATCTCCGAACAGGTAACGGAATATGTCCACATGATGGATGCCCATGCTGTAAATCTCAAGCACAGGATACTGCTTTAAAAACTCCTGCCAATGGGGAATGGCCCGCATCTCAATGGTAGCCAATACCGGCTCCCCCAGCACGTCCAAATCCAGCGCGCGTTTTAAAGCCCGCATGCTCTGGTCATAGCGCATGTTGCTGTTGATGGCGATGGGGATTCCAGCTTCCTCTCCCAAACGGGCAATTTCCCGGGCGCCCTCCAGCGACATGGCCACGGGCTTTTGACAGAGTATACCCTTGATGTGCTTCTGCCTGACCGCATAGCGGACAATGTCCAGCTGCACGTCCGGAGGCACGGCAATGTCCAGGATTTCCACCTGTTCGTCCTCCAGCAGCTCCTTCCAGCCGGGATACACCTTGGGGAGGTCATAGCGTTTGGCCACCTCCCGGCTTTTCTCCATGCTCAGGGAGGTGATACCGATGGGGTTAAGGCCGATATCCCGGTAAGCCTTCAATTGGCAATCTGCCATGATAAAGCCCGCACCCACGCAACCGATGGCGTAATCCATCTTGCGGGGCAGTTGGGGCAGCGTAGCCTGTTCAAGGCTCCTAATCAGTTCCTGTTCATTCAGCATGGGGACGCTCCTTTCGATATGATTGGCTACCGTTTACAGACCCAGAAGAGCCGCGCCGATGACACCGGCATCATTCCCAAGCCGTGCCTGGAGAATGGGCGGTGGCTCGATGAGATCATTGGCATAAATGGCCGGGTATGTCTGCTGCCTGAGGGGTTCCAGCAAAAACTCCCCGGCATTGCTGACCCCTCCTCCGATGATAACCGCCTGGGGCCGCAGGAAGGTTACCATGCTGGCGATTCCGGCTGCCAGATGATGGACGTATTGATCCACCACCTGTTTTGCAGCCATATCCCCCCGTCTGGCGGCGGTAAAGGCCGTGCGGCCCTCCACCCGATTCAGATCCCCGCCGCATTCCTCCCACATCAGACTCCCGGGATACACCATCATCATATCGATGCTCTGGCGGATCAAAGCCGTTACCGAGGCATAGGCCTCCAGACAGCCTCTTTGACCGCAGGTGCACAAAAAACCGTCCTGCACCAACAGCGTATGCCCCGGCTCAATGCCAAAGCCGTTGCCGCCCAGAAACAGTTTCTTGTTGAGTACAATGCCGCCGCCCACACCGGTGCCCAGAGTCAGCATCAAAATGGAATCATACTCCTGCCCTGCTCCAGCCAGGCACTCCCCAAGGGCTGCACAGTCGGCGTCATTACCAATAAAAACAGGGATATCCCAGCTTTTCTGGAACTCGCTGATCACGTCCAGGTCCTTCCAGCCCAGGTTATTGGCAAAGATCACCCTGCGTGTTTCAGGATGTACAGTACTGGGCACGCCGATGCCCACGTAGGACACATCCCCCTCCGTAAGCCCTGCCAGGGAGAGGGCCTCCCTGGCGGCTACCGCCATGTCCGCTATGATCTCCGGCGCGCTCCGCTTCAGGTTTGTTGGGCGGTGGCCCTTGCTCACCAACTGATACCCTTCGTCCATCACGCCCGCCACAATGTTGGTGCCACCCAGATCAATCCCCAGATAATATCGCATACAAGAGGCTCCTCGTCATACAAGATGGATACTTTTCTTCCCATTGTTGGCTATCTCGTCCCGGTATCGCCGGGCGATCTGTCTATAGTACATATTACCGTCATCATCTTTCAAAGTCAATCGTTATTTCGCAAATCGTTTCACACTTCCCTTGCATTCAGAGCTCGCTTCCGGTATGATACAGGTAGTTCACAAAAAACCATTCTGAATCTGGCAAGGAGGCCATCGCTATGAAACCCACCAAGAAGGCATCCGAAATGACGGTACAGGAACTCGCGGCTTATATCGATCAATCCGTTCTCAAACCCGAATTTACGCAAAACGAAATTCGCAAGTACGTTCAGGAAGGCATTGACTTCGGCTGTAAAACAGTCTGTATCAACCCTTCTTCCCTTCCCCTGGCCCGTCCGCTGTGCAAGGATACAAAGACCGGCCTTTGCGTGGTTTGTGATTTTCCCTTCGGCCTGTCCCAGACAGTCTCCAAGGTACAACAGGCAGAGGAAATCTGCCGCCCTGGGGACATCGAGGACCTGGACATTGTTGCCAATTATGGGTGGATCCGCAGTGGAATGTGGGATGAAGTGGGACAGGACATCCGCGCAGTGGCCGATGTTGCCCACCGGTACGGCGCACTGCTGAAGGTCATCTTTGAGACCGACGCTCTCACCCTGGATGAGGTGGCCAAAGCCACCGACGTTGCCTGCCTTGCAGGAGCCGACTTTGTAAAAACCTCCACCGGTTTCTTCACCGGCGGAAAAGGCGACGGGGCTACCCCCCAGGTCATCCGGGTGATGATGGACGCTGCCCGGGGCCGCTGCAAGATCAAAGGCTCGGGGGGCATCCGCACCCGGGAGCATTTTCTGGAACTCATCGACATGGGCATCGATCGCATGGGCATCGGGTACCGCAGTACCCCCGTGGTGCTGGGGGTGGATGCGAAAGGCTAAGGCCGCGTTTCGCGCGTTGAAGCAGGAGTTTGCCCAATTCTTCCCTTTCTCTCTGCCGACTTTTATGTTATGATAAAGCTTGTTCCAGCGGAGGTGGCATGCCATCTCCGCAAAAGCTGTCTGCAAAGATTCCATCCAGGAGGATCATGTCTGCATGCCCACCCCCACCACCCTGATTGTCGGCCTTGGCAATCCCGGCCCCAAATACGAACACACCCGCCACAATGTAGGCTTTGATGTGCTGTCTTTGCTGGCAGGAAAGCTCCAGTGCCCGGTCAAGAAACTCCGCCACAGGGCTTTGATCGGTGAACTCCTCTTTGAAGGGCACAAGGTGGTGCTGGCCGCCCCCCAGACCTACATGAACGCAAGCGGCGAGGCTGTTTCCGCGCTCATGCGCTGGTATCATGTGCCTGCGGAGCGCCTGCTGGTGATCTACGACGATGTGGATCTTCCTCCCGGCACCCTGCGCATCCGCAAGGATGGAAGCGCAGGTACCCACAATGGCATGCGCAGCATTATCCAGGAGATCGCCGCCACGAATTTCCCCCGCATCCGTGTGGGCATCGGCGGCAAGGGTGAGGAATGGGACCTGGCCGACTGGGTCCTCAGCCATTACCAGACCCCTGAGGAACGCCAGGTGGCCTTTGACGCCTACAACCAGGCCGCCGATGCGGTTATTGAATTTCTGAAAAACGGCATTGAGAGTGCCATGATGAAGTACAATACCAGAAAACCCAAGCAGGTTACCCCCGGCGGAGCCTCCGGTGAGACGCCTTTGGCCCGTGAGTCAAGTGTGAAACCTGCTGCTACAAAGGAGGCCGCCCATGAATGAAGGCCTTTTTACTGCCTATCACTCCCAGTCCGCCTTTGAGGCCATCCTGGACCACGCGAAGACGGCCGGCAGTTTGGCGGTTACAGGGGTAGCCGAAGGAGAGCGGGCCTTTTTAGCTGCCGCCCTGGCACATCGTACCTCAAGGCCTGTGGTGCTCCTCGCCCCCACGGAACTGATCGCCGGGAGGCAGGCCCAGGACCTGAGCCGCCTTTTGGGGGACGGTTTTGCCATGCTTCCTCCCAGGGAGTTGCTATTCAGCCGTGCCGCCGCCAGCCAGGAGAGTACCTGGCAGAGGCTGACCGCTCTGTTTGCCCTTGCAGAAAACAAGGTGCGGGTGCTTTGTCTACCCATCGAGGCCCTGATGGACCGATGTCTGCCCGCTGATGTTTTTCGCAGCGCCATCCTCACCCTGGCGGAGGGTGCCGAATTCCCGCCTGATAAGCTGATGGACGGCCTGCTGCGTGCGGGATACGAAAGGGTGGCCATGGTGGAAGGCCGAGGCCAATGCGCCATGCGGGGCAGCATTGTAGACGTATTCCCCCCCACTCTGCCGGAAGCTGTGCGTATTGAGTTCTTCGATACCCAGGTGGACAACATCCGCACCTTTGATTGCATCAGTCAGCGCAGTACCGGACGGCTTAGATCCATTCGCATTCCCCCTGCCTCAGAAGGACTGATCACCGATCCTAAAGCAGCAGCGGACAGGCTGGAAAAGGCCCTTTCGGAGCCAGGCGATGATCCTGTGCCCCCCCATCGCCGGGAATCCCCCACCCAGAAAACTCCCATCTCAATGAAACCTTTGGATGACTCCCTGGAGGAACTGGATCAGCTTCCCTCCCTGGAGGATTTTTTGGCCCGTCTGGATTCCCTGGAGGAACTCCCGGACGAAAAAGAGGGCAAAGCACCGACGGATCATCCGGCCGGTCATACAAGCCACGCAGCCCCTACCGCTGCCGGCGCAGACAAGGGCGCGATGGAGGCTGCTGCCCCCGCCGATACCCCCTCCGCCATGGCTCTCTTGCGCCAGCGTCACGCAGACGACATCGCCCACGTGCGCTCCGGCCATCCCCTGCGCAACGGCGCCATGTGGATGACCGTGCTATGTGAGGAAACCACCTCCCTTCTCTCTTATCTGGAGAGCCCCATTCTCGTGTGCCAGCAACCGGAGCAATACCCGGCCAGGGCCCAAGCCCGGTTGGATGCCTTCCAGCAGGAGTTTTCCGAGGCCCGCCGTCGGGGAGACGCCGCTGTGGCCCAGGAGGGGCTGTTGTTAACCTATGCCCAGGCGCTCACCGAACTGGAGGGCTATCCCCGCCTTGCCCTGTCCGATCTGACGAAGGGACTGGGACAACTGGGGGCGCAAGGAGCCGTTGAATTTCCCTCCGAACCCGTTATGCCTTATCAAAGCCGCTTGGAGCCCCTGTGCAAGGACCTGGCAGTCTGGCGTGAAAAGGGCTGTGCCATCGTGATTCTAACCGGCGGTGAAAACCGCGGCAGACGGCTGCAAAAGGCTTTGGCGGATTTTGGGGCACCCAGCGTGTATGCCGACTCCCTGGACGGCAATCTGATCGCCGGAGAAACCATGCTGCTGCCCGTATCCTACAGCAAGGGTTTTTTGCGGCTCCGGGCAGGGTTGTGCATAATTGCGGATTCCGATCTGTACGGCACAGCCTATCAGCGGGCACGAAAAAAACAAAAGGCCGGGGAAAGGATTGCCTCCTTCACCGACTTGACCCCCGGAGACTATGTGGTTCACGACTTCCACGGGGTGGGTCTGTATCAGGGCATTGTCCAGGTGTCTGGAGATGATGCCAAGAGGGACTACCTGCTGATCCATTTCGCGGGAAATGACAAACTCTACGTCCCCACGGATCAGTTTGACCGGGTGCAGAAGTTTATCGGGGCCGAACACAGCCCGCCCAAGTTGAATCGCCTGGGCGGCGCAGAGTGGCAACGGCAAAAGAGCAAGGTGAAGGCGGGCCTGAAGGCCCTGGCTTTTGACCTTGCGGAACTGTACGCGAAGCGCCGCCAGCTCACAGGCTACTCTTTCAGCAAGGACACCCCCTGGCAGCGCGAGTTTGAGGACGTGTTCCCTTATGAACTTACCGCCGACCAGGAACAAAGCGTGGCCGACATCGAAGCGGACATGGAAAGCAACCGCAACATGGACCGGCTCTTGTGCGGAGACGTGGGGTACGGCAAGACGGAGGTGGCCCTGCGAGCAGCCTTCAAAGCCGTGATCGAGGGCAAGCAGGTGGCTATTTTGGCCCCCACTACCATCCTGGTACAGCAGCACTTTCACACCATCAAAAAGCGCTTCTCCGGCTTTCCGGTTACCGCTGAAATGCTCTCCCGTTTCCGCTCCGCCAAGGAGCAAAAGGACATCCTGACAGGGCTTAAGTCAGGAAAGATTGATCTGATCGTTGGCACCCACAGGCTGCTGGCAAAGGATGTGGAGTTTAAGGACCTGGGGCTGTTGATTGTGGATGAGGAGCACCGCTTTGGGGTAAACCACAAGGAACGCATCAAGCACATGAAAACCCGGGTAGATGTGCTCACCTTAAGTGCCACCCCCATCCCCCGGACCCTTCACATGAGCATGGCCGGTATCCGGGATATGAGCTTGCTGGAAACCCCTCCGGAGGAGCGGCTTCCGGTGAAAACCTATGTGATAGAGTATGACGACGGCATCCTCAGGGATGCAATTCAGCGAGAGCTGGCCCGGGGCGGACAGGTATATTTCCTCTACAACCGGGTCCGCTCCATTGAGCAGATGTACGCCCGGCTGAAATCCCTCGTCCCCCAGGCACGCATTGGCATCGCTCACGGACAAATGAAGGAAAGCGCCCTGGAGGACGTGATGCTGGATTTCTACGCTGGGGCGTATGATATTCTGCTGTGTACCACCATCATTGAAAGCGGTCTGGATGTTCCCGAGGCCAACACATTGATTGTTTTTGACGCAGACCGCTTCGGCCTCTCCCAACTCTACCAGATTCGCGGAAGAGTAGGCCGCAGCAACAAGCAGGCCTATGCTTATTTTACCACCCGCCAGAACAAGCTGCTCTCTGAAACAGCTGAGAAGCGCCTGTCTGCCATCCGGGAATTTACGGAGTTTGGTGCCGGGTACCGGATCGCCATGCGGGATCTGGAAATCCGCGGGGCAGGCGATGTGCTGGGCCCTCAGCAACATGGTCATCTCAGCGCTGTGGGGTATGATATGTACCTAAAGCTGTTGGAGCAGGCCGTAAGCGAGGTCCAGGGCATTCAAGAGGAACCCGAGCTGGATACGCGCATCGAGCTGTCTGTGGATGCCTATCTGCCGGAGGACTACATCTCCCAGGAGCTGCTGCGGGTGGAGATCTATAAGCGCATCGCCATGATTGACAGCAGCCAGGCCCACCTGGATATCCAGGACGAGCTGATCGACCGCTTTGGAGACGTTCCCCCTGTTGTGGAAAACCTTATGAACATCGCCCATCTGCGGGCCATCACCCGCCGCCTGGGAGGCAGCCACCTGGCCCTGCGGCCCGACGGGATACACCTGAAGCTGGATGAAAAGCAAATGCCCGACCCACAGCTGTTGTTTGACGCTCTGGCAAAGACGGACAGCCGCCTGGTCTTTGGGGGCAAGAAGGTTCTGGAGCTGATTGTGAAACAGCCGGGGCTCTCCCCTCTGGAGGCCCTGGCCGCAGCGCTGTCTGTGTTTGATAAATTGCTGAAAAATGTACTGGAGAAGCAGAAGGATCAACCCAAAGAAGAGTGCCATGACACCGAAAGCAACGCAGTCCCATCAGGGATGGACCCTTGATTGGGGTCCATGCGGAGCCCCCAAAGCTTCACTTTACAGAAACTCCGCCAATTTCATCAAAGCAGACTTGTCACCCTTGAGCTTAAGACGGCCCAGAAGAAGGGCGGAAAGAGGGGCGACCTTGCGCTGAAAAACAGCGAGAAGGTTCTGCTCCTTTCCGATGACCTCAACGTCCACAGCCTGTCCCTCAGGAAGACGGACATAGACGCCCTCCGTCAAGCCGAAGGCGAGGGTATAGCCTGTGTCGGTGGATACCAGACGGTAGGAATGGGTGAGATGAGCCAACTCCTGGGGATGGCGCTGGAGCACTCCACAAATGGCATCCATGAGTGCAGGCAGGGAGCAATGGCTGTCCGCCAAGGTATATACCTGTTGGATTTCCTGCTTCAGGGTGGTTTGATTCATGTTTGGAACCCCTTCCTCCATGATTGCTGCGTTATTTTGGCTGATCCGGCATTTTTTCACCGGCATGAGCGGCAAACGCCAGTAAAATGGGCACCACGGCTACTATGGGCAGGTAATAGCGGAAATAGTCGTTCACCGGCGAGAGGAGACAGGTAGCGAAGCTCAGCAGAGCCGGAACGAAGGCGATCAGGTCCCGCCAGCGCCGCTGCCGCCCCAGGCTTACCCCCGCCGCCACAAGCAGCCAGGTGTAAAAGGCGCAGCAATACAGAAGGGACAGGCCCGGTATATGCCGGAAACCACGGGCAAGAATCGCCGTCAGGTCCCGGAGCTTGCCGGGCATCACATAGGCGGTGTGTACACCAAGGTTGGTGGAAATCTGGGGATGCATTTCAAAGACAAAGCGATTCCCTGCCTGGTTGTTATAAGTAGCTCCCTCCAACTTGGGCAAAAAAGCATAATAAGCGCTGTTGCCTGCCACAAAGGCCTCCAGGTAAGTGAGGGGGTATTTGGCAAGCATCTGGAACCAGGCTTTCTGATAACTCCGGAGGGCGGCCTTTTCCACCGCGCCCTGGCCGAATAGCCTGAAGGTATACTTCACCGGGTCCGAAATCCAGGGCTCATAAAGTGTGGGCAGGTTGACCGCGTCCAAAACCTGGTCGATCGCGTCATATTCCTCTGAGGTTACCTCCTGTCTGTGATCCCGAAGCACCCGGGCACTCTGCTGAAAGCAGACGGAATAAAGGCCACTGGCCTGCTGATCCCGGATGCCCAGGCTGGGCAGCAGCAGGCCGGAAAAGCCAAGGGCCAAAGCCATCGCACCGGCCAATACGCCCCCCAAGCGCAACCGCTGCCGGCCCCGAGTCCCAAAGAGCACGGCCAGCAAGGCTGTGGGCAAAGCGATATACAGGCCGTTGTTGCGCAGGAGGCAGCAAAGCAGGGCCGATAACGCGTATAAAAGAAGACCGCCCATTCCCATGGGGTTGGTGTCCCGAAGGATCCGGAGGGTCTGAAGGGTCATCAACAACACCATGGCGGTGTAGAGGGTATCCTTGCATACAAATTGGGCATAACTGCCCCAGATGGGGATCAAGGTATAAAAAGCCAAAACGGTCAGCCGAACCCAGCGCTTTGGGCGGAGATGACCCAGGCAGGTCATGGCATAGCCCATGGAGAAAGCCAAGACCACACTCTGCATCAGCATAAAGAGCAAGGTACCCAGGTTATCGCTGTGAAACAGCCTGCCCACCTGGAAACAGACCCCGAGCACCCAGGTAGTGAACACAGGATGCCAGGTGCCCATCTCCCGCAGGCCAAAGTACTGCGCCAGCATCTCCCCCATGTCCCAACTGAGGGTGCCGGGAAAGAACACCAGCAGGTAGGGGCTCCAAGCCAGCAGGAACAGCAGAGCATAAGCCAAAGTAGGGTGTGCTTTGACAAAAGTACGAAGACGGATTAGCCTCCCCTGGGAGAACTCAGCGGGCGGTGGGATGCTGCGACTGGTACCCGGATCTCCCTGAAGACCCGCTGTGGCCCGGATCAGCAAGCCCCCCTGCAAAGCCCTGTCCACCAAAGTAATGGCAGCAGCCATGGGCAAGCCCTGGCCCAGAACCCTCAATACGGCCAAAGCCAAGCCCGGCAGGTTCCCCAAGGACGCCCAGGTGTCATAAGCAAACAGGGTTGTACCCAGAGAATTGACCAGGCCAAAAAGCAAGCCAAAACCCAGGGCAGCCAAACCCGGCCTTCTGCCAGCTTTACCCCAGGCCTGCCATAGGAGCCAGCCAAAGCAGACTCCCAGAGCCGTCCACAGATAGCTGGTAGAAGCAGCGGGGGGGAGGCTTAGGCCCACGTACCCGCTCTGAGCCATCACAAAGGCCATGGCGCAGGCCATGCCTGCGGCGGCGCACAGGAGCACCGAAGCCCAGGAAGGGAGACTCCTCTTCCGTGACAGGTTTTTTGTAGTTTTCAACACAACCCCTCCTGACCCATGGGCCTATTTCTCCCGGTTGCGTTGCCTGAGAAGGCGCAGCAGATTCAGATCAACCTCAAACTGCTGGCGGTGTTTCCGGGCTACCGTGTCCAAAACCAAGCCGCAGACGAGCATCAATAGCGACAGCACCCACAGCACCGAGGCCACGATGAGCGTAGGAAAGCGGGGCACCAGGCCGGTCTTGGCAAACTCCACCAGAACAGGGATAAATAGACCGATCCCTGCTCCGGCAAATATAGCGGCAAACAGCCCAAAAAAAGACAGGGGTCTGTATTCCTTGTACAACCTTGCAATGGTTCTGAGAACCTTCAAGCCGTCGGTGTAGGTGTTCAGCTTGCTTGGACTGTCCTGGGGCCTGTCCCGGTAATCCACGGGCACGCTTTTCACAAACAGGTTCTTGTCCAGGGCGTGGATGGTCATTTCGGTCTCGATCTCAAAACCCTTGGAGAGCACTGGAAAGCTCTTGACAAACTGATAGCTGAAGGCCCGGTAACCGGTCATGATGTCGGAGATATCACCCTTGAAGATGCTATTGACCAAGCGTCTCACGAGCCGGTTACCCAGGTTATGAAAGGGGCGCTTGTTTTCGGTAAAATAGGTAGCGGAGAGACGGTCACCCACCACCATATCCGCCTGGCGGTTCAGCACCCAATCCACCATCTCGGGGGCGTTGGCTGCCGGGTAGGTGTCATCCCCATCGATCATCAGGTAGCAGTCTGCCTCGATATCCCGAAACATGGAGCGAATTACGTTGCCCTTACCCTGGCGGTACTCATAGCGCACAATGGCCCCCGCCTTACGGGCGATCTCGTCGGTACCGTCGGTGGAGTTGTTGTCGTATACGTAGATCTCCGCCTGGGGAAGCTGCGCACGGAAATCCGCAACCACCTTTGCGATGGTCTTGCTTTCGTTATAGCAAGGAATTAATACCGCTACCTTCATTGGTACCTCCCCTTGGGCGCATCTTTAGGAAAAGCCTTGATTTTCTTAGCGAATCATACCATTCCCATCGCTTTTTGTCAAACGGACGGAAAAGGCAGCAGTCCGAACTTTCGATTTCATTTGTTGATGAATTTCGTTCTTTCAGCCCATACTAAAACAGGGAGGTGAGAAATGTGAATAAAAAGTATACGAGTCTGCAAGCCCTGCTCCGGGACAACGTGGATGCCAGGCGGTATTTCAGCAACCTGCCGGACTATATCCAGGAGCAACTGACCACCCGCTCAGGAACCATTAACAGTTTTGCCAGTCTGGAGGACTATGCTCAAAACCTGACCCGGGGAGATCCCTAAGCTACCCCCTCCCCAGAGTGGGTGACCCAAAATAAGTTCTGCCGTCAATACCCAGCACAGTTAAAAATCCACAGGAAAGGGCGGGGATTATTCCCTGCCCTTTCCTGTGGACTTGTCATCCTCCAAACCGTCCCGGTACCCCATGTTCACATGCATGGCATCACAAAAAGGCATCTCCTTGGATACACCGCATCGGCACAATGCATAGCGGTTGCGCGTCTCATAGGGAACGCCGTCCGTGCCAATCAGGGGAATGCGTCCCTTCACATATAAAGGTCCGCTGACTCCCCTGCCCGGGTCCTGTAGAATGGAAATAGAAGGCTTAAA
The DNA here is from genome assembly GCA_012729115.1 of Clostridiales bacterium. Taxonomy (GTDB): domain Bacteria; phylum Bacillota; class Clostridia; order Christensenellales; family Aristaeellaceae; genus Limiplasma. The sequence goes on along the minus strand of JAAYDR010000033.1, from coordinate 2,471 downwards.
ATCAGGCTCAATCTCCCGATAACCATCGGTCTTGTCATGCTGGACCAGCCGTCCCGTAGGACAGTCTGAGGCAGCCCGAATGGCCTCCTCCCGAAGGAGGGGAATATCGGATTCCTCGGTAAGGCTCCAGGCACTGCCATGTCGCCTATGACAAAACCGGGCAAAGGCACAGCGTCCGTCATCAAACAGATCCAATGTTTCACCCCGATAGATACGGGCTCTCCTATCATAAGGGGCACGGCTGGCGGTTTCACTCCCGCAAAAGGAAACATCATTGTGGGCTCCGTCGCAAAAGGGAGGATTCTTCGAATGGCCGCATCGGCAGAGGGCATATTCCTCCCCCACCTCAAATGTGCTGCCCGCCTCATACTCCCGGTGATCGTCCCTGTCCACCATCACCTGCTCATCCAGGGGCACGCCACCGCTTACCACATACGGCCCGCCGGCTGTGATCCTGATCTGTTTCCCGCTCATGCACGCTCTTCTTTCTGTTAATAATTGCCAGTTGATCCATTGTAACAGAGAAACACCTGTCGCTGTCAAGTGGTGTGCGGGTTAAGGAGGCATCCCGTCCTGTCACACACCATTCAGGTTTATTGGCATACCTTGTAATGGTACCCTATTCATTTCCCCGAGGTGAAGGACATGACTCTAGGAAATTCAGAGCACAATTGCCGCGACCAAAACAATGGCGTCTTCTTTGACATGGATCACGACTTTGCGATCCAATCGGATATCGCCCAAAGCGGATGTAACCCATGCTGCAACCCATGCTGCAGACCTTGTCCTCCCGGACCGACCGGAGCTCGCGGTCCTACAGGTCCCACCGGGCCTCAGGGGCCCATTGGGCCTCAAGGGCCCCAGGGAGCGCAGGGTCCTCAAGGTCCCCAGGGGCTGCAAGGTCCTCAAGGCATCGCAGGACCTACTGGACCCACCGGGCCCACTGGGGCTACCGGAGCTACAGGACCTACCGGGATTACTGGGGCTACTGGAGCCACTGGGACTACCGGAGCCACCGGAGCTACAGGACCTACCGGAGCCACAGGAGCCACGGGGCCTACCGGAGCCACAGGAGCAACTGGAGCTACCGGTGCGACTGGGGCTACCGGTGCGACAGGAGCGACTGGTGCGACAGGAGCGACCGGTGCGACAGGAGCGACAGGAGCCATCGGTCCCGGCGGCTCAACGATCTATTTGGCAACCGATCAATCCATCAGCAGTGGGGGCTGGCTCGGGCTTGGAACCTCCTCCTCTGCATCCCAATTTACAAGAAGCAGTGTGGTCTTGCCGGTAAATGCAACCATCGTTGGGCTGGTTGTCAATATTCGGGATAACTCGATCGATGAAGGCGATACGGTTACGGCAACCATTTTTACAAGCCCTTGTGGATGGGATGATCCAACAACCACAGGTATATCCGCAGTGGTGGAAGGGCCAAATACTTCGGAGGAACCCGGTTGCACCGGCATCGGAACCGGGAGTGTCGCCGTAACCGAAGGGACGCTTTTATCAGTGCAAATCATCACCAGTACAGGTGTGGGTGCATTGAGTAACGGCGTTGCGGTTACAGTCTTCCTAACCATCCCCTGACGCCCTCCCCTAAAATGCCTCCTGACACTGGGTTGTAGTCCCCATTGCATGCGAGGATTTGAACCCTGACTCTCCTTATATGCCACCGGCCGCTACAATGCATCCATGCAGCGGCTGGTGGTTTTAAGCACAGGCACAAAAGTCATGCGCTCATATTTATGAGGAGGATACCCTGATCATGTGCACCCAGTCAATTGCTGTTCCTTAGCGCTGTACCCGTCCTGTGGCATTTCCCCCTGCCAGACCCAGAACATCGCTCTCCGAGACCTGGTTGAAATCGCCTTCGATGGTGTGCTTCAGGCAGCTGGCCGCCACCGCATAGTTGATGGCTTGCTGTGGCTCAAAGCCCTTTAGCAGGGAGTGGATGAGGCCGCCGCCAAAGCTGTCACCGCCACCCACCCGGTCTACGATGTGGATGCGGTAATTGGGGGAGAAATACGCCTGGCCCTCCGAATAGAGCATACCTGCCCAGTCGTTGTCATTGGCGGAGATGCTGCCACGCAGGGTGATGGCCACCTTCTCAAAATGGAAGCGGTCGCTAAGCTGCCGGGCAACGTCGATGTATCCCTCCCGATCCAGCTTACCGCCGGTAACATCGGTGTTGGCCGCACGGATGCCAAATACATCGGCGGCGTCCTCCTCGTTGGCGATGCAGACATTAACATAGGGCATAAGCTCGGCCATCACCTGGCCTGCCCTCTCCCGTGTCCAGAGCTTGCCCCTGTAATTGAGGTCGCAACTGGTCTTGATGCCCAAATCCCGGCAGGCCTTCAACGCGTCCAGGCAGATCTCGGGAAGCTGCCCCCCCAATGCCGGGGTGATGCCGGTGAAATGGAACCAATCCGCATCTTTCAGAATCTCCTCCCAGTGGAAGTCTTCCC
>JAAYDR010000032.1 GCA_012729115.1 Clostridiales bacterium | reverse complement strand
GGCGGGCTTTCCAGCGCGCGGAATTATGGACTGACGAAAGCGGACGGCGATTTTGTAACCTTTGTGGATTCAGATGATTTTGTCTGCGACGACTATGTTGCGGTTATCAAAAGCCACCTGACGGAAGCGGTTGATGTACTTGGATTTGGCTCTTATAGAATACAGCAGGGAGAAACCGTTAGTTGCTCCTATTCCCGCGTTCCGGAAGGGGTGTATACCCAGGAGTCTATTAAATGCACGATTCTGCCTGAGATGATTTGTATAAAAAAGATCATAGAGCAGCCCACTATCCTCGCTTCGGCTTGGGCCTACGCCTATCGCCGGATTTTTTTGTTGGGAAACGGAATATCATTTCAGTCGGAAAGAGAAGTTGTCAACGAGGACTATTTGTTTAACCTGAACGTGCTGGTGAAAGCGAGATGCCTATCCATTGTGCATAGGGCGCTATACTGCTATGACACAAGAGAGGGATCTCTGTCTCTTCGGCATCATCCAAACATGTATACCACAAAGAGCGCGCTTTTTAGCTGCTATGAAAAAGTGCTGCAGGATGCGGGGCTTTTAAATGATATGCAGGATGCTCTGAAACGGTTCTGGATCTTGTGTATTTATGAATGCATCATCGATACGGTCTGGAAATACTCTCCCCTTTCAGCGAAGGAACGAATTAAAAAGGTCGATAGCTATCTGTGTGATCATCGGCTTCAAGTGATGATCCGGGAGTATCCCCGAAACGCCTTAAGCCTGAAAGGAAAATTGGTCCTCTTTTTAATGCGACACCATGCAGCCTTTTGGATTTGTAAAGGGTACAGAGCTTTTGAGAAGTTGAAGGAAGCATACAGGATAACAAAAGAGCGTAGAAAACACACGGCCACCATCCCCCTACAAACAAAGGAGATATCATAAAAGCACCATGTGTAAGATCAGTATCGTAATTCCGGCCTATAATGCAGAAAAGTTGATCGAAAGGATGCTCGATAGCATACGGCTGCAATCCTTCCATGACTGGCAGGCAGTCCTTATCGATGACGGATCGCAGGATGGGACTGGTGCCATCCTGGACCGTTATACGGCCATGGATGAAAGATTCACTGTCATCCACCAGGAAAACGGTGGTGTTTCATCGGCCCGCAACGCCGGTATGGAGTGCACCTGTGGCCAGTACCTCTATTTTGTTGATGCCGACGATGAGTTGGATGCAGACTGTCTGGCGCTGCTTTATCATGCAGCAAGCGAAACACAGGCGGATCTTACGACCTGCGGATTTACATATGTGAATGATCATGGAGAGACCATGGGAACATGGCTCCCTACGAAGCAGGAGAGAGTGAATGACTATTGCGAGGACTGGATCAAAAGATACGGCATCAACACGTTATGCAATAAAATGCTGGTACGTTCGTGTGTAAAAACCCGTTTTGATACGCAGCATTCCATGGGGGAGGATCTGAAATTTGTATGCGATTATCTCGGTGATGTCCAGAAGATTACGATCATAGAGCGTCCTTTGTATACTTATTATTCGGAAAATGCGGGATCACTGACGAAAAACAGCCGCCTGAGGATGGAAGCGATCATGTACGATATACGCAACATGGCCGCGCTTGCGTATACGCGGCAGATATCCATGTGTCTGGTGGTCAACAGGTTTTTCGAACAAATCTGGCTGATCCTGTTTGCATGTCAAAGCAAGTTTGATTTGGGCGTTACTTTGGAAGCGCTCCTACTCATGGAGGGACTGAAGGACTTCTCAAAAGAAAATATACCTTCAGGTCTTAAGTGCCATTTGATCCGTATTCTCCTTAATAATCGCTGCACAAGCATCCTTTACGCAGTTGCTGAACTGAAACGCCATTTGGATGACATTATCCATAGAGTGAAAGGACTTGTACATGAAGAGCAGAAAATCGTTGGTGTTTGATTTTTCAATCATCATACTCGCACTGGGACATGCGATGGAAGTGTCGCAAGTATTGAAGGATTATTACGTAACTGTCAGATTTCCCTGGATGATGGCTATGCTCGTGCTTATGCTCTGTAATATACTCACTCTATCCGCCCCATTAAAGCATATTTTCATCTATTACCTGTTTATTAGCATCGGAGTTTATGAGTCGGTCTCTCTGGGGAGAAACTGGATACTATATCTCTCCTATATCCTTTTTTTTATATGGAACAAAGATATCGACCATATTGTGAAACTCATACTTTGTTGTACCGGCATTGTCTATTGGATCAATGTTTCTGCTTTTGTTATCTGCTATCTGCTCAAGCCCGGTATGCTCACAGCAATTGATGGAGTACGTTATAATCTTTTTTGCTGGCAACACCCAAATCAGGGTGGTCGGCAATTCATTTTTTGCAGCATGATGTATATCTATCTCCATTTCCATCAGTTGAACTGGAGGTACTGGGCTGGAACCGCCGTCGCGGCCACCTGTGTATATTTCTTTACAAGATCCGATGCAGTGGTTGTTCTTGCCATTCCATATATTGCATGGCTGCTTAAGGATACAAGAAAGGTTCACCTTGTCTTCCGGTTTTTTACAAAGTACGGGATACTACTGATTTTGCCTGTGAGCTTTACCTATTTTGCGCTGGATATGGTTCCTGCATTGCGGGGAGTTTATAATCTGCTTGACAAGTTGACAACAGGAAGGATGACCCTTGGTGCCCAAGGAGTGAAGTTATATGGGATCACATGGTTCGGTGTCGATATGACGTTTAAAATTGTTAATGGACGACTTCTGTATGTGGATAACGCTTACCTGTATATGTTTGTGTACAGTGGTGCTTTTTTCATCCTTCCTTTGGCTTTCATTTTTGCTCTTGCCTCAAAGAAACTGGAGTATCGGGGGTTGGTTTTAGCTGTGGTGTATATCCTTTATGGATTCATTGAGACGGGTATATTTGATATGTTTGCCTATCCTGCAATCATGGTTGCAATGCATTCGATATACAAGAAAAATGCAGCGGTTTCATTGTCGCCCTTGCGAAGATGCGCTGTAGTATAAACCAAAGCAATATGGTAATCTATGATGCTTTTACGGGGTAAAATGAAGACCGTGCTGCCTATCTAGCCATGGTGCATAATGAGCTTGAGTTCTTGAGGAGTTGCGAACAAAATTCCTGGGTACATACATCTCTGCAAAGAGATCGCGAATGCAAACACTTAATTTGCTGTATCACAACAATAAAGAAGGATATAATCACAGTATGAATGCCAAAGTGGGGGTAGTATTCGCAAAGTCATCGCGGGCCAGATCCATAACGCAACTTTCACTCATGATCGCGATAACAATGGTGACGCAAGTAGTCGCTATGTACAAATCTTCCATCATTGCAGCTAACTTTGGTGCGAGTACTGAACTGGATGCATATAATTTCAGTAACAATATTGCATCATTCTTTAGTATCATTGTTACCTCAGGGATCATCACCGTACTTGTTCCAGCGTTTGTCAATAAAATGAAGCGCTCCTCCATTGATTCCATGATTTCAACCGTTTTCCTTGTTACCGGTTTATTTCTCTTGCTGACATTTGTTTTCCGCGGTCAGATTGTTGATGTGTTGACTGACAGGGAAGATGAGTTTAGAGATTGCGTCAGCCGTACAATGCTTTTCTCGATCCTTATTCAGATGCTTCCTGCAATGCTCAGCGTGACAATGGCATATTATCAAAGCAGGGATAAATTTAACTTACCAAAGATTATCCTGATGATTTCAAACCTGGCAGTTGCAGTTGTATTAAGTGTATATGAAAATTTTACCATTGACGGGTATCTCGGCATACTGGTGGGGGGAGCATTTTTTCAATTCGTTGTTGATGTGATATGTGCTGTGTTTTATGGTTTTAGATTCCGGATTACTTTTGACCTTACAGATAAAATGTTCCGTGAAATGTGTCGTTTAATATTGCCGGCTGTCTTTGGCACAGGCATTTACGCACTCAATATTATGATTTATACGATGATTACGTCAAATTTGGGCAAAGGACAACTGACAGTCCTTGGTTTTGCCAATACAATAAATGTCATGATTAATACATTGTTTATCGGTAATTTGTCCGCTTATGTATTTCCCCAATTTATAATAACAGTAAACGAAGGAAGAAAGCAGGGGCAGCATGCCTTGTGGGGATCCATAGTCGTTTTTAATGCTGTGATAGGCCTGATTGTTGCAGGGTTTCTCATTGTCGGCAGAGATTTTGTCTGCTTGCTCTATGAAAATGGCAAGTTCACCGCTGATGCTGCAGATAGTGTCTTTTACTGCATGTGCATTTTTATTTTTAGCCAGCAGGCAAATGTTATAAGTAACTTGATCTATAAGTATTTTTCTGCTGAAGGTGATACAAAGTCATCCATGAAGAACAGTCTCATCACTTGCATCTTTAATATTATTATGTGCCTGATTTTTTCGTATTTTTGGGGGGTGTATGGAGTTGTATCAGGCACCCTGTTTTCAGGTCTTATTTCGGTAATCGATAATTTCACAAGGCTGAAAAATAAGTATGGATTGGTCATTTCCATTAAGCCATATCTGAATGTACTCCTGAAAACACAAGCAGCTATTTTATTAACTACTGTTATTGTTTTTCTGATCAAAGGGTTATTAGCGTTTTCATCCAGGCTTGTTTCCGTTTTTCTGTACGGGATAATTGCCATCCTTTTATTTATCAGTAATATGTATCTACTGAACACCAAAATACTCAAGTTAATCGCAAAGGTTTTTCCCACAACTGAGTAAATCATATGTGTGACGATGGAGGAGAAACATGCGTATCATCTTAAAAATCACAGCAATATCCATCGCAGAGGTGTTTCTGTTTGGCTCCTGTGCCTTGGCGGAGACGGAGAGCTTTCAAAACCCGCTGCTCTATCCGCAACCCATCACCGAATATATGAAGTTGCCTGGAAGCATCACCAACATCCTGCTGCTGGGCATTGATTTTGGACACAAAGGATACTGGGGAAGCGGTGGAAAGAAATCCCTGGAAAATTGTCACACAGACGCTGTCTTGGTAATCGCAGTCAACACAGATGAAAAGACTGCGGATATGATTTCTCTTCCAAGAGATACGCTCACCTATGTTCCCGGGGTAAAAGGGATCTATAAACTAAATGCCGCAATCAATTGTGGAGATAGCATGGAAGACGGCCTTTGCAGGATTTCAGAGGCTGCCTCATGGTTAATGGGCGGCATTCAAATGGATTACTATTTTGCTGTGGACATGAATACAATGGCTGCCTTAGGAGACGCCCTGGATGGTGTCGACTTTGAGCTGGAAATGTCTTACACGGGCCACAGTGGCAAAAAGTACCGTAAGGGTTTGCATCATTTGGACGGGGTTGGTATCACTGACTATATGCGCTCCAGAACCAATGCCACCGTCAATGCCAATGATATCGGCCGGACCGGGCGTCAGCGTAAGCTGATGCTGGCGATTTTCCAGAAGCTAAAAACCAATCCGGAGCTCGTGATAAAGACTGTCAAGGCGGCGCAAGAAATGAAAGACGGGTTCTTTACGAATATCATCAATGAACCGGTCACGGAGACTTTCAGGCTGCTGTCCATTGCAATGGGGATGAGTGAGCATTCCATTGGCTCTTATGTACTGTCAGGGAAATATAGGACTGCGCTCAATGGGTGGAATTTTACCTTCACCGATCAGCAGAACCGTCAAACAGTGATCAAAGAGGTATATGGCGTGGATGTGCCGCCTCTTCAGTATGTCGGGTTTGAGTATACGAAGTGGCTTGAGGATGCTGGTTTCAGGACGGTGCACGTTTTGTCGGTGGCGGATCAACTGCGGGAGTATATTGCCGGCTATGGCAAAAATGGGATTACTGCAAAGCAGCAGGAAGCAATTGATGCGTTTGAAGCAGCCTATCAGGATGCAGCTCTGGCTTTTGTAACCGCAGCACATTCCATGTCCAAACAGGACACAAAAGTGATGGAGGGTGCAAGAAAAAAACTGCTTGAAAGCGGCGACGCAGCGGCTAAGTTATGTGAATATCGGGTTAAGTTGCCTTGGGCCACCGGAAAATTGTTCTATGCGGACCCATACATCAATGAGGTTGCGGTTGACTGGAGATAGCGGGCGGGATGGATCTAGCCCCTCATCTTGCGCAGGGTTTCCATACTCTTTCCGGCATCCCCAAGGGGGTCTCCATCGGGAGAGTTGTCCTGCTCCACAATGACATACATGACGCCGGCATCCTGGGCAGCTTTCCAAAGGGCGGGAACATCCTGACAGCCATGGCCCAAAGGCCGGTAGGCGAAGGGGATCGCACCATCCGGTTTATCAATGGCTGTCTTAAGGGGCGGAAGGCCCAGCAGTCCGTAGGGCGGCTGATCGGTCTTTTGACCCACGAAGTCCTTCAAGTGCAGTACAGGGGCGCGCCCGGCGTACTTACCCAAATAAGCGATGGGATCGATACCGGAGTACTTCACCCAGCAGGTGTCCAGTTCGGTTTGCAAAAGGTTTTCTGGCAGCGCATCAAAGAGGAAGTCCAGCCCGGCCTGACCGCTGATTTCTACAAATTCAAAGTCATGGTTGTGGTAAAGAAGCTCGATGCCGTTTCCTTACATTGATAGCCAAACCTGTACAGCAGCCGCAGCACGGATGAGAAGCCGGGTGCGCCGGGACGGGTCGCCTCATCCAGATAGGGTATAGCGATAAAGGGACAGCCTATCGCCTTATGAAACTGAATCACCCCGGTCATATCCTCCTGAATCGCTTTCAGTGGCACATGGCTGCTAAATGCACTCAGACCCGTTGCTTCAAGGAGTTCACCAATCTCCTGTGTGCTGTGACCATAAAATCCTGCAAACTCCACACCTTCGTATCCCATGGATGCCAGATGGTGCAGCACGCCTTTCAGATCTGCCTCAGCGAGTTCTCTGGCGGAATAGAGTTGATACCCGATGAGCATATTTCTGGTCATAAAATGCCTCCTGATGGTTTTTGTCATTGATCATTTTATACCGTTGTAGTATGGCGTAAAGAGGAGTGTGCAGCACCACGCGGAGCTATTGCATGGCTGCTGGTTTCGTCCTCCATGGAAAAGGATGCATGAAATACACATTCCCCTCCAGAAAGGCTTTCTCCTGCATGCGACCTGTTTTGCAGCCTCGACTGTCTTGCCAGGCGGGAGAGGATATGCTATGATGTTCCCAACGATTCACGAGGGTTGTCAAACCCGGTGAGGGGAGAAAAGCAAATGAAAGCATTGTTTATTGGTGGAACGGGAACGATCAGCGCGTCCATTTCCAAGCTCTGTGTGGCACAGGGATGGGATTTGTATCTGCTCAACAGAGGCATCCACAGCAACCTGGTCCCCCAGGAAATCAAGCAAATTACGGCGGACATCAACGATCTTCAGGTCGTAAAGGAAAAGCTTGGAGACATGCACTTTGATGTTGTGGCGGATTTCATCGCCTACACGCCGCAGGAGGTGCGGCGGGATGTGGAATTGTTTCAGGGCAGAACGGAGCAATACTTCTTTATCAGTTCCGCCTCGGCCTATCAGAAACCGTTGTCTTCTCCTTATATCACGGAGAGCACACCCCTGTATAACCCCTTTTGGCAATATAGCCGCAACAAGATCGCGTGCGAAGAAGTCCTGATGGCAGAGTATCGCAGCAATGGCTTTCCTGTGACCATCATCCGTCCCAGCCATACATATGATCAACGGAATATCCCTACGGCTGTTCACGGGAGAAAGGGAAGCTATGCCGTGGTGGAACGCATTCGGCAAGGCCGTAAGGTCATCGTTCCCGGGGATGGGTTGAGCCTGTGGACGTTGACCCACAGCCGCGATTTCGCAGTAGCTTTCTGTGGTCTGATGGGAAACCTTCATGCCATTGGGGAGACGTACCAGATCATTGGGGATGAAAGCCTGACCTGGAACCAGATTTTTGAGGCGATTGGCCGGGCTGTGGGAAAGGAACCCCAGATGGTTCATATCGCCAGCGAGACACTGGCCGCTCTTTGTCCGGCCTTTTCCGGGGCATTGCTTGGAGACAAGAGCAACTCCGTTATTTTTGACAATACAAAGATCAAGCGGGCAGTGCCGCAGTTCCAGACCACCATCCGCTTTGACCAGGGTGTACGGGAGGCTGTTTCGTATATGGACGCTCATCCGGAATGCCAAATCCCGGATCCGGAGTTTGATCGCTGGTGTGACGCCCTCATTGAGCGCTATGAAGCCGACCAGGCAGCATGGCCCCGCTTTACCATGGATTAGGCAGGCACGTTACATCCCAATAAAAGCCAATGAAGAAGAGGCCATCGGTACGAGCTTTCTTGTGCCGATGGCCTCTTCGTATGGGGTTATTTTTGATCCGCCTTTCCCAGGATGGCTGCCACGGGAATGGCAAGAAATATTAACCAACCGGGGTGCCATAGATGGAAGTAAATGCCCAGGATCAGGTAGATCAGCGTGATTCCCACCGGATTGGTGAGCTTTTGCAGAATGTTGCCGGAAGGCATATAAAACAAGGGAATGGTGAGGAACAGAAGCCACCCGGGATGCCATAAGCCGAACAGAAAGCCCAGCACCAGGTAAAGTCCCGTAATAAAAATGGGGTATATTCCGGCCATTTTGCTGTGCAAACGTTCCTGCTCCCGGCGGGCTTTGGCTTCGTAATAGCTGCCCTCAGGGCCCAGGGTTTCTCTTTGATCCTGCATGAATAAATCCTCCTCCATCCTCATCGGGACTTCTGTTGACGGGCTTATCATAACACAGGACAAATCTTGGAAAAAGCAGGGACGGGTCAAAATACGCTAAACAATGGCTGAAAGATACATGAGAATTTGATGAGAGTCCGGGTACCAGCTGCAGTTCCATCCGTTGACTCGTCCTGATTATGCCTCAGGTTCTAGGAGGCCCAGGCCGCCGTCCTTGCGAAGATAGAGGACGTTGGTGTGGCTGGTATCGGAGTTTACAAAGACAAAGAAACTGTGCCCCAGCAGTTCCATCTGCAGGATAGCGTCGTCCACGGACATCGGGCGCACGGGGAATGTTTTGTTGCGGACGATTTTTAGGTCAGTCTGGGTGGGCTCGTCCATATCCTCCACAAATTCGAAGTCCTCCAGTTGGAAGGCATCCTCCCGAAGGCGTTTTTCCAGCTTGGTCCGGTGCTTGTGAATCTGCCGTTCCAACTTGGCCAGGGCCTGGTCAATGCTTACATAGAGGTTGTCCTCGCTGCTGGCTTCGGCCCGAAGGAGGCCTCCCTCAAAGATGACGGTGATCTCGCAGGTACGGCGGTCATTCTTCTGCTTGCTCAAGCGCACCTGCATCTCCGTATTTTGATTCAGATAGCGCTCCATTTTGCTGACTTTCTTCATAATCCGCTGGGTAACGGCGTTGGAGACGGTCATATTTTTAGCGGTGATAGTGGTCTTCATTGAATGCAACTCCTTTGCGTGTAGTGGGAAACACGGATATGGATGCCTATGCAAGGGTCGTTCGATGGATTGCGTCCAATCGACCTGCCGGAGACCGGATACCGTTCATGGTGCGACCTCCGGTCGATACTTTAACCATTCGACAGGGAGGGGACTTTTCCTGCCAAGGCAGAAGCAGGAGGTCTATATGCATTCCCGCAGAATTTGCAGAGACTCCTCCGGGGTGAAAACAATGGGATTGTTGTCCATTCGACCGGTGGTAAAGGCGGACTGGGCAACAGCAGGCAGGGCCTCCTCCGGAACGCTAAAGGCAGACAGCCGTAGGGACTGGATATCATTGCTGACGTGCTCCAGCCAGAGGTCGAAGCCCCCGTCCCTACAAAAGAGGGCCTCCAGTTCCGCGATGTCAGGCAGGACGGCCCGGTTGCGCTTCATCACGGGTGCCAACGTAATGGCGGCGGCATAGCCGTGAGGCATTCCGTGGAGCAGGGTAAGCGGGTAACTCAGACTGTGACAGGCGGTAGTACGGGTCTGTGAAAAGGCCAGGCCTGCCAACAGGGAAGCCAAACACATTTCCCGGCGGAGATTCGCATCCAGGGGAGCGGCCAGTACCTGAGGCAGAAAGCGGCGCACTCGATCCACTGCCGTGATGGCCAGGGCTTGGCTGAATGGGTTACGGGCCTTGGCCCAGAAGGCCTCCATAGCGTGGGAAAGAGCGTCAAGGCCGGTGGAAAGGGTCAGGGAGGCAGGCATTCCAACAGTCCATTCAGGGATCAGAATGGCTGCCTTGGGATAGCATGCCGCACAGTCGATGGACAGTTTCCGGCCTTGCTGGGTATCCCAGATGGTGGCCCAATGGGTGACCTCGCTGCCGGTTCCGGCAGTAGTGGGCATGGCCAGGATACTCAGAAAGGTATGATCCTTGCGCAGGTATTTTTGGGCTTGGATGGCTTCGCGCACCGTATCCGGTCCGGAAGTCTCGTCGGGAGTCAGGTGCCACAGGGCGCTGATTCCCTTGGCCATGTCTATGCAGCTTCCGCCGCCGATGGCCAGGATGCAGGTGGGGTCAAAGCCCTGTTCCCTCAGTTGAGCCAGCAATGTGGCCAGGTGCTCCACGCTGGGGTTGGATTGGATGTCCGTAACCAGATGCAGGCAATGGCCGTCCCCTTGCAGAGCGGAGAAAAGAGGTGCCAGTGACAACTCCGTACATAGGAAGCGGGGAGCCAGCACCAGCATTTTTTCAGGAGTGCCACCAAGCAGTTCCCTTAGGGCAGTTTCCCCCCGGGTTCGATCCAGCAGACGGACATCCACCGGGCAGAAGGGTGATAAGGATTCCATAATATCCTCCTTAGTCTTCAGTGGGAATCAGCGTGAGGATCTGCTTGATCGGCATGCACAAGGAGTCTGCCTCCTGGGAGCGGCCATGGGTGAGGATGGTTTGAGCAGTCTTTACCATGGCGGGAAATGCGCTGCGAAGCAGGTGGTTGGCATAAATGACGATGTTGGCTCCGGCGGCCTGCAATTCCGGCTCTGTGATACTGTCGTAGGTAGTGGGAACCACAACGACTGGGGTGGTCTTGTCGGTTTCCCGAAAACGTGCCAGGAATTCCAGGACTTCGTCCGGTGTCCTTTGGCAGCTGTGGATCATAATGCCATCCGCTCCCGCTGTCACATAGCTGTGGCAGCGGTGAAGGGCGTCCTCCTGTCCCTGATTGAGGATCAAGCTTTCGCAGCGGGCAAAAATCATAAAATCCTTGGTTTTTTGGGCCTGTTTTCCTGCGCGGATCTTGTCGCAGAAAGCCTCCACATTTTCCTGCTTTTGTTGAGCCTGGGTGCCAAAAAGCGAATTTTTCTTCAGACCCGTCTTGTCCTCAATGATGATGGCAGAAATCCCCAAGCGCTCCAGGGTACGCAGGGTATAGACAAAGTGCTCGGTTTGGCCGCCGGTATCCCCATCCAGGATGATGGGTTTGGTGGTGACCTCCATGATTTCCTCCAGGGTGGCGATGCGGCTGGTCAAATCCACCAGTTCAATGTCCGGCTTACCCTTGGCGGTGGAATCGCATAAGGAGCTGACCCACATGGCATCAAAGCCTTTCATGCCACCCTGAGCCTCCACCTGGGTGTTTTCTACGATCAGGCCGGTGAGGCCATTATGAGCCTCCATGACGCTGAGCAACGGTTTTATGGAAAGAAGCCGCCTCAGGCGTCCCCTTCGGACCTCCGGCATGCTCATTCGGGCGTTCAGGGCGGAGAAAGCTTCCTCGGCAGCGCTGTGTGTATAGGGCCATTCAACCAGTTCTCCACCGTACTCCGCCAGCAGTCTCACCACCTCCTCCCGCACCCCGGACTGGACACCGGTGCGCCAATCATCCCCATGAACCACAATGTCAGGGGTATGTTCCTGCAAGATATCCCGGTAACTGAGGGTTTGCTGCACCACCACTCGCTTGACATCGCTGAGACTTTCAAAGAGCTGAATGCGCTCTGCAAGAGGGATGAGGGGATAGCGTTTATATGTCGCGATGGCCTCGTCGGTGAGTACACCCACGGTAAGCTCGCCCAGTTCCGCAGCCCGGCGAAGAATCCGGATATGTCCACTATGAAGGATATCCGTACTAAAGCACATGTAAACCTGTTTCATCGAAACACCCCTTTTTCGTAATGGACATTAGCCAAGGGTCTTTAAAAACCGGTGCCCCACCTGGGCCAGGTCCTGAGGGTCATCAATCTCGTTGCAAAGCCGTCCATGAAGTTCCAGGGGATAGAGAGGTAATCTTCCCTGCAGGGCATTGAAGGCGTTTTCGGCATATACCCTGACATCTCCACGCTGGACAAAATCTGCTATTGCGGTAAGCCAAGCGGAGAAATCCTCTGCCCGAAAGCGATAGGCGGGCTGACAAGCCACGCAGTCCGGCCCGAACAAGTCCACGCCCACGGCCACAATACGGCCTTCCCAAAGCCGAGCCTTGAAATCCTTCTCAGGCAGAGGTGCGCTGCTGTCCACTGCCATGACACTTACGGGACTTAGGAGCAAATCCCATAGTACGCTTTCCTCAAGCACCAGATCCCCATGGAGCAGCAGCGTTTCATGACCATCAAGCAGTGGCGCTGCCAGGTGCATGCTTTGGATATAATTGGTCCGGGCATAGTCCTCATTGGGCACAAAGGTGATGTCCATGGGAAGCTCAAGCCCTCTCACGTAGCCTTCCAGCAGGGAGGCGAAGGGTCCGGTGGTAATCACCGCCTGGGTGACCCCCAACTGCGAAAGAAGCTCCAGTTGGCGTCCCAGCAGTGTGTAACCCCCGCCGATTTCCAGCAAACCCTTGGGCTTGTCCCGGGTCAGGTCCCCCAAACGGGTCCCCATGCCGGAGTTTAGAATCAACGCTTTCATCGCACTAACTCCATTTGCTTGTGATTCTTCAGGGTATGCATCAGACCGCGGAGATTCTGCTTGGGGGTCAAGGTGGGGCGGCCCAGATCGGGCCTGGAACCTTGGGCCAGAAGAATCTCCAGAAAGCGCAGCCCGGTTTGCCCCGGTTTGCGCACAAGAGCCAGTTGGGAATGCAGCTGCGGTATGGTTTGGGCAATCAGGCACCTGTCAAATCCCACTGCTTGAGCAATGGGCGCGAAGGAAAGATTCCCGCAGGATACCGGCATACCCCCCACGCTCTCATGAGCACCGTTGTTTAGCAGCACATGAACAAGGTTCTGGACCCGCTGCCGGGCCTCCACCGCCAGAGAACCCAGGTGCATCAGCGCCGCTCCGTCACCGTCCAGGCACCAGATGGTAAAGTCCGGCTTTTCCATGGCGATGCCCAGGGCGATCATGCTCGCATGTCCCATGCTGCCCACTGTCAGAAAATCATGGCTGTGATCCTGATGCAGCGCCTCCCGCAACTCGAAAACCTCCCTGGAGGTCTTTCCGGTGGTGGATACATAAATATCCCGATCTGTGGAATCCCGCAGGATTTCCCGCAGGGCTTCCTCCCGCTTAAGTGTGCGGGTACATTCGAATCTCACCTTGGGGCCGTCGGAGAGTCCCCCTTGACTCACCAGGTAGGCCACGCTCTTTCCGGCTGCCAAGGCATCTTTCACCTGAGGGAGCGTAATGGCAAAGTCTTCCTCCCCTGTATCCTGGTTGAGAGGGAATACCTTCAAATCCATCAGTTCCAGCAGTTCCCTTGTCACGGTCCCCTGGAAGGCATGCTGAGGCTCATCCTTTATCTCCGGCTCCCCACGCCAGCCTACTACAAAGATGCAGGGGATGCCATAAACCCTGTCATTAAGGAGCGAAGCAATGGGGTTCACCGCGTTTCCAATGCCGCTGTTTTGCATATAGCATAGGCCTGGCCTGCCTGTAGCGATATAATGCCCGGCGCACAGGGCCACGGCATTGCCTTCATTGGCAGCCACCACATGGCGACCCCGATCACCGTACTTTTCGTAAATTGCGTCACCCAATAGCTTAAGCAGAGAATCCGGAACACCGGCATAAAAGTCCACACCTAATTCCGCCATGCCTTCAAGGAAGGAAGAAGTCTTCATGGGTAAACTCCCTTTCGTATCTCTTCTGGGTTCATGATACCACGGAGATTGGGAGAACAGCAAGGGGGAGCAGGGAGAAGAGCCCTCTGCTCCTCTGCGGAACAATAAAAAAGGAACCACGGCGCAAAATAGCCGCGGTTCCTTGTGTGAAGGGGGATCAGGTTGCAGAAAGAACCTTGAAGAAATAGGTGCTGACATAGCCTTCCACACCGTCGATCTCAGCCTTGCACCAGTTCTCGCCTACTTCCAGCACGGTGATTTCGGTGCCCACGGGGTAGGCCTTGATGATGCTGGTGTTCATACCGGGAGCCCGGCGGAAGTTAACCACCCACCCGCCGTTGGGGTTCTTCAGGGCAGCGGCAAAGGGAACTTCCGGAAAGCTTTCTGTCAGGGGAGTGGACGTGACCTTAATGAAGGACTTCATCATATAGCCATTTTTACCGTCCACGGTCACCTTATAGAAGTTGCCGTTGGAACCCAACAGCTTCACGGATACTCCGTTGCCATAGTAGCCGATTACTTTGGCAGAAGTGCTGGGAGCCTCCCGAAGCAGAAGAACCTGTTTGCTGCCGGGATTGTTCACCACACCGGTCTTGGGATAACCTTCGGTGATGGTGCCGCTGTTGGAAGCGGAGATGCCAAGGTACTTGTTGGCCATGTAGCCGATGACGCTATTCATGTTCACCTTGGACCAGTTGATGCCCTTCACGAGCACGGTCACCTTGCTGCCATTGGCATAGCTTGCAATCACGTCGCCGGTAAAGGAGGGCAGGGTGCGCAGCTGCAGGTTGCCGCCATTGGTTCGGATGTAGGCATCGGTGGATCCTTCAGCGGCAGAGAGGTATTTGCTCATCACAAAACCGGTCTTGCCGTTCACCGTGACCTGGCTCCAGCCGTCCACGGAGGAAGCAACTGCCATCCAGGTT
Source organism: Clostridiales bacterium (assembly GCA_012729115.1). Taxonomy (GTDB): domain Bacteria; phylum Bacillota; class Clostridia; order Christensenellales; family Aristaeellaceae; genus Limiplasma. The sequence goes on along the minus strand of JAAYDR010000032.1, from coordinate 24,662 downwards.
CCGGTGGGGTATTGTCCCAGCACCTTGCTGGAGGTGGAAGCCTCTTGACGGAGATTGAGCAGTCCACCTTTGACTACCAGGTAGTCTTCTGCCAGGGACAGCGCGGGGAGGGCCAGCATAACCAGGGCGACCATCATCCAGAGGCATCTTTTGTAAATAGGGGTCTTTTGCATGGGGGATACCTCCTTTTCTTTCGGCAGGGGTGTTTCCCCTTGCCTTCGCCCATCAGACGAACACACTTTGTGTCATCATCCGCGATTGGGGCGGCAATCACCGGGAATACCTGGTAAAAAAGGCAGAATCAGGAAGTGTTATTGAAAATAATGGAAGTAAATGTGGAAACCTTGCTAGCATTTCCAAGACTTTCTGTAAAAAAGGCCTGGTAGAATTTTCAAGGAGTGGTTGTTTTTCGCTGGAATATTTTTTCCGACAAAGATTTGACCGCCCATTTTCGGAGAAAGCAAGCAGATTCTTGACAGGTTTTGCTTGCTGGCTACTTTCAAAGCCGGGATAAAATATGCTTGCGCTTCTGGTTGAAAAACGGAAGGAGGCTTACCTGTGACCAGCTTGCAGCGGATCATCGGCATGCCGGTGGTAGGGAATGGGAAGACCTTGGGCTTTGTGGAACGTGGTGTGCTTTCCAAAAGTGGTAAGCGCCTCCAGGGTTTGGTGATCCGTCGCGGCTTGGGCAGTGCCCGGTGGGTACCCCGCCGCGCTATATCGATGATTGGAAGCGCTTGTGTACTGGTATGCGGGGAAGCCACCCACCTGCCCAAGGAACCGGAAGTGCGACTGACCCGGGTTTTCCTCACCAGCGGAGAGAGCGCCGGGATGGTTACCGATGCACTGATTCACGGCGAAACCTTTCAAGTGACAGCCCTGGAGGTCAGCGATGGGCCGTTGTACCGCCTGCTGGGTCGCAAGGCATATGCCACGGCTTATCGGCTCAGACCGGAGGAGTCTGCCGATGGGGGGGACACCCTGGCCTTTGAAATTATCACCTCCGGGCTTCATTCATGGGTGGGATTGCCGGAGAACCAGAGAAAGGGGGAGGAAGGATGAATGTCACCAGAATGGCGATTACGGGCGTGATCGGGTTTGCCGTAGGCGCTGGCGTGATGCTGATGCCGGGCAACCAAAAGCTCAAGCGGCAGGTGCAGCGGCAGGTGGAACAGCTCCGCAGAATCAGCAAGATGTGGTAGTGGGTAACCACCTGGGGGAGGAAGGAAAGACGATGCATACAGCGCGCAATGCGCCCATCCGGAAGCGGATCTGGCAGGGATGCCTGCTGGCAGCCCTGGCGCTGACAGCCGTATGGGCGCGAGCGTTGCTGTGGCAGGCGGTATTGCAACTTTTTTTCGGGATGCTGACGGCCATGGCAGCCCTGCCGGTCATGCGCTTTTTAGAAAAGCGCTTGCCCCCAAGCCTGTCCGCGTCCCTTTCTATGCTGACCATAAGCGTGACCTTTCTGGGCGCTTTGATTTTGCTGGTGCCATTTGTATTGGAGCAGGCCCGTCAGCTCATGGGCATGCTCCCCTTATTCTATGGCCAAATCATCCATTGGATGCAGCGGGGGGAAATTTGGTTGGCGGAAAACGGTGTGCAGTTTGGGGATGGGCTGAAGGCATCCTTGCTGGCCAAGGGCCAGACTCTGCTGGGAGATGTGCTGCCTGCCACCATGGCCCGGGCAGGGAACTTGCTGGATGGGCTTGGGAAGCTGTTGCTGGCCCCTGCCTTCGCTTTTTATTTTTTACGGGACCGCAAGCGGATTGGAAGCTGGCTGCTGTTGACCCTTCCGGTAAGCATCCGGGAGGTGGCGGTGCGCATCCTCCGGGAGATCCGCCGCGAACTGGCTGGATTCCTGCGGGGACAGTTGATGATTTCTGCGGCCGTGAGCATCCTGACGTCCCTTGGCTTGTTGCTTGTGGGCCTGCCCAACTGGGTGCTGCTGGGGATGGTCATGGGGATTCTGGAGCTGATCCCCTATCTGGGGCCTTTCTTTGGCGGCATCCTGGTTGTGCTTTTCGCTCTGCAGGGAGGCTTGGCACAAACTCTTTGGGCGTTGGGGGTGGTGATCGTGGTCCAGCAGTTGGAGGGGAGCATGCTCAGTCCCAAGTTGATGAGCGACGCCACCCGTTTACATCCTGTGCTGGTATTGCTGGCGGTGATGGTGGGCGGCCTGGCAGGGGGAGTGATGGGGATTTTGATAGCCCTTCCAGCGGTTCTCTGCGCGCGGGCGGCCCTGAGAATCATCTCCCTGCGAGCGGAGTATCCCCAGGTTCATCAAAACGGGATTTTTTTACAAATCCAGCCCAGGGAGGGGGAGGATGCTTCCAAAAAATGAAAATATGGTGTATACTATTGCTTGTATGACCGTGAGGGAGTGAGCATCGGTGAGTGAAATAAACGGTACGACGAAATTCTCCCCCGTGGTGGAGGGAAGCCAGCGCGCCAGCGATATCCTGGAGCATGTGTACCGGGCCTTGCAAGCCAAAGGATACGATCCCGTCACCCAGTTGGTGGGGTATCTGATTTCCGGCGACCCCACCTACATCACCAGCTATGGGCAAGCCCGCAGCTTGATCTGCCGTTTGGAGCGGGATGAGATCATGGAAGAGCTGGTGCGGGTGTACCTCACCAGAATGGACGGCTGAGGGTGGATGAGGCCAATAGGCGCGTGATCGCGCTGGATTTAGGGGACGTACGCATGGGCGTGGCTGTGTCCGATGCTACGGGCACCATTGCTCAGCCCTTGGAGGTTTACCGCCGGGTGGGTTACTCACCGGATTGTCAGTATGTGCTTTCTTTGTCCCGGCGGTTTAATACCCGCCGGATTTTGCTGGGTCTGCCGCTCAATATGGACGGTACCCAGGGAGCCCAGGCCGGTAAGGTCAGAGCTTTTGGTGACGTTCTCACCTTGGCGGGCCTCACCGTAATGTATCAGGACGAGCGCATGACCACCCTCACCGCTGAGCGGGCGTTGGTGGAGGGGAGAATGCGCCGGGAAGATCGCAGAGAGACTGTGGATAAGGTGGCCGCCGCCGTGATTCTGGAGCAATGGCTGGCCGCGCAGGCAAATCAAGCTGCATGCCCTGGGGGCGGAAATGAGGATATGATGAACATGGACATGGAACAGGATCAGGCTGAAATTATCCAGTTGCAGGACGAGCAGGGCAACGACGTGGATTTTGAGCACCTCATGACCCTGGAGTATCAGGGCAGCTATTATGTGGTGCTGGAGGCTGTGCAGGACATGGAGGACTGCATGCAGGGGGAGTCCATCATCCTGAAAATCGTTCAGGACGAGGACGGCCAGGATACCTACGTAACCATCGAGGATGAACATGAGCTCCAGGCGGTGCTTAACAAATGCCTGGCTGTCATGGAAGAAGAGGACCAGGAGGATGGGGAGGACGAGGACGGAGACGAGGAGTAAGCGCGGGGGATGGCCCCCATGTGCTACTTCCGGTGACTACCCCCATCCTTTGCAACAGGGGAGAGGGAGTACCCAGTGACGATTTGCACATACTGTAAAAGCCGCGTGTTCCCTACGGACCGTAAATGTCCGGCTTGTGGCAGCAGGGTATTTGTGGAACTTGAGACGGATGAAGCAAAAACCGCGCAGATGGAACAGCAGGCCACTTCCCAGGCCTTTGAACAAGCCTCAGGGCCTCAAGTCGTATACCGTACGATCCACCAAACGGTTTACGTGAAGCCGGAACATTCGGATCGGAATCGTTGGGTAGCGCTGTTATTATGCCTCGTGGGAGGTACCCTGGGTTTGCATCGCTTCTATGTGGGCAAGGTGGGCAGCGGGATTTTTTATCTGCTTACCGGCGGCGTCTTTCTCTTTGGAGCGGTGGCGGATTTTTTCTGCATTTTATTGGGCAGTTTCCGGGACCGTCAGGGATTGCCGCTCAGATAGGCCTGAACCAAGGGGGGAATCAACATGCCCAGGGTCTTAGGGGAACGGGTGATGCTGCGGGAATATCGGCAGGAGGATCTGCCGGAGATCCGCAAATGGGTTAACGACTATGAGGTTACCCGATTTTTAAGCACCTCTTTCTGGCCTCCCCAGACTATGGCGGACACCCAGCAGTTCTTGGATCGGATGATGGAAAGCAGCCATACCGCATGCAATTTTGTCATAGCCGATCGCCAGACCGAACGCTACATTGGGCAGCTCGACATCTTCCGCTTGGATTACAAGCTGCGCCAGGGTGAGATCGGGATGGTCATTGGAGATGGCGGAGACCGGGGACGGGGGCTTGGCACAGAGGCCCTGGGGCTGCTATTGCGCCATGCTTTTCTCACACTGGGTTTGGAGCGTGTGGAATTGCAGGTGGACATGGGCAATCTTGGTGCCCGCCGCTGCTATGAGAAGGCCGGATTTGTGATGGAGGGTGTCAAGCGACACGCCTACTACCGGGATGGGTCCTTTAGTGACCTGGGGATGCTCAGTGTCCTCCGGGAGGAATGGCTGGCGCGGCACACCAGCCCGTGACACCAGGTCCGGGGAAACGCATAAGATAAACCATCCCCCAAGGCTTTCCCAGGGGATGGTTTTTGTATTTCCTCCATCGGGACGGTGCCGGGGATTGACTTCCTGTCATGAATTGGGATAAAATACAATTTTGTTAGGCATTTGAAGGAAGGGATCATATGGGGAAGATCGTTGCGAAATTCGGCGGCAGTTCTCTCTCAGACGCAGGCCAATTTCACAAGGTGCGCGACATCCTGCAGATGGATCCACGGCGCTGCTATGTGGTACCTAGCGCGCCGGGACGCCGGTTTGACGATGATGAGAAGATAACGGATCTATTATACCGCACTTATCAGCTGAAGGAAGAAGGTAAGGATTACCATTCCACCTTTGCGTTGGTTCGCGAACGCTTCCTCACCATCACCAAGGATCTTGGGCTGAGCCTGAACATGGCTGGTGCTTTGGAAGAGATTGAAAACCGGTTGGAGGCGGGCTGCGGCAGGGACTACTGCGCCAGCCGCGGAGAGTATCTCAACGGTCTGATTTTGGCGGATTTTCTGGGCTTTCCTTTTCTGGATCCCAAGGATTTCGTGCTGTTTGAGGCAGATGGAAGCTTTTCCAGTGAACGAACACAGGAACTTCTTTCGGGAATTCTCAAGGACCTGGAGACTGCAGTGATTCCAGGGTTTTACGGCAGTCTGCCTGACGGGAGTATCCATACCTTTTCCCGGGGAGGCAGCGACATTTCCGGAGCCATCGTGGCCAGGGCTGCCTACGCGGATGTCTATGAAAATTGGACAGATGTGAACGGCTTTTTGATGGCGGATCCCAAGGTAGTGGCAAATGCCCTGCCCATTCGCAACATCACCTACCGGGAGTTGCGGGAGCTTTCCTATATGGGAGCCACTGTGCTGCATGAGGACAGCGTGTTTCCTGTGCACCGGGCAGGGATTCCCACAAACATCCGCAATACCAACCATCCTGAGCACCAGGGTACCATGATTACCCACGGAGCCGTAGGTGAAATCAACCCCTATGTGATTACCGGCATTGCCGGAAAAACCGGATTTTCCGTTATTTCCGTGGAAAAGGCCATGATGAACGTGGAGAGAGGCTTTGGCCGCCGGGTGCTTCAGGCTGTTGAGGAGGCGGGCCTCTCTTTTGAGCATCTACCTACGGGCATTGACACCCTGTGCGTTGTGCTGTCCTCCGAGGAACTGAAGCCCCGCAAGGAGCAAGTGATCTCACGCATTATGGAGCTTACTTCACCAGACACGCTCACAATTCATGACAACATGGGCCTCATCGCCACTGTCGGCCGGGGCATGGTACATAATCCGGGTACCGCTGCCCGTCTGTTTACAGCCTTGAGCAAGGCTCATGTAAACGTGCGCATGATCGACCAGGGCAGCAGCGAGCTCAGTATTCTGGTTGGAGTGGACCATCAGGACTTCGAGGCGGCCATCAGAGCCATATACCATGAGTTCGTGGGGATGTGACGACGGGACGAGGCAAAGGAGGAAGCGGCATGAGAGCTGGCCTTCGGCACTTTTTCGCGGGCTTTCGCCGGGATATCTCATGGACGACAAGATCCCAAAGGGTTTGGTTTCATTTGTGGGGCATTTGTCTGTCCCTCTACCTGACCTATGCGCTGTATTGGGCCGGAAGTTCCCTTCTGACCAGTTCCCTCAAGTCGATCGAAGCCTTGGTCTGGGGGCTCATCATTGCCCTTTTGATTTACTTGGGATTCCTTAGAATTTGCCGGCTGGCCGTCCATGGCCTTCCCTGGGTTTCTTCCCAAAGAGGAAGACTCAGTCCCCTGTTTTTTGCGGTATGCATGGGGCTGGGTCTTCTCATGGTAAGCGGCTCTTTTTTAGCGGCGTACCCTGGCGGCGTGTCCTATGACGTGTACAATCAATGGACCCAAGCCCGGACCGGGCTGTACAACAGCTGGCACCCGGTATTGCATACCCTGCTGATGGGCTTGGGTGCGAGAATTACGGGAGGTTCGTACTCCTGGGTGCTGTTGCTCCAGATTTTCATTGTCTGCGGAGCCGTTGCCTATTTGATGTCCACTCTTCAGGCGTGGGGCATGCCCAGGCTTTTACTGTTGATCCTGGAAGGGCTGATGATGGCTTCCAGCCTTATCAGTGGAACCATGATGTACCTGTGGAAGGACAATGCCATGACCGTGGGAGCCCTGGTGCTGTGCACCCAATGTGTGAATGTATACTTTTCCAGGGGAACATGGCTGACCAAGTGGTCTAATGCCGCGTTGATGGGCTTTGCTCTGGCTTTTGCCACACTGGTGCGGCATAACGGTATGTTCTATACAGTGCCCCTGCTGCTTTGTCTGTTGCTGGTCTATGGGAAACCCATCAAAAAGCTGCTGCCCCTGGCAGGGGTTTTTGTGCTGGCCTCGGGCCTGGTCCTGGGCCCTCTTTATGGGAACCTGGACATCGTCCATCCCCACAACACTTACGAGGAGAGCATCGGTCTGCCCATGACCGTGCTGATGAATGCCAGGGCGAAGAATCCATCAGCTTTGGAGAAGGAAACGCAAGTGTTCCTCGCTGGCCTGGTGCACGAAGATACTTTCCGCTCCCGCTATCGCCCGGGGGATTACAACTCCATCAAGTTCACCTATCCCAGGGAAAAGATTACGGTCGTTCCCCCCCAAGAGCTCATGGGTATGGTGATCTCCACCATCCGAAATGATCCACGGGGTGCCTTGGAGGCTGTGAATCAACTCACCGATCTGGTATGGGATGTGACAGGGAAGAACGAGGCAGTGGTGGCCGTGGGCAACTCCGGCGACCTGCCCGACGTTCCCGCCCAAAACAGCCGTATAAACCGGCTGGGACAGGCTTTCGATGGTTTCTTGCGGGGAATGATGGATTTTGCACCCTTGGCCTGGCTCTTTGAGAATATCGGGGTACAGATGGCGTTACTGCTCCTGGGTGCTCTTTGGGCGCTGTACCGCAAGGGAGAAGGAGCCCTGCTGCTTGCCCTGCCGGTATTGGCTTACAACATTGGAACCATGTTGCTGCTATGCGGCAATGATGCCCGGTTTTTCCAATTTTCCATGGTGATCTCTCTGCCGTCGCTGCTGGTTCTTTGTCAGCAGCGTCCATCCCCCGATGCCGATGATTTGCTGCCCATTACACGCGAAGAAGAGTGATTCCTTTGATACCCACCCCTCACATGCTGCTGATCGTATGCCCGCTGGTGCTGCTGGCGGGCTTTGTGGACTCCATTGCCGGTGGAGGCGGGTTGATTTCCCTACCTGCCTACTACATGGCTGGATTGCCCCCCGCCCTGGCCTCCGGTACAAACAAGCTCGCTGCTGCCATGGGTACAAGTTTGGCGGCTTGTCATTACGGGCGCTGCGGGCGGGTCAACGGAGCCATCGCATGGCCGGGGGCGGTGGGGGCATTCTTGTGCAGCGCTCTGGGCGCTTTGCTTATGCGGCAGCTTCCCCAGACGGTGGTCCGTTACCTCGTGCTGGGCTGTATTCCTGTGGCCGCGTTTTTTACCCTGCGGGGAAACGGGAAGATGCCCAAGGCCCCGGCACTGTCTCCTGGACAGGTCCGGCTGCTGTCCCTTCTGATCGGGTGTGCAGTAGGATTCTATGATGGGCTGGTGGGGCCGGGAACCGGCACCTTTTTGATCCTGCTGTTCATGCGGCTCTTTGGCATCGAGGCGGTGATGGCCAGTGGTACGGCCAAAGTGGTAAACCTGGCCAGCAACCTGGCAGCCCTGGGAAGTCTGCTGATTACCGGGGATGTGATGGTTCTGCTGGGTTTACCTGCAGGAGCCTGCGCCATGCTGGGAGCCTTTATGGGAAGCCGGCTGACCATCCGTCGTGGAGCGGGCCTGGTGCGGGGGATGATGCTGGCGGTTTTGGCGTTGTTGCTTGCAAAAGTATGTCTGGATATGATACGATGAAATATACCTTCCCGGTGTCCCCTTGCGGGGAAGGCCTTGGATGACGGATTTCCAAAAGGAGGCTTTCCTTACTATGGACAAGCAACAGACCCCAAAGTCCATCCAGCTGACTCTGCCTGCGGACATGGAGTACGCCTTGGTGGCGCGCTTGGCACTCAACGGCTTTGGCCTGTTGGTGGGATTGGATGTGGATCTTCTGGATGATCTGCGTACTGTCACCAACGAGTGTTGCGACTGCCTGCTGCATCAGGCCGTATCCCTGAGGGAGATCACAATCTCTGCCCAATTGCGGGAGAACAGGCTGCATTGCCGCTTCTGCGCCGTCCGGGGGGATGAGCCCACCCGGGAGGAACTGCAGGATATGGAGATTACCCGCTGCATTTTGGAAAGCCTGTTGCCAGACGTTGAACTCCATTGCGACAAGGATGGGGTTTGCTGCATCGAGCTTTCGATGCCCGTGTGAGCGGGAGGTCGCGATGAACGACGAATTACTGACTCCCATGCTTGAACATTATACCGCGTCCCGAAGCAAGGAGCTGCGGGATCGCCTTTTTGAAACCTTGCTGCCCATGGCGAAGGCCGTTGCCCGGCGTTTCGTTGGACGAGGCGTGGAGATTGAAGATCTGGAACAGGTGGCAGCCATGGCCCTGCTCAAGGCCCTGGAGCGTTTTGAGCCCGACAGGGGCTATCGTTTTATCACCTATGCGATACCTACCATCACGGGGGACGTACGAAACTATCTGCGGGACAAGGGTAGCGCCATGCGCATGCCCAGGGATGCCCGGCAGAAGCTTTTTCACATGCAGCAGGAGAGAGATCGGTTTTCCCAGGAACACCTCAGAGAACCCACGGCCAAGGAACTGGCTCAGGCCATGCAGATGTCCCCGGACGATTTGCTGATGTTGCTCCAACTGCGGGATCAAAACGATATCGCATCTCTGGATAGTCCCCTGAGTGATGAAAACGGTGCGCTAGCCGATCTGTTGGGCGGCGAGGAAAACGGCTTTGCTCGGGTGGAGGATGACGAATGGATGCAGTGGGTTTTGAGCAAAGTGAATGATGCGGAGCGCAAGCTTTTGCTCTTGCGCTACCGGGAGCAGCTGGGGCAGCGGGAAACCGCCAAACGCATGGGCGTTTCCCAAATGCAGGTTTCCAGAATGGAGCGGCGGATCTTGAGCCGCCTGAGGGCCATTGAGCAAAGCGGTGCATAGACTGAGCGGAGCCATCTGTTTGCTCATCAATGGAACGGAAGGAGTGGGATCATGCAACCTCAAAACCCCAGCTACGGCATGCAGCCCAATCAGCCGTTTGTGCCCTATACACCGGAGCAGCTGTTGCAATGGCAGCAGTATGGCATTCCCCAGCAACAATTCACGCCGGAGATCTTGCAGCAGATGCAGCTTCAGGGAATTGCACAGCCCCAGGTAACCCCGGAGATGCTGGCACAGTGGCAGTTGCAGCTATACCAGCTGCAGCTTCAGCAGATGCAGCAGGTGCAGCAGATGCAAGGCATCCAGGTTTCTCCCCAGCAAAAGAGGGCTCGCAAGCCCAAGGCCCAGGAATCGCATAGCCGCGGCCTTGGCCGTTTTGTTCAGTTGCTGGCGATCCTTGGAGCGGTGGGCTTTTTAGGCTGGTTTATTTTGAACAACACCCGCGGTGCGACACCTACCACAGCGTTCATCGAGATGAGCACTTTGGGTACCACCTATCGGGGAGACGCCTTGATCGTACGCAATGAAACCGCCTATGACGATGAAGGCGTGCAGAGCATTGAGTACAAGGCTGAGGAAGGCAGTGTGGTCTACCGGGGGGAGGTGCTTTGCAACGTATTCTCCACAGGGTATAGCAGCAAGGAGATGAAGATACTCCAGGATTATCGGGATCAGATCAAGAACTACCAGCGCACCTTACTCAAAGGCTTGACTGCTTACGAACCAAAGCTGATCCGTGCAGACAGCGAGGTGGTGGAACGTGGGCTCGAGGTGCGTAAACTGGTACAGGGTGCTCGGGGTAACCTCATCAATCAGGAGAACATCCTCGATACGGCCATTTCCCAGCGGCAGAACCAGATTCGGGCAAAGTTTTCTTCCGACATGCGCTTGAATCGTCTCTATGACGACGAAACCACACAAAAGCAGCGCATTGAAAGCTGGATCAAGCAATGGGCCGCCACCCAGGAAAGTATCGTCAGTTTTTATACGGATGGTTACGAGCATGCCCTGACTCCGGCGGTTTTTGAGAAATACACCCCCACCGAAGTTCGGGATATGATCAATGGCAAACGGCCTGAAGGCACTACCTCATCTCGGGGCCGAATCAACATCTACCGATTGGTGAAAAAGACCAATTATGCGGTACTGATGCTCATCAAGGACAACACCTGGAATCCGGTGGAGGGCTCCACCCACAAGTTGATGCTCGAACAGTTTTCCAGCACTGTCGTGAATGCACAGGTTCTTTCCTTCACCAGGGCAGGAGGTGAGTTGCTGGTCCGCTTGGCGGTGATGGGGGATGTGACCCCTGTGCTGTATATGCGTACTTGCCAGGCAGAGTTGGGGGAGTATGTGGATTGTATGCGTGTGCCTTCCTCTGCGATATATGAACAGAACGGAGCCAAAGGCGTGGTAGTTATCAATGGCACCGATCAGGTTTTTGTTCCCGTGAACATTGTGCAGGAAAGCGGTGGAATGACTTACATTTCTGCTATCCAGACAGGGGTTTTAAGCGAGGGACAAACGGTAAGACTGTTTCGGTAAGAGGTGAAGAAGATGGGTTCGAATGATCTTTTTCCGGAGGTAGAGGAGCCGCAGGCCTTTAGGCAAAAGGATTTGGACCAGGAGACGCTGCGACGGAATGTGTCGAACGTTTTGGATACTCTTTCCAAAAATTGTTACGGAAATTCTCAACCAGCCAAGTTGATCGCAGTTACCAAGACCGTATCCACCCAAGTCATCCAGATGCTGGAAACCATGGATTTGCTTGATATTGCAGAAAGCAGAGCTCAGGCGTTGGTGGAGAAGCTGCCAAAAATCGCGCCATCCTTCCGTATTCACTGGATCGGAAGGTTGCAAACCAATAAAGTTAAATATATAATAGATCATGTCTGTTTGATTCATACCCTGGACCGGGAGGATCTGGCCCGGGAGGTAGACAAGCGGGCCGGGATGGCGGGGCGGGTGATGCCCGCTCTGGTGCAGGTGAATGTGGCTGGAGAATCCCAAAAAGCGGGGCTTGCCATAGCCCAGGTGGAACCTTTCTTAAGAAGAATGAAAGACTATCCGCATATATCTGTCAGAGGCCTGATGGCGATGATGCCTCTGGACGCACAGGAGAAACAACTGGCTGAATGGTTTAAGCAGATGCGGACGCTGTTTGATCGCCTGGCTCAGGAGGGGATTGCCGGTATCCGCATGGATGAGCTTTCCATGGGCATGTCAAACGACTATGCGATCGCTGCGCGGGAAGGTGCCACCATGGTGAGGGTTGGAACCGCGCTGTTCAAGCCTTAGGGTATTATCTCGACTTGAAGAAGGAGGTGGCCGCGATTGGGTGTATTCCAGAAAGTAGGCAGCTGGCTGGCAGATCAAAGCGACCGCTTCATTCGCGGGGAGGCCGGTTCTTCCGGCAGCTATTATGGTTCTAGCGAGGCGGAGCAGGTTTATGGTCAGATGGGAACCCAGGGTGAGAATAGAGCTGATCCGTACCAGGAAGATTCGGAGGAGACAGGTCACCAGGCGGTGATCGATCCTTTTGAACGCGGGGGCAGGCGGGTTCCCTACCGCAGCCAGCGGGAGATACAGGCGCAGCAGGCAGCATTGGAAGCAGAGCGGCTCAGGCAGCTGCGTCAGGAGCAGATCAAGGGTCAACCAATGCAAGTCCAGCCGGCTGTGGGGTACGGGCAAGCAGACTACGCACATCCATCTCAAGGCTCAAGTGTTCAACAGCCCCAAGGGGGTTATGCCCAACAGGGACAGGCAGGGTATGGGCAGCAGATTCAGGGAGGATATACCGGGCAGCCTCAGGCCGGCTATGCTCAAACAGGAAATGTACAGCAGGCACAGGCGGCATATGGTCAGCAACCCCAGAGTGGTTATGCGCAGGGAGGGAATGGTCAGCAGGTATATGGCCAGCAGCCCCAGGGGATGGCAACCCGGCAGCCACACAGAACCCAGGCACAGGGGCAGCCAGACAGCAATGTAGTGCTCTTCCCGGGAATGCAGCAAGGGCCAAGTGGGAATGCCTATGCTCATGTGGAGTTTGTGGTGCTACTGAAGAACCGCAATGAATGCACCAAGGTCATCGAGTTTATCCGTAGCAACGCCTCTGTGTTTCTGAACATGGAGTTTATCGCCAGTGACGCAGAAAGGCAGCGTTGTGTAGACACCTTGACAGGAGCGGCTTATACCCTGGGCTGTCAGCTCATTAAAATATCTCCCCGGTTTTTCTACTTGATTTCTCCTCCCTCCGTCCACGTGGTAATTGATCCTGCCATGCAGAAGTTCTCTGTTGGAGCGGAAGCATATGCAGCACGGCCCGGTTATAACACCGATTATAGCGCTCAAAGAAGCGCGGCATATCCCACAAGCGGCTATACTCAAACACCAGCTCAAGCTACGGAGCGGTTTTCTTCTGTGCAGCCTGGCGCCGGGTATGGAACACCCACTGCCCAAGCTTCACGCAGTTCTACCAACAGCTTTGGCAGCGTGATGGCAGGTTCAGCCGGCTCCTATACCGGAGCCCCTGCCTTCCAGGGAACGGGTCGCTACGGGGCAGCCAACCCCCAAAAGGAATATCGGTAGTCGATATAGAACATACATAAGATAAAAAAGCAGGAGGGAAAACTGATGCTGGTCGGACTGTTGAATCTGGTATTCACCATCTTGAATTGGGCCCTGGTTCTGCTTCAGTGGGCGCTGGTGGTCTATGTGATCCTGTCTTTGGTTCTTCCCCAAAACAAGTACACCCAACTGCTGGGCAAATATGCCCAGGTATTGCTGACGCCCGTCCGGCGTCAAATGGAGCGCTTTTTCCCCAAACTGGTCTCCATCGGCATGGATGTGTCCCCCATTGTCCTGTGGCTGCTCATTTTCGTCGTCCGTTGGTTGCTGGAGCTGCTGCGCAACATTCTTATATAAATGCCCGGGAGAGATGAAGGGCATATACCGCTCAAGCGGTTTCTGGAGCTGGCCCGGCGTACGCAATCATCCTCTGGGTGCTGCTTTAGTCCGTTCTTAAGCCCTCCGGAGGCGCGGCTTGCCCAGCAGGCAGCCAACAAGGCGGCAGTAGAGTGCATGCTTTTTGGGGGATACCCGGAGGCCGAGCGGCAGATAGCCGGTTTCTCCGTAGCCCCTATGATCGAACAGGATTTTCCCGTGCGTGCGCTGAAGTTGCGATGGCCCCATCAGACCGGCCCCGGTCATCGGGATATACTGGGTAGCGTGTTGGGGCTGGGCATTCAGCGTCAGTGGGTGGGAGACATTCTTGTGGATAAAGAGAAAGCCGTACTCTTTGCCTCAGAGACCATCGCCCGGCATATTGCGGCAAACATGACCCAGGCCGGGAGGGTCAGCCTTCAAGTGGAGCTTTTGGCCGTATTGCCCGCAATGGAAGCTGCCCAGGGAACCCCCTTTCGGGACACGGTTTCCTCCCTGCGTCTGGATGCGCTGGTTGCCAGCGGGCTGAACCTGTCCAGAGCCAAGGCTGTTGCGGTGATTGAGACGGGACATGTAAAGCTGCGCCATGTTCAGACCCTGCGCCCGGACGCCCGGGTAGAGGAGGGAGACATCATCTCCGTGCGTGGAATGGGCCGGCTTCAGCTGAGCCAGGTGGGTAAACCCACGCGCAAGGATCGACTGCCGGTCATATTGACTCGTTTTGGGATTGGATTGTAATCATTCTCTCCCCTGGATTGCGGACATTGAAAGGAGCGAACACCATGGGAATCACCGTTTCCGACATTGAACAGAAAGAGTTTGCGTTTAAAGGGCCGGGGTATGATCCCTATGATGTGGATTCCTACCTGGATCAGATTTGCGATGAAATGATCGCGATGCAGGACAGGATTGACGCCCTTCAGGCCGAGCTGAAGCAGACCAAGGCAGCCTTGGAGGCCAGCCAGGAGGCAGTCCGCCCCATTCCCCAGGAGGTCAATCGGGAGGTTGTCCCCGCGCCCATCGTCAAGACCAGCGAGACCCTGGAAAATATTCTGTTAAGCGCCCAGCGGATCAGCGACGAGGCCATTGAATCTGCCAAGAAACGTGCTGAGGAAATCCTGGCTGATGCCCAACGGAAGGCGGGGGAAATCACGGACAATGCTCAGGAAGAGAAGTTGACCCTGGAGAAAGAGCTTGCAAGTCTTAAGTCCGCTGCCGGAGAGTTCAAGAAACGCTTTGTGAGCATGCTGGAGGAGCATAAAGCTCTGCTGGACACGAACCAGAAGCTGTTTGATCATGAGAACGGCGGAGAAGAAAATGGAGAGTTTGCCAGCGAGGCCATCGACATGCCCGTTGCCATGAAAAAGAACCGGAAATAGAATCGCCGGCTCCGCAGGGGAGCGGTATCAAAAGCAGGGGCTTCCGTAATTCACGGCAGCCCCTTTGCTTATTTGCAAATGGTCAGTTAAACGGAATCGTGAGGCTTTCTCAAAGCGCTTCCAACTTCACCTTAAGGATCTCCAGGTCAATCGTAATCTCCGAAAAGGTCACTCCTCCGCGCGCTTCCTCTCCCAGGCCAAAGGTCATGGGAGTCATGGCCAGGAAGGCTGCGGCCTCCTCAGGGTTCACAGGAAATGTCCTCAGAACCGAGTGCTGCTCGACAATCCGCCCATGGGCTTCAAGATGCTCCAGCACCGGTTGATTGCTGTATGTTCCCCTTCGCAAATGATCCGCCACCTCTGTGCGAACCTGTTCCAAATAGCGAGTCCCCGGCAGCACCTTCACCAAAAATCCGCCGGGAGACAGTACCCGGGCGAATTGGGCATAGTCTGCAGGGGTGAGGATGTTCAGCAGAACATCCACGCAGTTGTCTGCCAGGGGCAGCCGAGTCAGGTTGCCTACCAGCCAATGGGTTTTCAACTTTGCGGCTCTTGCCTGCCGGGCAGCTGCGGAAATGGCATCCCTGCTCAAGTCCAGGCCCAGGATCTGGCCAGCGGGAAAGCGACGGGCCAACTCCCGGGAATAAAATCCTTCCCCGCAGCCAACGTCCAGCAAAGTAAATCCACGCCCTGGTGGTAGGAAGCCGGTAATCATCCCGATGATTGCGCCCAATACCTCATCATAAAAGCCGTGCTCAAGCACCAACCGTCGGCTTGTAAACAGCGCTGCGTCATACTTTTCAGCCTGCTGGTTGTGGCCGGGAGCCAGGTTGACATACCCCCTGGCGGACAAGTCAAAGCAATGGCTCTCCATGCAAACCAGACTCCGCTCCTCCCGAAGGGAGAAGCCCGCACCGCACAGAGGGCAGCGCAACAGGGGGAGAATGGGGGCCGTATCGCGGGCCAACTGAGATAGTTTCATGAGACACGTCCTTTCCGCAAGTGTTTCGACACAGGAGCAAAACCTCCTGCCGACTCAACGGAAGCCTTTTACGAAAAAACCTTTACATTTCGGCCCTTGTTGGATATAATATCGAACAAGGCCATGATGGGGACGGATGCGCGATTCCCTCGCGAAGCGAGCTTGGGGTGGTGGAAGCCAAGCGCGAGACAGTGCATCAGATCACCCCGGAGCCGCCTGCCCCAGGGCAACCAGGGTGGGACGGGTGCTCCCGATATCGGGCGGCCGTGAATGCGGCGTGAGCTGGGCGGGCAACCGCCAAGATGGGTGGTACCGCGGAAAAACACTTCCGTCCCGTTGGGGCGGTTTTTTTGTGTCAGCACAAGCGGATCAGCCCATGCACAACCAAAGATTGGATCAGCAGCGGAGGGAAATCATGTATCAAAAAGTGTCTACGGATATGGATTTTGTGGGTCGGGAAAAAGAAATATTGGATCTGTGGGAGAGAGAGGGTATTGTGGAACAATGCTTCCACCACAGGGACGGAGCGGAGCGTTTTACCTTTTATGACGGCCCGCCCACGGCCAATGGCAAGCCCCACTTCGGCCATATCGAAACCCGTGCCATTAAGGACTTGATCCCCCGCTTTCAGGCAATGAAGGGGAAAGACGTGCTGCGCAAGGCGGGCTGGGATACCCACGGCCTGCCGGTGGAGCTGGAGGTGGAGAAGCACCTTGGTCTGGATGGCAAGCCTCAGATCGAAGCCTACGGTATCGAGCCCTTTATCGCCGAATGTAAGAAAAGCGTTTGGAAGTACCTGGGGGAATGGGAGGAGATGTCCCGCCGGGTTGGGTTCTGGGCGGATATGCGCAACCCGTATGTGACCTATCATGATGATTATATTGAATCCGTCTGGTGGAGCATAAAGGAGATCTGGAAGAAGGACCTGCTTTACAAAGGCCATAAAGTGGTGCCTTATTGTCCTCGTTGCGGAACGGCCCTCTCCAGCCATGAGGTGGCCCAGGGCTATAAGGAAGTGACCGAGCCCTCGGCCTTTGTCCGCTTCCCCATCAAAAGCCGGGAAAAGGCCTATCTGCTGGCCTGGACTACCACACCCTGGACACTGCCCAGCAACGTGGCTCTATGCGTGAATCCTCATGAGGACTATGTGGAGTTTGAGATCGATGGTGTTTCCTATATCTTGGCGGATGCCCTGGCGGCCGCTGTGCTGGGAGAGGAAGCTAAGGTCGGTGCGAAGGTTCTCCGCAAGGTGAAGGGTCAGGAGCTTTGCGGCTTGGAGTATGAGCCCCTCTATGCCTTTGAGACCCCCAAGGAGAAGGCCTGGTATGTGGTGTCCGACGATTATGTCACCCTTACCGATGGTACAGGTATCGTCCATATCGCTCCTGCCTTTGGTGAGGATGACGCCAGAGTAGGCCGGGAGAACGGTCTGCCCTTTGTGCAGTTGGTGGATCCTCAGGGCAAGTTTACAGAGACAACCCCATGGGCCGGAGAAGGGGTGAAGGTGGTCAACGAGAAGGTTATCCAGGATTTGAAGGAAAGAGGGTTGCTGCATATGCTCACCCCCTATCTCCATTCCTACCCCTTCTGCTGGCGCTGCGATACTGCGCTGCTGTACTACGCAAGGGCTACCTGGTTCATCCGCATGACGGCTGTGAAGGATCAGCTGGTAGCAAACAACCGTACGGTCAACTGGATGCCCGATAACATCAAAGAAGGCCGC
The DNA here is from genome assembly GCA_012729115.1 of Clostridiales bacterium. GTDB lineage: Bacteria > Bacillota > Clostridia > Christensenellales > Aristaeellaceae > Limiplasma. The sequence continues at coordinate 6,994 of JAAYDR010000032.1, read as the reverse complement.
ATGGGCAATTTCCTGGAGAATGTGCTGGACTGGGGCCTGTCCAGGGAACGGTACTGGGGCACTCCGCTGCCCATCTGGGTGTGCGAGGACGGGCATATCCATGTGATTGGTAGCAAGCAGGAACTGCGGGACATGGCAACCAAGCCGGTTGGGGATATCGAGTTGCACCGGCCCTACATCGACGAGGTACAGATCACTTGCCCCCACTGCAGCAAGCCCATGCAACGGGTAAAGGAGGTGATCGACTGTTGGTATGACAGTGGCAGCATGCCCTTTGCCCAGTGGCACTACCCCTTTGAAAACAAGGAGATCTTTGAAAGCCGTTTCCCGGCGGACTTCATCAGCGAAGCCGTGGATCAAACCCGGGGTTGGTTCTATACCCTCATGGCGATCTCCACGCTGATCTTTGGTCGGGCGCCCTTTGAGAATTGCATCGTTTTGGGCCATGTCCAGGACAAGGACGGCCAGAAGATGAGCAAGCACAAAGGCAACGTGGTTGATCCCTGGAGTGTATTGAACAAGCAGGGCGCGGACGCTGTGCGCTGGTATTTCTACACCGCCGGGGCGCCCTGGCTGCCCAGCCGATTCAGCGACGAAGCCGTCAACGAGGGCCAGCGCAAGTTTATGGCCACCCTTCACAACACCTATGCCTTCTTTGTCCTGTATGCCAATATCGACGGCTTTGATCCCAAGGAGCACCCCATTGGCCGCGCCAAGCTGACCCTGATGGACCGCTGGATCCTTTCCAGGCTGAATGGACTCATCGCCAAGGTGGACGATGACTTGACGCATTACCGCATTCCCGAACCAGCCCGGGCCATTACAGATTTCGTTGACGAACTGAGCAACTGGTATGTACGCCGGGGCCGGGAGCGGTTCTGGGGCAAGGGTATGGATGATACCAAGGAAGCGGCTTTTATTGTTCTTTACACGGTGCTGACCACTCTTTCCAAGGTAATCGCTCCCTTTGTGCCCTTCATGGCGGAAACCATGTACCAGAATCTGGTTCGTTCTGTGGATCCCGCAGCCCCCGCCAGCGTTCACCTCTGTGATTTCCCTGTGGCCGACGAGTCTCTCATCGACGAAAACCTGAACCGTCAGATGGCTGCGCTGCTGGAGGTTATCAGTCTGGGCCGGGCTTGCCGGGCCACTGCGGGCCTAAAGGTCCGCCAGCCCGTCAGCAGTCTCTATGTGAAGGGTACCAGTTTTGATCCCGCTTTCACCGAGCTCGCCCAGGATGAGCTGAACGCCAAACAGGTGGTGTTCACCGATGACGCAAGGGCCTTTACCACCTACAACCTCAAACCCCAGATGAGAACCCTTGGTCCCAAGTACGGCAAGCTGTTGGGTGCCATTGGCAACGCGCTTAAGGAGATGGACGGCAACCAGGTGGTTGACGCCTTTGCAAGAGGCGATCATCTTGTCTTTACCCTGGCTGAAACCGAAATCACCCTTACCAGGGAGGACGTGCTCACCGAGGCCACCCAAAAACCCGGCTTTGCTGCCCAGACCGAAGGAACGGTCACCGTGGTTCTGGACTGTAATCTTACGCCCAACCTCATCCGGGAGGGTTATCAGCGGGAACTTGTCTCCAAGTTGCAGACCATGCGTAAGGAAGCGGATTTCGACGTCAGTGACCGCATTGAGGTCACTTACACCGCATCTGATGAACTCTCCTCCGCCATCGAAGAGGGTCGGGACTTCATCATGCAAAGCGTTCTCGCCACCCGTTTGGAACGTGTCCCCACCCCTTCAGGCGCCCAGTCCAAGACATGGAATATCAACGGCCTCCAGGCTGTGCTGGGGGTTCGCAGGGCGTAGGGGACAGGGTTTCACCCGATGGTATTCAACGAATAGGTCTTTAGGGCATAAGCCCTAAGCGGGGGTTTGGGGGCGCAGCCTTCGATATTCCCCAAAAGGAGACAACATGTACCTTTGCGATCAATGGCGGGACTACGAGGTGCTGGATACGGGCGATGGAGAAAAATTGGAACGTTGGGGCCAGGTGGTGCTGCGGCGGCCTGATCCCCAGGTCATCTGGCCCAAGGCTGTGCCGGAACTATGGAAACAGGCCCAGGCGGTGTATCAGCGTTCCGACACTGGCGGCGGCCAATGGGTGTTTCATCAAAAGCTGCCCGAGCGATGGATTTTGACGCTGGACAAGCTGCAATTCTATGTGAAGCCCACGGGCTTCAAGCACACAGGCTTGTTTCCCGAGCAAGCGGACAACTGGCGCTTCATGGCGGGTCAAATTCGCAAAGCGGGGTTGGGCCAGCCCAAAGTGCTTAATTTGTTCGCGTATACCGGAGGAGCGACGATGGCTTGCGCTGCGGCAGGGGCACATGTCACCCATGTGGACGCAGCCAAAGGCATGGTGCTCTGGGCCAAAGAGAATCGGGATCTTGCAGGCATTCCCCAGGAACGTACGCGCTTCATCGTAGAGGATGCGGCAGGATTTGTAAAGCGGGAGCTGCGCCGCGGCAGCCGCTACGACGGTATCGTGATGGATCCGCCCAGTTATGGCCGGGGGCCTGGGGGTGAGGTCTGGAAGTTGGAGGATGAACTCTACAGCCTGGTGGAATTGGCTGCCCAGGTGCTGTCCGGCACTCCCTTGTTTGTGGTGCTAAACGGGTACACCACAGGCTTTTCAGCCTGCACACTCAGCAACATTGTGAGCCGCTGTTTTTGCGGCCTGCATGGCGGCAAGGTGGAGGCTGAGGAGCTGGCCCTGCCTGTCACCAGCGGCGGAGTCCTGCCCTGCGGCACAACCGCCCGCTGGTTGCCCGATGTGTAAGGTTGTATTTGAGGACAATCATCTGCTGGTGGTAGAGAAGCCCCCCAACCTGTTGACCCAGGGGGATGCTACCGGGGATGACTGTCTTGTGGAGCGGATGAAGCGATACATTGGGGAGAAGTACCATAAGCCTGGAGCGGTTTACTTGGGGCTGATCCATCGCTTGGACAGGCCTGTGGGGGGCTTGGTGGCCTTGGCAAGAACCAGCAAGGCAGCTGCCCGGCTGTCGGAGCAGCTTCGTAGTCATGTCATGGAGCGGGAGTATCTCGCCGTGGTTCATGGAGGAAACTTGCCCGTAGAAGGCACATTGGTGGACTGGTTGCGGAAGGATGAGGCCACGGGTAATGTACGAGTGGTCACGCCCGCGGTAGAAAACACTGTAGACCAGGGCCGAACCGCTGCCACAACCCACACCCAAGGCCAGGCCGGCGCCCGCCCCCAAGGCCAAGCGAAGAGCCTACCTCAGTCAATGGACCTCCAGCAGGCTGCTTTGCACTTTACGGTCCTTGCCAAAGACTCCTCTGAGGATACCGTTCTGTTGCACATTCAACTGGAAACAGGGCGCAAGCATCAGATTCGTGTGCAATTGGCTAACAGTGGTCACCCCATTCTGCATGATATGCGCTATGGCACAGACTCCGCCGGGCAGCCCATTGCTCTGTGGGGGTCTGTGCTCCGCCTGTCCCACCCGATTACCAGGCAAGAGATGATCTTTCTCAGTTCTCCCAAAGGGAAAGCCTTTGATCGATACACAAGGCCTCTGGGAGACTTCTTTGCTGCCCGGACTCAAATCCAATCACATGCCAAGGAGTGAAGCCATGACCGCCCCAAACGCCCAGACATCCAAATATCATTTTGAGGTCCTGAAAACCTGCAAACAAACCGGCGCAAGGCTGGGGTTGTTGCATACACCCCACGGAGAGATTCGCACCCCCATCTATATGCCCGTAGGCACTGCTGCCACTGTTAAGGCCATGACACCCAGGGAGATGGAGGAAATTGGCACCCAGATTCTGCTGTCCAATACCTATCACCTGCATCTGCGCCCCGGGGAGGATCTGATCCGGGAGGCAGGCGGTCTGCATCGATTCATGGGCTGGAATCATCCCATTCTCACCGATAGCGGCGGGTTTCAGGTGTTTTCTCTGTCCGGTATCCGCAAGATCAAGGAGGAGGGCGTCACTTTCCAAAGCCACCTGGATGGAAGCCGCCGTTTTATCTCCCCCGAGGTCAGTATGGATATCCAGCATGCTCTGGGGGCGGATATCATCATGGCTTTTGATGTGTGCTCCGCTTATCCCTGCGATTATGATACCGCAAAGGCTGCCATGGAGCGTACCCACCGCTGGGCTGCCCGTTGCCGCATCCATCATACTGATGGCGATCAGGCTCTCTTTGGGATTGTCCAGGGGGCCTTCTATAAGGACCTGCGGGTGGAAAGCGCCAAGGTCCTGGCCGACATGGACTTTATCGGCTACGGTATCGGCGGCCTCAGCGTGGGGGAGCCCAAACCCATCATGTATGAAATGCTGGAAGCAATCATGCCTCATATGCCTGGTGCCAAGCCCCGATACCTGATGGGTGTCGGTTCGCCTGATTGCCTGATCGAGGGTGCTTTGCGGGGCGTGGACATGTTTGACTGCGTGCTGGCTACGCGCATCGCCCGTAACGGCACCTGTTTCACCAGCCAGGGACGGTTGGTCATCAAGAACGCACAGTATGCCCGAGATTTTGGCCCCATTGATGAGGATTGCGACTGCTATGCCTGCCGGAATTTTTCCCGTGCCTACATTCGCCATCTGTTCAAAGCCCAGGAGATCACAGGTGCCAGACTGACCAGTATCCATAACTTGCGGTTTTTGCTTCACCTGATGGAAAATGTCCGCCAGGCCATCCAGGAGGACCGTCTTGGCGATTTTCGAACTGAGTTTTTCAGGCGCTATGACATGAGCCGGAATTTCTAGGAGGTCTTATGGAGCAGGTGGAGGTGGCTGCCGGGGTGGTGCGGGATGCCCGGGGCCGGGTATTGATTTGCCAGCGCATGGGCGAGTTGGCAGGACTGTGGGAGTTTCCAGGCGGCAAGCGGGAGCGGGGGGAGAGCTTTGCCGAATGCCTGCGGCGGGAGCTGCTGGAGGAACTCTCCCTGGAGGTGATGCCAGAGGGGGAGATCTGCCGCATGCCATTTGTCCAGGGAACCAAGCGCATGCAATTCTGCTTTCTGCTGGCCCGGCTGGAAATGGCTGATCCTTGCATAACCCTCACCGTGCATCAGGACATCCGTTGGGTTAGCACCGGCCAGCTGGCTTCCTACCCCCTTTGTCCCGCCGATGAGGCCTTCTTGAGGGACTTCGGTCATCTGTTGGACTCTTTTGTGAGTAACTGAATTCCGCATATCCCTTTCACCGACAATTTGACAAAAACAGCGCCTCTTGCTATACTGAAAGAGGCGTATTATTATAATTTGCTTTTTTAGAACGGGTTTAACGTGAAATGTATTATCGGGAGGACTTTCTATGCAATTTCGCGTGTTTGACAATGCATCCCAGGTAGCCCAGGCTGCGGCCTTGCTGGTGGTTTCCCAGGTGTTGCGCAAACCGGACAGTGTTCTGGGTCTGGCCACAGGCTCGTCTCCTGTGCCCACCTACCGGGAGCTGATCCGCCTCTATAAAGCCGGTGTGGCAGATTTCTCCAAGGTTGTAACCTTCAATCTGGACGAATACTGCCACCTTCCCCAGGAACACCCATGCAGCTATCATTATTTCATGCGTCATGAGCTATTTGACCACATCAACATTCCCATCGAGAACACCCACTTGCCCGATGGTAACGCTACGGATCTGGACGCGGAGTCCGTCCGTTATGATGCCGCCATTGCCGATGCAGGTGGGATTGATCTGCAGATATTGGGGATCGGCCACAACGCGCACATCGGCTTTAACGAACCCGCCGATACACTGGTTTTCGGTACCCATGTCAGTGATCTGTCTCCCAGCACCATCCAGGCCAACCGCCGCTTTTTTGACCAGGAAGAGGACGTTCCGCGCCAGGCGTTGACGATGGGCATGGGTGGTATTATGCGGGCTTCCTGCGTCCTCCTCATCGCCACAGGCCAGGACAAAGCCCAGGCCATTTATGAATCCATTCGAGGAGAGATGTCCCCCCGGGTGCCTGCCAGCATGCTGCAGGCACATCCACAAGCTTTTTTCCTCTTGGACAGGAAGGCAGCGAAACTACTGTAAATTTCTGCGGCAGGAACGGGCGATCATCCTGTTGAAACCGAGGGGCACAGGAACAAAGCTCCTGTGCCCCATGAGCGTGGTGATAAGAGGCTGTACCATTTTCTATGGTGACAGCCTCATTGTTTTGTTAGTCGCCAATGGGGTCATCAATCAGCGATGCAGCACGATATTGATGGCAATGCCCCTCGCTGACACTGGTATGACCGCTGAGGAAGTGGACGTGTCGATCCCCTACAAAAATTGCCGGACCGCTGGTGCCGGTGATCAGGTGGAAATGATCGTCATAGAAATCCGTGCGCACTGCGATTTCGTGCACATGGCCGCCAGGAATAGGGATGGCTGGACCGCTGATCGTAGCGAAGCGGTGGTTGTGGGCCTCGTCCGGTTCGGGCTGGGGCCAGCAGCGATCGCCTTTTTGCTGGACATCCAACATGGTGGGGCCATTCTCTTCTTCTGCGATCATAACACTGCCCAATACCTCATGGACGTGGCAGCGGGGCGGGATATTGATGCTATTGCTGGCACTGGCGTTTGCATTCGCTTCGGCATTGGGGAAAGTGTCGGCATTACTTTTCACATTGTCAGTGCAGCAGGGATTGGGATGAGGACAGCGGTTGTCGGGCATGTGGATCCCCTCCTAAAAGGAAAGATGGGCGAGAGCCTGGCCAAAGCCGGGCAGCGCCACTACCATGCTATGGCCTGAGGAGCGGTTGGTTCTTGGTACAGAAAAATCCCCGCTGAGTGGTTAAGCACTTCGCGGGGATTCTTGCGGTGATACACCGATTGATGGAATTAACGCTTGCTGAACTGGGGCGCGCGACGGGCAGCCTTCAGGCCGTACTCGAGCAAAATCAAACTCTGTATCCCTTGATTTTACTGGGTTTTCAAGCCTTGGGCTTTCCCGTTAGCCCCTTCGTTAACTAAGCGCCTGCCTCACAAAAACAGGCCCCCTGTATTCACT
>JAAYDR010000031.1 GCA_012729115.1 Clostridiales bacterium | reverse complement strand
CGCAACTCCTCCTGGCGCAAGGGTTGCAGACAAAAGGAGCCTTGAGCAGCAAAGGACAAGGTTCATGGGAAAGTTCCTCACCGTGCTCATTGCGTTTCACATAGTTCGATGCTCTGACAGTGATGTGCTTTTTTACCTCCTTGGAGACGGTTGTCTGATCCTTGCCTATCCTGCGTCCAATGGCTTTGAAGGTCATCCCGTGATCCAGACAGGTTTTAATCTCATTGCGTGTATCCAAATTCAAATGTTTGTTCCTGGATGTTTGTAAGTCTGTCATTTCTTGCTCCATTCCCCGAGAACTTCCCAGATTTAATTCTACTTCATATTGCTTCCCAGTTTAAATTCCACCCCCTCTTCTACTGTGGATGTTACTCTGGGAATTAACTAAAATACCGCCAATGCAAAAGCTCAGTCGAAATACCAGAATTTTTATGTTATAATCAACTCAGATACAGTAAAGGAGGACCTTTATGCGCACTCGCATTCAGAATATCATCATGACCCCTGGGGTTCGGGAAGAAAAGCATATTTCCTTTGTGAACGATGCAGAAATTCATATACATGGAAATCGGATCGTATATGCGGGAAAGAAGGAATGTGCGCCAGCCTTTGAAGCGGATCAAGTGATCAATGGTGGCGGAGCCTTGGCTATGCCAGGGCTTTGTAACATGCATACTCATACTCCCATGACCCTGCTGCGGAATGTAGGCAGTGATCTGGATTTGAATAACTGGTTGCATCAGGCGATTTTTCCATTGGAGGCATGCCTGACAGATGAGGCAGTGCGGGCGGGCACAGACCTGGGCATCATGGAGATGCTTTCTTTCGGAACAACCTCCTTTTGCGATATGTATATGCATATGGATGCGGTGGCGGAAGGAGTGCTGCATAGTGGTATGCGGGCGCTTCTTGGACATGGAATCGTCGATTTTGACGGAAGTTGTGCCGATCTTGAGCCCGGGATCGCTTTTGCAAAAAAGTGGCATAAAGCTGCTAATGACCGTATTCGAGTCAGCCTCGCGCCTCATTCAGAGGGTGCTACCACTCCAGAGGTCTTACAGAAGGTGGAGCAATGGGCTGGGAAACTCAAGATAGCAATTCATACCCATGTCAGCGAAACCCAGTTTGATGTTAACGGCTGTATAAAGCGGCACGGGATGACTCCACCTCAATATCTGGATAGCCTGGGATTGCTCAGTCATCCGATTGTTGCGGCCCATTGCGTATGGTTTACTGATAAGGATATTGCTTTATTTGCAAAGAGAGGCTGCACCATCGTCCATAATCCCATCAGCAATTTGAAACTTGCCAGTGGCATTGCGCCTGTTCATAAGATGCTACAAGCGGGATGCAAAGTGGCCATCGGCACGGACGGAGTAGCCAGCAACAACAACTTAAACCTCTGGGAAGAAATGAAGTTGATGCCTTTGTTACAAAAGGGTACGATGCTGGACCCGAAAGTTGTCTCCCCGGCCCAGTGCCTGGCAGCTGCTACCACCGTTGGCGCAGAGGCGATGGGATATGTTGATTTAGGCTTGCTAAAGGAAGGTTATCTGGCGGATCTGATTCTGCTGGATCTGAACCAGCCCAGCGTGGTGCCAGTCAATGATATGGAGAATAACTTAATCTATGCTACCCTGGGTTCCCACGTAAAATTGACCATGGTTGATGGCAAAGTACTGTACCAAAACGGCCAGTTCACTACTCTTGATGGGAAGGCAGTGCTTGCTCGAGGGGCGCGGGCAGCCCAGGAACTGGCGGAGAAGGCAATAGCAAAAGCTGCGGAGAATGTATAAGAGAAGTCTGTATGAACTATCTGAGGCGGTTGATTGCGTAGCACAAGAGGAAATGAATAATGGATGGAACCGTATGAAAATTTTGGTGGTATGCCAACATTATGCTCCGGAACCTTTTCGAATCACGGAAATCTGTGAGGATTTGGTGAACCGAGGCCATGAGGTAGTGGCTGTGGTGGGTCTTCCCAACTATCCTTCGGGCATTGTTCCACAAGAATACCGCTGGTTTCAGCGCCGTAGAGAAAGAATTCATGGCGTAGAAGTACGCCGATGCTATGAAATCGGACGTAGAAACACCAAACTTGGATTGGCTGTCAATTACGTGAGCTACATGGTATCCGCCTCCTGGAAGGCCTTGTGGATGAGGCGGGATTACGATGTGATCTACGCTTATTCTACCTCACCTGTGCTGATGTCCTTGCCTGCAGCGTTGTTGCGTTGCTTTACTAGGAAAAAGTTGGTCATCTATGTGCTGGATATCTGGCCTGCCTGTTTGGCTGCAATGGGTGTCTACGACGGTTCTATATTGTATGCCTTCATGAAAAGAGTCAGCAAATGGATTTATAGGAAGGCGGATCTTTTACTGATTTCCTCCAAGCGCTTTCGTCAGTATTTGTCCACCGTTCATGGTATTGATGTTCTCCAGGAGAATTACCTGCCGCAATTCGCTGATGCCCCGTTTGATTCTCTGCCGCAAAAAACGTCACAGGAAACGTTACGCCTGGTGTTTGCGGGAAATATCGGCAGGGTTCAGGGAGTACAAACGCTTCTTCATTCCGCAAATATTCTTCGGGATGAAGATATACATTGGTACTTTCTAGGTGATGGATCGGATTATAAGGCTTGCGTGGCCCTGATGAAAGAGTTGCATTTGGAGGAGAAGGTTACCTTCTATGGCCGCCGCCCTCTCATGGAGATGCCTTCTTTTTACGCCATGGCAGACGCCATGCTGGTGAGCATGCGAGATGATATCAGCGTGAACGATACCCTGCCTGGAAAGGTACAAAGCTATATGGCAGCGGGTAAGCCGATCCTGGGCTCCATTGCCGGTGAGACTGCGGACATCGTTCGAGAGGCAGCCTGCGGGCTGTGTGCCCCGCCGGAAGAGCCTCAGGCTTTTGCTCAGGTGGTACGGGAGTTCAAGGCCTCACCCCAAAAAGAGCAAATGGGGAAAAATGCCAAGGCTTATTCTGATATGCACTTTTCCAAGAAAGGGCACATGGATAAGCTGGAAACTCTATTGCTTTCCATGACCTGCAAGGAGGGTTAGGATGCGGGTTTTTCAGATCAATACATTCTGTGGTATAAAAAGTACGGGCCGTATCACAACCAGCATAGCCCAACTCCTTGAGAAGCAGGGGGATGAATGCCTGATCGGCTTTGGCGCTGAGGATGTGCCCCCCATGTTTCAGTATTACGCCTACCGGATCGGAATGCCAATTGGGCGGAAAGTCCATGGAGCAATTCGCAAATTCCTGGACATGGAGGGATACGGCAGTTCTTTGGCAACATGGCGTTTGATCCGTAAGATTGAAGCATTTAATCCTGATGTGATACACTTGCATAACCTCCATGGATGCTATGTAAATGTGAAGATGCTTTTCCGGTATCTGAAAGAACGTGGCACGCCGATGGTTTGGACCCTTCATGACTGTTGGCCCTTTACAGGACATTGCGCTTATTTTGATTTTGTCGGCTGTGAAAAATGGCAGGCGATCTGTGACCATTGCCCTCAACTTCGCAGCTATCCTACCTGCCTGTGGTGGGACGGTTCCCGGCGAAATTTTCGTCGCAAGCAAAGGGCATTCACAGACATACCCAGTCTTGTTTTGGTTCCACCCTGTCATTGGCTGGAGGACCTGGTGAAGCGATCCGTTTTACGAATGTATCCCATACAGGTTATTGAAAACGGTGTGGATGTGACGGTGTTTCAACCGGCTCCCGACCAAGTATGCGAAGCCCTGCGTCAGAGGTTTGGCTTGGAAGACAAACAGGTAGCATTGGCTGTTGCCGCCGATTGGGACGAGCGGAAGGGACTGCGGTATTTGCTGGAAGTCGCTCCAGTGTTGGATGAAAGAATACAATTGGTAGTACTTGGGTTGACTCAAACTCAGATCGAGTCCCTGCCAACCGGAATCCTAGGGCAAAACGCAACTGCATCCACGCAGGAATTGGCTGCCTGGTATTCCTTAGCGCAATGCCTGGTCAATCCGACCATGGAGGACAATATGCCTCTGGTGAATCTGGAGGCCTTGGCTTGCGGAACCCCTGTAGTCGTTTTTCAAACTGGCGGCTGTGCTGAGGTAGTGGATGATACCTGCGGTCGAGTGATTCCCAAGGGAGATGCGCTCGCCCTGGCGAAGGCAATTATGGAAATTGCTTCTCAAAAAGAGAGTATGAAAAACGCATGCTTGGTCCGAGCATCCCACTTTGACAGCCAAGTAACCTATCAAAAGTATTTGGCTCTATACAAGGAGCTTTGCCAATGAACCTTTTATTCTTGACCCTGCTCTACCCTCCCAAAACCATGGACCAAGTTAGCCGCTTCTCCAAAGCTGGCATGCAAAACCAAATCAACAGCTACCAATGGGCATTTATAGATGGGCTCAGGCAGAACATGGGGGAGGGGGAGGATTTGAATTTGATCAATTCCCTTCCTGTAGGCATTTTCCCGATCCGTTATAAAAAACTTGTTCTCCCCTCCTGGCGGGAGCCGGGCTTTTCGGAATTGGGAAGTCTAAATCTTCCTGGTTTGAAACAATGGGCTCGGCAGGTCAAGGCTACCAAAGCCATTGTGAACTGGGCGAGGAAGAGTGCAAGTAATCGCCAGGTGTTGGTGTACACTCTATATTTGCCTTACATGCAAGCGGTAGCAAATGCAAAGAAGCAGATTCCAGACCTGAAAGCAACCGTGATCGTTACGGATCTGCCAAACGAGCTTGGTATTTCCTCCGGACGTCAGGGACTGATGAAGCGTTTGGAACATGCAATGGGGAACAAGCGCACCGAGTTATGCCAGGCCTTTGACGGCTTCGTACTGTTAACACATCAAATGGAGGAAGTTTTACCCATCCAGGGGAAAAACTCGATGGTGATGGAAGGGTTAATCCTGCCTCAAGCAAAAGTGTATTCTTCTCCTATGTATTCCACTGATCATCCGGTAGTGCTGTATACGGGAACTCTTAACAGGGAACTCGGTATCGGGACGTTGCTGGATGCCTTTAAGGGACTATCAAATTGCCAGCTATGGCTCTGCGGCGCAGGGGACATGCAAGAAGAGGCCAGGCAAGCAGACCAGACCTCCGCAAATATCCGTTATTTCGGAGTAGTCAGTCAGGAGGAAGCCATTGCATTGCAGGGGAATGCGGACATCCTCATTAACCCTCGAAGCAGGGCTGGACTATATACCCGGTACTCCTTTCCCTCAAAAACGTTGGAATACATGCGCTCGGGGAGGCCGGTTCTATGCTATCATCTGGAGGGTATCCCAAGAGATTATGACCCGTATCTGGTGTACATTCGCAAAGAGGGTGCACAAGGGATTCGGGAGGCGGTGGAAGACTTACTTGCCTTGCCCAAGACCCGCCGCGAGGAGATCGGCAAGGCCGCTCAGACCTATGTACAAAATGAGAAGAACCCGAGAGTTCAATGTGAAAAGCTGGTTCGATTTTTACGCGGTATTTAGGGCAGGGGGGGCATGGGACGAAACTGCAGGGTCTGTTTGGCTGCTTCCTCCATTCGCTTAATCACAGCGTCATACTGCCTATGCTGGGCCTGATAAAAGGTCTGTGGGGTATATAGGGTTTTAGCCTCCATGGATTGAGGATGATCCGTTTCTCTGGCCTTGGTTTGAACGGATTCGAATTCACTGCTTGGTTCCATATCCCCGTCAATAAAAGGAAGTCTGGTGTTTTGAAACTCCAGCCATCGCGCTTGCTGCTCTCTGCTGGAGAGGGCAGCAAAAGGAGAATACTGTCTGCTCATGAAAACCCCTCCTCGATTTCATCTCATCTACACCATACGCCAAAACAATGAAAAGGTGTTGCCCGGAATGAAATGGACAACCCTGGGCATAATTGGTAACTGGAAGTGGAGGTGACACATGCTTAAGGCAGCGATGGATTTCCGGCGTGAAAAAAAAGCCCTCCGAAAAAGAATGAGGGCATTATATTGGAATCGTTGGCGCAATACGCTGTTATTTGCAGATAAGAAGCGTTGGTGGGAGCAATAAGGAATCATACAGCCAGGTTATTCCTGGTTGCATAATTCTCTGGCTATTTCCGCACCAAGACGAGCATTGTTCAGAACCAATTGAATATTGGCTTGTAAGGATTGTCCCTGAGTCAGGTTTTTTATCCTGTCGAGCAGGAATGGTGTTATCTCCTTACCCCTGATGCCCTGCTCCCTTGCGGCTTGAATCGCTTCGTCGATACAGGCGTTCATGACATCCTCAGGCATAGAGAACTCCTCGGGGATAGGATTCGCGATGAGCAGACCGCCTTTCAGGCCGCACACTCGCTTGGCATCGATGGCAGCGGCAATTTCATGAGGAGAATCCAGTCGATAATCCACAAAAAATCCGCTGTTCCTGCAATAAAACGCCGGCAGATTGTTGGTTCGATATCCAATAACCGGAACTCCCTTGGTTTCAAGATACTCCAGGGTTAGACCCAAGTCCAGGATGGATTTCGCTCCAGCACAAACCACGTTCACGTCAGTCTGGGCCAACTCCTCCAAGTCTGCCGAGATATCCATGGTGATTTCGGCCCCCCGATGGACCCCACCAATGCCCCCCGTTGCAAAAACGCGAATTCCGGCCATGGCGGCAGCAATCATGGTTGTGGCTACGGTTGTTGCTCCATCTTCGCTTTTGGATAGCAGCACTGGTAGATCTCTGCGGCTGGCTTTGTGGACAGCCAAACCCTTTTTACCCAGGTACTCTATCTGATCAGGAGAAATACCCACGCAAATCTTTCCATGCAAGATAGCGATGGTAGCGGGGATAGCGCCGCTATGCCGAACTACACTTTCTACCTGCAAGGCCGTCTCAACATTCTGAGGATAGGGCATACCATGAGAGATAATTGTGGACTCCAAGGCAACCACGGGTTGTCCCTTCTCCAGGGCTTCCCGCACCGCTGCACCCACCCATAGATAATCAGCTAATTTCATATTTACGAACCTCCTTGTGATGTTGTTTCAGGAAATCCAAAAGAGCGGACCGGTTGATAGCTGGTGATACGGAACGGCGATCCGCCGCACAAAGAGCTGCCATGCCTAGGCCATATCGTAGCATGGACTGGGCATCCTCCTGCTCCAGCCAGGCCAACACAGCGCCGGCAAAGAAGGCATCTCCGCAACCAGTGGTATTGACCATGCCCTGGATCATAGAGGGCATGCAAAAGGCATGTCTACCATCGGAGACCAAAGCTCCATCACTGCCCATGGTAAGTAATACATACATAATACCGGCCTTATGCAAGAATTCCACCGCTAAAAGGGCATCTCGTTCAGATCGGATAGATAGACCGGTGAGGACTTCTGCTTCGCTACGGTTGGTTTTAATTCCTGTGAAGCGGGATAAAATGGGCATCAGCTTGACGGCCTTCTTGTTGGATACGGTGTCTGCAAACAAGGGTATTTCACATTTTTCGGCGATAAAGGCCAGGGCTTCGGTTGATAGATTGGCATCCAGGAGTATAGCCTCCTGGGAATGAAGATGGGGGAGTCTGTCTCTTAACACTTGAGGGGAGATGTTGTTGCATACCTCCATATCATTGACCGCAATAGACATTTCACCGTCGGGCTGATTGATACAAATATATACGGAACTTGGGGTGTTTTGTGCCCGGAGGCTATGGGACACATCAAGGCCCAGTTCCAGAGCCTGTCGCCGGAGCATCTCTCCAAATGAATCGTCTCCATAGGCTGTGAGAAAGGATAATCTCTGGCCTAGTCTGCACAGATTTTCCGCAATATTACGGCCTACACCACCAAAGCCCAATGTCACCTTACCGGGGTTGGAATCACCCTGTATGAGGGGGAAGATTGCTGTGGCACAGATGTCCACATTGCTGGCTCCAATGACTGCGATCGAATGCGTTTTCATCGATGCTCCCGTTGATGATCATGAGCTGATCGTATTTATGGGTCAATGGCTATACATGCGATACATGGAAACAACCTTCCCCAGAATGGTCAGTTCTGCTGTAAAGATCGGCTGCATGGAGCGGTTTTCCGGTTGAAGGCGAAACATACCATTCTCCCGGTAGTAGCGTTTCACGGTTGCCTCGTCGCCAATCATAGCCACAACAATCTCCCCGTTGTTGGCTATGGGCTGCTTTTTTACCACCACATAATCACCGCTGAGAATGCCCGCCTCAATCATACTATCTCCACGGACCCTAAGCGCGTAATACTCGCCATCACCCACCAGCAAACTCTGAGGCAAGGGAATGTAATCCTCAATGTTTTCTTGTGCCAGAATAGGGGACCCGGCAGTCACGCATCCTACGACGGGCACTGACATCATTTCCATGTCTCGGTCATGGGACATGGGGACGGATATGGCCCTGGGTTTCATTGCATCGCGGTTCAGGAGTCCTTTTTTCTGGAGCCGTAAAAGATGCCCGTGGACAGTTGAGGTGGACTTGAGGCCCGTGGCGTTACAGATATCACGTACGGATGGAGGGTATCCAACTTCCTTGATGGAACGTTGAATGTATTCCAAAATCTTGGCTTGGCTATCGCCGCGAGTATGACTCATGCCATCACATCCTTTAATCAGGCTAGGACATAGATTCCCTTTGATAGCATAACACAGCGAACAGGAGTTTGCAAGAAAAACCCCGGTGAACACGAGTGTTTTCATGATCTGACATTGTATAACCACATCTATGGTTCTTGAATTGAAGAAGCCTTGGCGGAATCCATCTCTTCCTCAGAAAGGGCTTTGGGTAAAGTTGCACGAGTGGGAGAAGGTAAATGTACATTCGCAGCAGCTTCCCGGCGTCTACGATCACTCATGGCAGCGTAATGCTTACGAGTGGTGTTCACATCAGAATGACCCAAAGCATCTGCTACAAGGTATATATCTTCAGTCTCCTGGTAGAGTTGGGTGGCATATGTGCTTCGAAGTTTATGGGGGCTCATGCGTTTTTTCAGGGGGACGGCCAGAGAACTGTATTTTTTAACCATCAATTGCACAGCTCGCTGACTGATACGCTTGTTTTGCATGGAGAGGAACAAGGCGTTCTCATGACCCGTTTGGGGTATAATTTCCATTCTATGCATAAGATAGGCCTGCAATGCCTCGCCAACCTCCTTGGGGAAGTAAAGAACTACCTGGTTTCCTCCTTTTCTGGTAACCATCAGCGCCAAGGACTCAAAGTCCAAGTCCTCCAAGTTAAGACCCACACATTCGCTCACTCGCATCCCCGTACCCAAAAACAGCATCAGCATCGCGTAGTCACGGGAAAAGGTAAACTTATGATAACGCTTTTGGGTGGGGGAAAGATCATCGCCGGATTGGGTGATCATAAGCAGGCGTTCTACCTCTTCAGGATTTAGGTATAGAATGGGCTTTTCATGCAATTTGGGCAAAGCAACCAGGGTGGCCACATTGCCGGAAATCCGTTCGGCACGATATAGAAAGTCGAAAAAAGACCTGAGGGTCGACAGCTTACGCATGATGCCACTCTCTCGATTTCGAAGCGCACGCTGTCCATCTGGAAAATCACCCAGAGATGATTCCTCTTTGAAGTATAACGTCAAGTAGTCAATGTACCCATGGAGGTGCCGGGTGGTAATTTTGTCCAAGTCCTCATCGCTGATTTCTGCGGGAGTTTTGGAAGCAAAGATGGATACTTCCTTGAATAAGTAGTTGAAAAATACCCCTAGATCGATTGTATATGCCATTCGAGTAAGGGGGCTGGTGGTCAATGTAATGCTGCGAATAAAATCTGCGCAGGAAGGTGGAAAATCTCTTAGCAGATAACGAATTTTTTCTGTTCGTTCCGCTGCGACTTGCTCCTGATAGGTCATCGAAGAATGGGAAGCAGATTTGGTTTTTGTTTGAGTGGTTTTCGTAGAGCGCAAGGGGATCAACTCCTTGACCGGTATTGATACAGCGTTGAGTAGCGAAGTGGTTCTGATTGTCATTTTATTCCATAACTATTCGTAAAAGTATTCTTTAGCGAATAGTATAAATGATACCATAATACTCTGGAGATGTCAACTGCTTCCTGGTCATCTCCTCTCCTCCCATATTAAGATAATTCAATCCAAAATAAAACCCCTTGGATATTGTCATCCAATAGGGTTTTCACGCAATCAGTTTTCAGCCGGCAGGTTGCTTGGCAGTGATCACCGTTTTTTGCACATCACTACTTTCCGTTTCCTCTTCCCCATTCATCCTTCGGTACTCTTTTATGGCCTCCTTAGCCAATACGTCGCAACGATTGTTCAGGGGATCATCCGCATGCCCCTTCACCTTATGGAAGTGTACGTCATGCTTCTTGATCTTGATGGTATGCAGCAAGAGTTGCCACAACTCGCTGTTTTCAACGGGTTTCTTTGTACTGGTCATCCAGCCGTTTCCCTGCCAGTTTCCGATCCAATTCTCTTGAAATGCATTGACAATGTAGCTGGAATCTGAGTACACATGTACAATGCAGGGCTCCTTCAGTGCGCCAATAGCACTGATCACGGCAAAAAGCTCCATGCGGTTGTTGGTGGTATTGGGCATATGGCCGGAGAGTTCCTTAGTCTTTCCACGAAAATTCAGAATGGCTCCCCAACCTCCGGGTCCCGGATTGCCGGAGCATGCCCCATCCGTATAAATCTCCACTCTTTTTTTCTCATCCGACATGTTATGACCCCTTGCTACTTCTTATTTCCTTCTTGAGCCATCTTTGCGCTTTTTCTCGCACACGCTTCAAGGGCGTTCATGACGATACCGCGAAACCCACACTGCTCCAAAGCGTAAACCGCCTCAATGGTAGTGCCGCCAGGTGAGCATACATCGTCCTTAAGTTTACCTGGATGCTCCCCTGTTTCCAGTACCATTTTTGCTGCGCCCAGCATCGCTTGAGCTGCCCCGCGGTAGGCCTCCGCCCTGGGCATACCCAGCTTCACAGCTCCATCAGCCATGGCCTCTATAAACAGGTACGCATAGGCCGGGCTGCTCCCGGTGAGTGCTATCACCGCGTCAAAGAGCTTTTCAGGGAATTCCTGGACTTTACCCAGAGTAGAAAACAGCTGCTTGGCCCATGATAACGCACCTTCATCAAAGGTGTTTTCCTGGCACAGGGCCGAATACCCTTCCCCCACCATAGCCGGAGTATTGGGCATCACCCGCAGTACCTGAGCGCCGCTGGCTTCGTCCAGGATCTCAGTCAACATGGCTGTAGTCCAACCCGCAGCAATGGAAATGATCTTTTTGCCTTGTACATGAGGTTTGATCTCTTCAAGAACGTCTCTCAGATAGCTGGGCTTCACAGCCAACATAATCACCTCGCTGGTTCTCACCAGCGAGGGATTGTCCTTTGCAACAAACACGGAGTAACGCTCTTGCCATTTCTGGCACTGGCTTGGGTTCACATCGTATAGACCGATCTCATAGGATTGCAGGAAACCTTTCTGAATAACCCCGCTTAAGATGGCCCCCGCCATGTTGCCGGCGCCGATCAGCCCAAGCTTACACATGGTCATGCCTGCAGTTCAGCTCCTTTGGGAATCGCAGCCTCTACCTGCGTAGTTCCAACTTTCGCGTTGGCGTCGCGTACATGGTCTCTAACGCGTAGTGAAATACACTTTTTTGGACACTTGGATACGCACTCACCACAACCAGTACATGCCTCGTGGATCTGGTGAACCTTCTTCATTTCACCGGATATGGCCTCAAATTTACAAACCTTTTTACAAATACCGCAACCGATGCATTCCTTGCGGTCAATGGCAGCGATTCTCCGGTTGTCAAAATCTCCCCAGATAGCACCGGTGGGACAAACCTCGGCACAGATCATGCAGCTTGTGCATTTCTCCATATCGAACTTGGGCAGATGATTTTCCATGACAATAGCATCGAACTGACAGTTGTCCTTACAGATTTCACAGCCCACGCATCCGATTTTACAATTGTCGCTGACCAGGTATCCCATTTCAAATGCACGACACAGCAGGCGCACAGGGAGCGTTTCCGGTTGGAGGCTCAGCACATGCTTGGGGCACACCGCGACACAAGCTCCGCAACTCTGGCATTTATTGGGGTCCACAGTGGCGATTTTGGAATGTTCGTCAATGTGGATGGCGTCAAACTTGCATGCCTTCACGCAGGTTCCCAGGCCCAAGCAGGCATAACGGCATGCTCTGTTCCCATTGTTGACCAATGTGGCGGCTACGCAATCGGAAATACCGTGATATTGAAACTTGGTTTTACAGCGATCCACCGTACCCTGGCATACTACCGTAGCGATTTTACGCTCCTGGGTAGGCTTTGCCTCTACCCCCATGATTTCCGCCAAACGCTGGGCCAATGCAGCTCCGCCTACAGGGCAGGCATCGATGGGAGCGGAACCATTAAAAATGGCATCCGCCAAGGCGTCGCAACCAGGGTAACCGCACCCGCCGCAGTTGGCACCAGGCAAAGCGTTTCTGATCTCGTCACGCTTGGGATCCACAGGCACTTCAAAAACCTTGTTTACCCAAGT
>JAAYDR010000030.1 GCA_012729115.1 Clostridiales bacterium | reverse complement strand
CTTCTTCATTTCTCATCAAACAAACATCCGGGGCGGCATACCCCTCCCACGCCGCCCCGGATGCCTGCCTGTGTCCAAAACAAAATCAGTAATTCCTGCGCAGCGCCCGCGCACTACGCAAAACTATGCCACACGCCAAAATTATCCCGCACCACAAGGTTTGTCTCGTTGCCGTTGGCAGTGTCCATGAAGAAGGCATACGCCATGCCCTGGGTGAAGCGGCAGGTGTAATCGCCGGCAAAGGTCTCGTCGGCTGCGGCAAAGCGGATTCCCGCCGTTGTCACCGTGGTGGCCACCGTGGTCGCGGTGGAAGTGCCATAGGTCATATCCGCAAAGATCTGGGCGCCGCTCTCCTCCCTCAGCAGGGTGATGTTCCGGTTGGCCGCGGTCAGGTTCTGTTCGCAGGTGCACGCGGAGGGCGCCTGGCCGGGAATGCAGAGGATCTGGCCAATCCGCAGGTTGGTTGGCACCACGCCCGGATTCAGCGCCAGAATGCTTTGCGGGGTAACGCCAAACCGCTGCGCCAGGGCATTGATGGTATCACCGGCCACAATGGTATAGGCGAAGGAACCTGCGGGGCATTCCGTGGGGCCAGGCGCCTGGCCGGGGATGCAGATGATCTGCGCAACCCGCAGGCTGTTGGGGTCAAGGCCCGGGTTCAGCGCCAGGATGCTCTGCTGGGTTACGCCAAAGCGCCGCGCCAGGGCGAAGATCGTATCACCGGCCACAATGGTATAGGAAAAGGAGCCTGCCGGGCAGACCGGCGGACCGGGGTCGGCGACGGGGATGCAGATTACCTGCCCGATCACCAGATTGTTGGGGTTCACGCCGGGGTTCGCGTCCATGATGCTTTGCAGGCTCACGCCAAACCGCCTGGAAAGAGAGAAAAATGTATCCCGCGCCTGGATGGTATAGGCCATTTGCCCGTTGGGGCATGTTCTTGCCGGTCCCTGATTGTTCATAAAATCACCTTTCCGTCAAATCATGTAATGAGACAGCCAGACCTCATTACAGGATATGCGGCGGGTGCCGGCCTGTGTGAAACTTGCCAAAGCACGGGCGGTCAGGAAAGAGCGCATGCAATCCATCGGATGGATCTCACATGCCTGCGCTGTAGTTCTCCTTCAAAAAATCGATCCAGCCCTCATACAGGCGGGTTTCGTCCATCCCAAAGGCGGCCTGGGGGTCCTTTGTCTTTGCCAGTGTCAGCACAGCCTCCCAGCCAAAGGTCTGGTCCAGGTATTCAATGTAGGTATGAGCGAAATGGTACCCGCCCATGTTGGCAAACTCCAGCGGGCTCGCGGTATGGGTCTGGGCGAGGCTGGGCACGTTGCTGGTGCTGTACAGGTTCCTGGGCGGGTCTCCGTTGGTCAGGTACAGCGCCAGCCCCTCGTTGATCCACAGGGGCATCCTCTTGCTCAGGATGGAGTTGTAGGCGTGCACCATTTCATGGATGGCGGCCTGTTTGATCTCCTCGTAGCCGTGGGCCGTGCCGGATTCCGCGGGGGATGTCAGCAGCACATCCCTGCCCCGGTTGTCGCCAATGTACCAGTTCAGGTTCAGCAGCAAAGCAATCAGCCCATATTTCCTGGTTTGAAAGGTGCTCTGCCGGTCATAGATGTACATGCGGATATCCTGGGGGCCCTCAAAGCCCAGGGCCTTGGCGATGCGCTCGCTCTGCCCGTCCGCCAGCGCAAACACATCCCGCGCCACTGCTTCTTCCTTCTCATAATAGACTGTGATGTACCGGCCTTTCAGCTCTTTCATCCCGCCGGTTTTCACAAACAAAGTGGGTGCAAAGCTTGCGGCAACCAGGAGTATCAGCACGCATACGGCCAAAAGCACAATCCTAAGCGCCCTTTTGGGAGTGGATTTTCTCTCAATCATCGGCATATCCTCCTGTCCTCATTTTGCCTGTCCGGCATAAAGCGCTTTGCTGACGGCGCTTTTGATGGCCTCGCTGGAAAGGGTCGCGCCGCTTACGGCATCCACCGCGTAATCATTCTTTTCGATCATCGTCTGCACGATGGATTCCGCCCCGCTGCCCATGCCGTTTTGATGCTCCAGGATGCGGATCTCCCGGATGGCATGGTTTTCCACGCCGACTGCCACCTTCACCGACACCAGCCCGGCGTCTGTCTCCCCCTGGTAAACGCCGTCCGCCACCCGGGCCATATCCACCTTTTCATAGGTGATGGCTGCCAGCTGCCGCTGGGCGGTGAGGGTCATCCACCCATAGAGGCCGGCAAGCACCAGCACGAAAACTCCCAGGATGATTACTGGCACCTTCCAATGCTTTTTCATGCCGGTATGCCCGCTTTCCCCGCCAGGGAGCACGCAAAACGCACCGCATTCTCCACATCCGCCCGGTTGGGATGCCCAAAGCCCATAAACAGAAAGCTGCCCCGGCAGATAAACTCATCCACCACCTGGATGCCCTTTTCCGTAAGAAGCGCGCGCACGCCCTCCTGCCCCTGCTTGTTTGACGTGCAGGAGGTAACCAGCGCAACGCGCTTTGCCGCCTGGCTGTCCAAGCCCTTCACGTATTCCAATAGCTCCGGCTTGCTCTGGCCGCCATAGATTCCTCCCACGATGAACAGCAGGTCAAGCCCCTTGCACTGGGGTCCATTCTTGATATCCTCCGCCTGCAACTGCAGCGCCCGGCCAATGGCATTGGCCAGCTTTGCGGAGTGCTTTGTCATGGTGGCGTAAACGATTCCAATATTACTCATGATGCAAAATCCCCCTTAGAATTATTTGAAGCTGGGTTTGAAACAGTGCCTCCGCCTGCTGGGCCGTCAGGCCCTGAGAACAGGAGATCATCAGGTTGAATCCCACAAAGGAGCTCCATAGGGAAAACGCCGCCTGCTCCGCGTCCATCCGGCGGAGCCGGCCTGCCTCCATTCCCTTTTGAAGGCCCTGGGCGATATAGTGGGTCCACTGGGGGCGGCTTTGGGTCTGCCGGCTGAATTTGCGCAGCACAATCAGGTTGTACTTCTCCGGCTCCCTCAGGGCCAGCAGCATGATCTCATGAAACACTGCCGTCATGTTGTCCACGATGTCCTGGGAATCGTCCAGCAGCCTTTCAATCCGCCCGCGCATCTTCTCCGATTCCGACGCTTCAATGGCATCGATGATCTCGTGTTTATCCCGAAAATGATGATAGACAACGCCGGTGGAGTAGCCCATCCTGTGGATGATCTTCCGTACGGAAAGGGCCTCAAAGCCTTCCTCCTGGGCAATTTCCAGTGCCGTATCCAATATGGCCTGCCGCACCGATTCGCTCCGCTGCTTTTGCTCTTCCCGGGCCATGTCCTTCCCCCTTCCCACTCACAATAACGGTGTCATATTAAATAACACCGTTATGTATCATAAATATGTTTTGTTCTGTCGTCAAGAGACTATGAAAAATTTTTCACAATCATTCCCGCATCCATTTTCCGCGCCCCATTTTCTCCCACCTTTTCCCTTGACACCCCCGCCCATTTCGGGTATCGTGATAAAAGCAAAGGGGGCTGAAAGCATGCTGGTCATTGGAATCTGCGGGGCAAGCGGCAGCGGGAAAAGCACCCTGGCAGAAGAGCTGTGCCAGGCCATCGGGCCAGGGGCCATGATCCTCAACCATGATTCCTACTACAGGGATCATGCCCATCTTTCCTTTGAGGAGCGGGCCCTGCTCAATTACGACGAACCCCGCATTTTCGATCATGACCTGGTGCTTCGGGATGTGGAAACCCTGCTGGCAGGCAAGCCCATCACCCGCAAGGCCTACGACTATTCCCAGCACCGCCGGGCCGACAGCAGCGAGCTGGTCTATCCCACGGATGTGCTGATTATCGAGGGCATCCATGTATTTCACGATGAGCGCCTTTGCGAGCTGATGTTCCTCAAACTCTACATGAGCGTGGAGCCGGACATCTGCCTCCTGCGCCGCATCACCCGGGACATCAACGAGCGGGGCCGGGCCATCGACAACATCTCCGCCCAGTACCTCACCACCGTTAAGCCCATGTATGACCGTTATATCCGCAATTATATCGAGCTGGCCGATGTCATCGTGGCCCACGGCGGCCGCAACGCCCGCATCGTTGCCATTTTGGCTGGATATGTGCGGGATACGCTGGGGGGGCTGGACCCGTAAGGGCGACCTCCCTGGGGCTCAGCCTTCCCGGCAAGCCTCAAACAGCTTCCTCACCTGCGCCCGGGTGACCCCAATGCCCTCCGCGGCGTCCAGGCGCTTGTCCCCGCACACAAAAGTGGGCACGGCCCAAACCCCTTGCCGGCAGTAGGCATATTCGTTGGCCTCCCGCTGCCGGGCGGCATACCGGCCCTCCTTCAGCGCCGCACGGAATTCCTGGGGGTCATACCCCAGCTCCCCGGCGCAGTCCGTCAGCACATCGATGCTGTCCACAGCCCGGCGCTCCACAAAATGCGCCCGGTAGATCCGCTCATGATAGGCCAGCTCGTCCCCGCCCGCAGCCTTCACAAAGAGGGCCCCCTGCACGGCCAGGTCCTCATAGGGCTTGTGCCAAGGCTCCTCCAGGCGCGGATGGGCTTCCACCGGCATCCATTGCAGCTGAATCTCGGGAAACTCCTCCGCCAGCTCCATGATTTCACCATGGGCCCGGTAGCAGTAGGGGCAGGTATGGTCAAAGAAAACCTCAATTGCGGGCATGTTGTTCCCTCCTGCGCATCATATTATGGCCATGATATCACAATCCGCTCCCCGGCAAAAGCCCTTTGGGGGCGTATCATAAAAGGAGGCAAACCATGTTTCTTCAATTGAACTGTTCCAGCCAGGTGCTGGGCATTCAAACCTCGGTCAATGTGCTGCTGCCTGAAGCGGAAAAAATCCGCAAAATCAACAAGCCCCTTCCCACCCTGTACCTGCTCCACGGCCTTACCGACGACCACACCGGCTGGATGCGGTATTCCTCCATCGAGCGTTACATCTGGCCCTATTACCTGGCCGTGGTGATGCCCGCTGTCAACCGCTCCTTCTACACGGACATGGCCCACGGGGCCAGGTACTTCACCTATGTCAGCCAGGAGCTCCCACAGGCCATGGAAACCATCTTCCCCCTTTCCAGGGAGCGGGAGGGCCGCTTCGTGGCCGGGCTGTCCATGGGCGGGTATGGGGCCTTCCGGCTGGCCTTGGGTCTGCCGGACCGCTACGCTGCCGCCGCCAACCTCTCCGGGGCGCTGGAGATGCAGGAGGTCTACCACATGGAGAACAAAGCCTTCGTCAAGGAGATGGAGGACGCCTTCGGCACCCAAAAGGAGTTCCTGGCCGGCGACAACAACCTGTGGAACCTGGCGGCCAGGCTGGCCGAAAATCCGGATGAGGCTCCGGCGCTGTACATGGCCTGCGGCACCACGGACGAGCTTCTCATCGCCAACGACCACTTCCACCGGGACTTCGGGGAAAGCCTGTGCATCGAGTACCACAGGGAGCCCGGAGCCCACACCTGGGATTTCTGGGACACCCACATCCAGCGGGTGCTGGAGTGGCTGCCCCTGGAAAAAATGGAAGATCTGCTATGAAGAAGGTTCCGGCCATCCAGCGGCTGCTGGCGGAAGGCTTCTTTGACAGCCCTGATGCCGCCCTGCCCTATCTGCTGGGCGGGGCGGTCTATTGCGGCGGCGTGCCCGTGCGCACCGGCGGCCAGCGGATTCCCCTGGACGCTCCCCTTTCTGTGCGCGGCCTGGATGAAAAATACGTGGGCAAGGGCGGGTACAAGCTGGAGGGTGCGCTGAAGGATTTTGGAGTCCTGGTGGAAGGCCGCTGCTGCGTGGATGCGGGGGCCTGCACCGGAGGATTTACGGACTGCCTCCTTAAGCATGGGGCCGGCCTGGTGTACGCCGTAGAGGCGGGCTTTGGGCAGCTGGCAGGCTCCCTTGCCCAAAATCCCCGGGTGGTCAACCTGGAGCGCACCAACCTGGGGGACGAAAAGCTGCTCTCCCTCTCCCCCGCACCTACGTTGGGTACTGCGGATCTCAGCTACCTGTCCCTGGTGAAGGCTGTGCCCCAGTTCCGGGCCATCATGCAGGGCCAGGGGGAGCTGATCTGCCTGGTAAAGCCCCTCTTTGAGATTGACGACCCTCAGGCCCGTCGCACCGGCACCCTGCGGGAGGAGGACTACGCGCCCTTGCTGCTGGAACTGATATCCACCCTGGGGGCTCAGGAAGGCACCACGGTGCTGGACGTCACCCACAGCCCCATCACCGGCACAGGCGGCACCGTGGAGTTCTTCCTGCTGCTTGGCTTTGGCATGCCCGCGCCCTCCCCCGCCAAAAACTGGCAGGAGCTTGCAGCCCAGGCGGTGCAGCGGGCTTTGGCCCTTCCCCGGTACGAAAAACGGCGGTAAGATTTCCAAAAAATGCCAGGCCGTCCCTCCATATTCAGGGATGAAACCCATGAGATGGAACGTTTGTTGTACGTGGGAATCATTCATTTGATAAGGAGGCCACCGGCATGAAACACACTGCACAGCCCATGGGATACAAACGAATAGGGACGGTCCTGCTTTTGGTGCTGCTGTGTATGGTGACGGTGAGCAGCGCCCTGGCAGCGGATTTTGGCGTGATCTACAACACCAACTCCCTCAACCTTCGCTCCGGCGCCAGTTCCACCTCCGGCCTGCTGGGCACCTACAAAAGGGACACCTGGCTTTCCATCACCGGCAGCAAAAACAACTTCTACTATGTTACCACCCCGGACGGCCGCCGGGGCTATATGAGCAAGAACTATATAAACCAGGGGCCCCAGGCCTACGGCCAGATCGCCATCGTGGACAACCGCAATGGCGGCCGGTTCCTCAACTTCCGCCAATCCCCCGATTACTCCTCCCGGGTGCTGGGCATCTTCTTTGACGGCGTTCCTCTGCAGGTGCTCTCCCGCAGCGGCGGCTGGGCCCGCGTGCAGATCAACGGCCAGACCGGCTATGTGGACGACGACTATGTGCGCATCATCAGCGGCCTGTCCAGTTCCACCGTGGCCACCATCAAAACCCCCAACAACACCGCCATCAACATGCGCAGCGGCCCCGGTTCCGGGTATTCCGTGTTGCGCCAGTTTGCCGGCGACCGCTATGTGATGGTGCTCCTCAAGGGCACCGGCTGGTGGAAGGTGAGCATCGACGGCTATGTGGGCTTCATGAGCAGCGACTACCTGGTGGAGGGCCTGCGCTCCGCCAAGGACATTGCCGCCGAAGATCAGGGCGGGCCCGCCTACGCCTACGCGGTGGTAAACAACCCCCGCGCCACCCAGGCCCTCAATCTGCGCTTTGCCCCAGACACCAGCTCCCAGGTGCTGGCAAAACTCTACAACGGCATCCGGCTGACCGTGAACGCCCAGGGCCTTGAGTGGAGCGCCGTCACCGTGGAGGAAACCGGCCTGTCCGGCTATGTGATGACCAGCTATCTCAAGCTCCACAACCTGCCCAAGACCCCCACCATGAAGGTGGCCCATCCCCAGGGCCTGAAGGTAAACCTGCGCTCCAGCCCCTCCTTTAATGCCGATGTGCTCACCCAGCTGTCCAGCGGCACCACGGTTTCCGTGATGATTCCCGATGAAGCGTGGACCAAGGTGACGGTGGGCAACCGGGTGGGGTATATGGTAACCTACTTTTTGCAGTAGCCAAGATGGGGCCGCGGGATGCCCGCAAATGCCTTCCCTGACCGCCCTTTCCTAAAAAATCATTTCTGGGTATTGCATTTTATCCAAATGCATGGTACAATCACCCTTGCGATTTATGAAAACCAAGGAGGTGAACGACGTTGCCCAACATCAAATCCGCCATGAAACGCGTAAAGGTCAGCGAGAAAAAGAACCTTCGCAACCGTATTGTGAAGTCCAAGGTGAAGACCGCGATTAAGAAGTTTGACGCGGAGCTGGTTGCCAATCCCACGGCTGCCGGTGCGCAGTATGCTGTCACCACCTCCGCTATTGATAAAGCCGTAGCCAAGGGCATTCTGCATAAGAATACCGCCAGCCGCAAAAAGTCTCGCATGGCAAAGAAAATGGCTTCCCTGGCCCAGTAATGCACTCATAAGCAGACAGTAAAACGGGAGAACGTTACGTTCCCCCGTTTTTGTTGTCCGTCCGTTTATTCGCTGTCCTCTCCCTCGTCCTCGGCGCTTCGGCCTGTGCTCTGGGGGCAGGGAATCAAACCCGTCACCACATCGTCCAGCACGGCCATAATCCAGGGCGTACCCTTGCCCTGCTTGCTCTCCAGGGGTACCTCCCCGGGCTCCAGCTGGGTGGGAGCGCTCTTGTGCTGGAATACCAGCACGCCTTCCGGCTGCCCCTCGCCCGCCAGCAGCCGCACCCCGGCCAGGCGGGTGCCATTGGAACCGCTTTTGTTGAAATAGATGGCCTTCACGCCCTTGCCGCCCCGGGCCTGGGGCTCAAAGTCCAGGGCCAGCAGGCGCTTGGCAAAGCCCCGCTCGCTGATAAGCAGCACCTGATCATTGGCCTGGGGCTGGGCTGTCCAGAACACCTCATCGCCCACCTCCAGGGTCATCCCCTTCACGCCGCCGGTCACCCGACCCATCCGGGGCAGATTCTCCGTAGGGAAGCGGATGCTCATGCCGGCCCGGCTCAAACAGAGCAGGTCCAGGGCAGGGTTCAGCTCCAGCACGGCCAGCAGGCTGTCCCCGGGCCTCAGGCTCAGCGCCGCAAACTTCTGGCGGCGCACGTCGTATTCCCCGGCGGCGGTGCGCTTCACCATGCCCTGCCGGGTCACAAACAGCAAATCGCCCATGGCGGCCAGCTCCTGGGAGGTGACGCAGAGCATCTGCACCACTTCCTCCCCGGTTTCCAGGCCCGCCAGAACGCCGGTGAGCAGGCTTCCCCGCTCCTTGGGCCGGTTCATCTCCGTAAGGGCCCCCACCCCCAGCAGGTAGCAGTTGCCCAGATTGGTGAAGAAGCACAGGGTGTGGTCCGTGTCGGTTTCAAAGAAAAAGCGGGGCGCGTCCTCCAGATTGCCGCTTTCCAGGGAAACGGCGGGCAGCTTGCGGTAGTGTTTGGGGTACATCCGGCGCAGGTAGCCGGCCTGGGTGTAAAACACAACCGCCTCCTGAGCCACATGCTCCTCCCCGGCGGCAGCTTCAATAACGCTGTCCGCCCCCACCAGCGTGGTGCGCCGCTCCTCCCCGTATTTTTCGGCTATTTCCTTCAGCTCGTCCTTGATGACCTTCAGCAGCTTGCGTTCGTCCGCCAATATGCCCTCCAGCTTGGCAATCAGCTTTTGCAGCTCCGCATATTCCTTGCGCAGCAGCAGAATCTCCAGCCCGGTCAGCCGCTGCAGCCGCAAGTCCAGGATGGCCTGGGCCTGAATCTCCGTAAGGTCAAAGTGTTCCATCAGGCCCGCCTTGGCGGTCTTGGGGTTCTCGCTGGCGCGAATCAGGGCGATGATCTCGTCCAGGTGATCCACTGCGATCATCAGGCCTTCCAGCACATGAGCCCGGGCCCTGGCATGATCCAGGTCGTAGCGGGTGCGGGCGGTCACCACGTTCTTCTGGTGGCGGATGTAGCAGCGGATCACCCGGCGCAGGCTCAGCAGCTTGGGCTTGCCCTCAGCGATGGCCACCATGTTGACGCCAAAGGTCACCTGCAGATCGCTGTACTTGTACAGGTAGGCCAGGGTCTTGTCCACGTCCGCTTCCTTGCGCAGCTCAATCACAGCCCGCATGCCGGTGCGGTCGCTTTCATCCCGGATGTCATAGATGCCCCCCAGGGCGTTTTTCTTTTCCTCGCTGAGCTTTAAAATCTTCTCCAGCATGGCCGCTTTGCTGACCTGGTAGGGGATCTCGGTGATCACAATCAGCTTGCGTCCGGCGGAGCCGTCCTCCACATGCACCCGGGCCCGCAGCTGCAGCTTGCCCTTGCCCGTGGCATAGGCGGCCTTCAGCTCCGGGGTGTCCAGCAGCACGCCGCCGGTGGGAAAGTCCGGGGCGGGCAGGAGGCGCATCAGCTCCTCCACGGTAATGTCCGGGTTGTCGATCTGGGCCACCACCGCGCGGATGACCTCCCCCAGGTTGTGAGGGGGGATGTTGGTGGCCAGGCCCACGGCAATGCCGCTGGCCCCGTTGACCAGCAGATTGGGAAACCGGGAGGGAAGCATGTCCGGCTCCTTCATGGTGTCGTCAAAGTTCAGACGGAAGGGCACGGTGTCCTTCTCGATATCCCGCAGCATCTCCATGGCCAGGGGCGTCATCCGCGCCTCGGTGTAGCGCATGGCGGCGGCGCTGTCTCCGTCAATGGAGCCAAAATTGCCGTGGCCGTCCACCAGCATGCCCCGCATGCTGAAATCCTGGGCCAGGCGCACCAGAGCGTCGTAGACGCTGCTGTCCCCATGGGGGTGATACTTGCCCAGGCAGTCGCCCACGATGCGGGCGCATTTGCGGTGCGGGGTGTCCGGTCCCAGGGACAGCTCCCGCATGGTGTACAGGATCCTGCGCTGTACGGGCTTCAGCCCATCCTCCACCCGGGGCACGGCCCGCTCCATGATCACATGCTCCGCGTAGGGGATCATGCTGTTGTGCATGACCTCCTCCATGGGGGTCTGAATGATTCCCTGGCCTGCCAGGGACTGTTGTTCCTGCTCTCTCATGCCTCAGCGCCCCCTTCCGGCTTCACCATGCTGCCAAAACTGTCCTCCCGGTTGAAGTTGGCGTGCTGGCTGATGTATTCCCGCCGCGGCTCCACCTTGTCCCCCATCAGTATGGTCACCAGGCGCTCCGCCTGGGCAGCGTCCTCAATGGTCACCTGAAGGAGTTTGCGCTGGGCCGGGTCCATGGTGGTGGCCCACAGCTGCTCCGGGTTCATCTCCCCCAGGCCCTTGTAGCGCTGGAGAGTATAGCCCTTGATTCCCCGGGTGAGCCTGGCCAGCTCCCCGTCGTCGTAGGCGTACTGCACTTTGTTCCCCTTCTGGATTTTGTACAGGGGCGGCATGCCGATGAACACATGGCCCTCGGTGATCAGCTCCCGCATGTAGCGGTAGAAAAAGGTGAGCAGGATGGCGCGGATATGCGCCCCGTCCTGGTCCGCATCCGACAGAATGATTACCTTGTGGTATTTCAGCCCCTCCAGGCTGAAGCTCTCATCGATGCTGGTGCCCAGCGCCGTGATGACGGTGCGGAACTCCTCGTTGGCCAGCACCTGATCCAGCCGCTTCTTTTCGGCGTTGAGAGGCTTGCCCCGCAGCGGCAATATGGCCTGAAACCGGCGGTCCCGGCCCTGCTTGGCGCTGCCTCCGGCGCTGTCCCCCTCCACGATAAACAGCTCGTTCTGCTCCGGCTTGCGCCCTGTGCAGCTGGACAGCTTGCCCACCAGCGGTGCAGCTTCCAGAGCCTTCCCCGCCCGGGCCACATCCCTCGCCTTGCGGGCAGCTTCCCGCACATGGGCGGCCCGGATGGCCTTTTCCACCAGCTGCAGGCACAGCTCCTGGTGCTTCAAATCCTCAAAAAACGCGGTCAGCTGCTGGGTCAGGATCGCCTCCACCAGGGGCCGCACTTCCGTGTTTCCCAGGCGGCCCTTGGTCTGCCCTTCAAACTGCGGGTTCTTCACCATGGCCACCATCACGGCGGTCATGCCCTCCCGGAAATCGTCCCCACCCAGGTTGTTCTCCTTTTCCTTCAAAAGGCCCAGCCGGCGGGCAAAGTCGTTCATCACCTTGGTGTAGGCGGCTTTAAAGCCCGTCTCGTGGCTGCCCCCCTCGGCGGTGGGGATGTTGTTGGCAAAGGAAAACAGATTCTCCGTGTAGCTGTCCGTATACTGGATCGCCACCCGAAAGATTACATCCTCCCGGCTTCCTTCCAGATAAATGGGCTCGGGAAACAGAGGAGTCTTATCCTCATTCAGGTACTTCACATAGTCGCTGATGCCGCCCCGGTAGCAGAACTCCTGGGTGTACCCGGTGGCATGGGCGGCCTTGGCCGTGCCCGGCGTGCCGGCATGGAGCCGCTCCTCCCCTGTGTCCCTCTCGTCGGCTTCCTCCGCCTCCGTCACCGGCGGGCTCACGCGCTCATCATGAAACACGATCTTGAGCCCCTTGTTCAGGTAGGCCAGCTCCCGCAGGCGGCGGCCCACGGTTTCATGGTTGAATTCCGCTGTTTCAAACACCGCGGGGTCCGGCATAAAGCGCACCAGGGTTCCCCGGCTGCGGGTATTGCCCAGCACCTGCAGGGGCCCTGTGGGCTTGCCCGCCGCTGCCTTGCCGGTGGCGGCGTCCTTGCCGCTGGCAAACTCCATCCGGTAATGCTTGAAATCCCGAAATACATCCACCCGCATCCAGGAGGACAGGGCATTGACCACCGAGCCGCCCACCCCATGGAGGCCGCCGGAATAGCTGTAATTGTCGTTGTTGAACTTGCCCCCCGCGTGCAGCCGGGTGTAGATCAGCTCCACCCCGGGAATCTTCATGGTGGGATGGATGTCCACCGGCACGCCCCGGCCATTGTCCAGCACGCTGGCGGAGTTGTCCTTGTGCAGGGTAACCTCCACCAGGGAGGCATACCCCCCCATGGCTTCGTCCACGGCATTGTCTACAATTTCCCACAGCATGTGGTGAAGGCCCCTGGAGCCGGTGGAGCCGATGTACATGCCGGGGCGCATGCGCACCGCTTCCAGCCCTTCCAGGACCTGGATATTACCGGCATCGTAGGTATTGGGCATAACTTCAATCTCTCCCTTATTCTAACAAGCCATTATACCATATCTTGTGGTTCCATTGCAAAGGGGAGCAAAAAGCCCTGTCTTTATTTGACGTCCCTTTCCCAAATGCTGTATAATGCAAGGGCCGTTTCTGCATCATTCTACCCAAGGGAGGGATTCCCCTGGCAACGCCCATTTTCCAGCTCACCGGCATTGTCATCCCGGGCAAGCACCTGGGCAGCCGCCTGGGCTTTCCCACGGCCAACATCGCCTACGACGCCGTCGCTCACCCCCTCCCCCAGGACGGGGTTTACATCGCCCGGGTAGAGATTCATGGCCAGGACCGGTCCGGTTCCTACCTGGCCATCCTCAACCAGGGCCGCCATCCCACCGTACCCGAGGGCCAGCCCATGGTGGAAGCCCACCTGCTGGACTATACTGGCGACCCCCTGTACGGCAAAACCCTTGCCATTTCCTATCTGCACTATCTGCGTCCCGAGATCGCCTTCCCTTCCCTGGAGGCCCTCCAGGAGCAGCTTCACCAGGACCTCTCCCAGGCCCGCGCCTGGGCAGCCCAACCCCCAAAGGAGCAGCCATGAGCGAAAATACCCAAACGACTCATCCCCTGGAACTGACGGACGTTTCCTTCGGCTATGACCCCCAGGGCCCCCTGGCCGTCAACCATGTCTCCTTTACCATTCAAAAGGGCTCCTTTGTGGCCATCCTGGGCCACAACGGTTCGGGCAAGAGCACCCTGGCCAAGCTTATGAACGCCCTATATCTGCCCACGGAAGGCCAAGTGCTGGTCTGCGGCATGGACACCACCGACGACGACCTGCTGTGGGATATCCGCAAGCGGGCGGGCATGGTCTTTCAGAACCCGGACAACCAGATTGTGGCCACTGTGGTCCGGGAGGACGTGGCCTTTGGCCTGGAAAACATGGGCGTGCCCCAGCCGGAAATGATCCCCCGCATAGATGCGGCACTGAAGGCCGTGCGCATGACGGACCATGCCGCAGCTGCCCCCCACATGCTTTCCGGCGGCCAGAAACAGCGGGTGGCCGTGGCCGGGGTGCTGGCCATGGAGCCGGAGGTGATGATCCTGGACGAAGTCACCGCCATGCTGGACCCCTCGGGCCGGGCGGAGGTGCTGTCCACCGTGCGCAAGCTCAACCGGGACAAGGGCATCACCGTGGTATGGATCACCCATTTCATGGAGGAAGCTGCCCAGGCGGACCGGGTGGTGGTGCTGAGCAAGGGCGCCGTGGCCATGGACGGCCCTCCGGGAGAAATCTTCTCCCAGGTGGAGGAGCTGCAGGCCCTGGGCCTGGACGTGCCCCCCATGGCAGCCCTGGCCGGTGAACTGCGCCGGGCGGGCCTCCTGCTGCCCCAGGGCATCCTGACCGTCGCGGATATGGTGAAGGAGCTGAAACAGACGCTATGCCCATCCAGATAGAGCATCTATCCCATACCTATTTGCCAGGCTCCCCCTTCTCCAGCGTAGCGATTCACGATGTGACCCTGGACATTCAGGACGGGGAGTTTATCGGCATCCTGGGCCATACCGGCTCGGGCAAGACCACCCTGGCCCAGCACCTGAACGGCCTGCTCCGCCCCACGGAGGGCCGGGTTGTGGTGGATGGGCTGGACATCACCCAAAAGGGAATCCGGCTGCTGGAGGTCCGCAAGAAGGTGGGCCTGGTGTTTCAGTACCCGGAGCATCAGCTTTTTGAAGAAACCGTGGCCAAGGACATCGCCTTTGGCCCCAAAAACATGGGCCTGGACAAGGCGGAGATTGCCGAAAGGGTCCAGGAAGCCTGCGCCCTGGTGGGTCTTCCCTTCGATCAGGTGGCCGACCGCTCCCCCTTTGAGCTCTCCGGAGGCCAGATGCGCCGGGTGGCCATTGCCGGAGTGCTGGCCATGCGTCCCCGGGTGCTGATTCTGGACGAACCTACCGCCGGGCTGGACCCGGCTGGCCGCCGCAGCATCCTGGACATGATCCGCTCCCTTCACGCCAAGGGAGGCCTGACCGTCATCATGATCAGCCACAACATGGACGACATCGCTTCCCTGGCCACCCGCCTGGTGGTGATGAGCGCCGGAAAGCTGGTAATGACCGGCACTCCCCGGGAGGTATTTGGCCAGGAGGAGCTGCTGAAATCCATCGGCCTGGGCGTCCCCCAGGCGGCCGAACTCACCCATGCCCTTATCGCCCAGGGCTTTGACCTGCCCAAGGACCTGTACACCCTGGAGGAAGTGCGGGACCATCTGCTGCGCCTTGTAGGATGCCCCTCTGCCCCAAAGGAGGATCAGGGCCCCGGCCCTAAGGAGGTGCCTGCCCATGCTTAAGGACATCACCCTGGGCCAGTACCTCCCCGGCAACACGCTGGTTCACCGCCTGGACCCGCGGGCGAAAATCCTGCTCACCGCCCTGTACATCGCCATGGTGTTCTGCGTAAAAAGCCCGGTATGGTACGTTCTGCCTCTTGGTTACCTGGTCCTTGCCTCCCGCACGGCGGGGCTGCGCTTCCGGCAGATGCTCAAGTCCGTCAAGCCCCTGCGCTTTTTGCTCATCCTTACCTTTGCGCTCAACCTGTTCTTTTCCGCGGGCACAACGGTGTGGCTCCAGTGGGGCGTGCTGCGCATCACCCGGGAGGGCTTCTTCACCGCGCTGCATTTCAGCATGCGGCTGGTGTTCCTGGTGGTGGGCACCTCGGTTCTCACCCTCACCACCTCCCCGGTATCCCTCAGCGACGGCATCGAGATGCTGCTCAAACCCCTCAAGGTCATCCGCTTTCCCGCCCACGAGCTGGCCATGATGATGACCATCGCCCTGCGCTTCATTCCCACGCTGATTGAGGAAACCGACAAGATCATGAAGGCCCAGATGGCCAGGGGCGCGGACTTTGAAAGCGGCAACCTGCTGCGCCGGGTGAAGGCCATGGTGCCCCTGCTGGTTCCTCTCTTTGTGAGCGCCTTCCGCCATGCCGGAGACCTGGCCATGGCCATGGAGGCCCGCTGCTACCATGGCGGCGAGGGCCGCACCCGCCTTCGGGTTCTCCGCTTCACCCCCGCCGACGGGTACGCCCTGGCCCTCACCCTGGGCTTCCTGGCATTGGTGATTGCCGGGGGAGTGTTGCTGCCATGACCGCCACTGCCCTTCCGCCCCTACAAAAACCGCCTGCGCCTCCCGGCACCCGGCGGTTTTTGCTGACCATAAGCTACGACGGTACCCGCTACGGAGGATGGCAGATTCAGCAAAACGCCATCAGCATCCAGCAAAGGCTGGAGGAAGCGCTGCACAAAATCACAGGCGAGCCTGTGCGCGTCACCGGCGCCAGCCGCACAGACGCCGGGGTTCACGCCCTGGGCCAGCGGGCCCATTTTGACACGGCCGCCCGCATCCCCCCGGACAAGTACCCCTTCGCTCTCAACACCTGCCTGCCCCGGGACATCCGGGTTCTGGAGTGCAGCCTGGTTCCAGGCGACTTTCACGCCCGCTTTGACGCCAGGTCCAAGTGCTACACCTACCGCATCTACAACGCTCCCCACGCCAGTGCCCTGCTGGGGCATCTCTGCGCCCATGTGCCCGTGGCCCTCAGCCTGTCCGCCATGGAGCAAAGCCTGCCCGCCCTCCTGGGCACTCACGATTTCGCCGCCTTCCAGGCCGCCGGAGGCACGGCCAAAACCACCGTGCGAACCATCCAGGAAGCGACCCTCACCCGGGAAGGGCCCTGGCTGACCCTCCATCTGCGGGGCAATGCCTTTTTATACAACATGGTGCGCATCATCGCGGGAACCCTGATCCAGGTGGGGCAGGGCAAGCTCCCCCCGGATGTTTTTGCCGCCGCCCTTGCTTCCGGCAGCCGCCTGTCCCTGGGCCCCACGGGCCCGGCGCAGGGCCTGGAACTCACCCGCGTGGACTACGAATAGGCCCGGTCCATGCCTATTCCCCCCTTTGCCGGCATATCCTTTCCAAAACGCTTGGAGGGATATCCATGCACGATCATATTGCCGAAAGATGCATCCACATCGGGCAATACATTGTGGAAACGGGGGCCACGGTGCGGGCGGCTGCCGCGAAGTTTGGGGTGAGCAAGTCGTCCGTGCATAAGGACATGGGCGAGCGGCTACCCTTGGTACAAAGCGCCCTGGCCCAGCAGGTGCAGCGGGTGCTGCTGTACAACAAGTCCGTCCGCCACCTGCGGGGCGGCGAAGCCACGCGCCACAAGTACCGGGAGCAGCGGCGGATGAAGCCCTGAAAAGAAGGAATTCCGCCACCGGCGGCGAATACACGCGTTGTATGCCCATTGGGCAATGAATCGCAAAAGGGGTCGAGGTCGAAGCATGGCAGCTACCAACGATATTGGAATTGACCTGGGCACATCCAACATCCTCATCTACATGAAGGGGAAGGGAATTGTGCTGCGGGAGCCTACCGTTGTGGCCATCGACCGGGACTCCCGGGACATCCTGGCCTTCGGTGACGAAGCCCGCCGGATGATTGGCCGCACCCCCAGCAACATTCTGGCCATCCGCCCCCTGCGGGAGGGCGTGATCTCCGATCATGAGCTGGTCAGCTTTATGCTCAAGGGCTTTGTGCTAAAGGCCGTAGGCAAGCACATGTTTGCCCGCCCCCGGGCCGTGCTGTCCCTGCCCACCTCCGTTAACGAGATGGAGAAGCGCTCCATCATTTCCACCATGTTTGACGCGGGCATGCGCCGCACCCAGCTTCTGGACCGCAGCCTGGCTGCGGCCCTGGGCGCGGGTCTGCCCATTGACGAGGCCTACGGCACCATGATTGTGGACATCAGCGCCGGCGTCAGCGACATTGCCGTGCTCTCCTTTGGCAAGGTCGTGGTCAGCGACTGCGCCAAAACCGGCGGCGACCGCTTTGACGATGCCATCATCCGCCATCTGCGCCGCAAGCACAACCTCCTCATCGGCGAGCGCACTGCCGAGGAACTGAAGATCAACATCGGCTCCGCCATCCCCCGCGCCGACCAGCTTTACATGGAGGTCACAGGCCGCAACCTGATCACCGGCCTCCCCAAAACCATGCGCATTACCTCCGACGATATCACCGAGGCCATCGACGAGCCCCTTCAGCAGCTCATCGAAAGCATCCACGGCGTGCTGGAGCACACCCCCGCCGAGCTGGCCGCCGATATCTTTGAATACGGCATTTTGCTCACCGGCGGCGGCGCGGAGATGTTCGGCCTGTGCGAGGCCATCGCCGATGCCCTGAAGGTCCCCTGCTCCTGCGCGGAGGACCCCCAGAACAACGTGGTCATGGGCTGCGGCCGGGCCCTGGAAAATATGCAGGATTTGGGACGGTTTTTGGACGACGGACGAAAGCGGCTTCTGGGAAGGTAACGGGAGAAGCTGCGAAGGGGATCATGGGGGCTTCGCCCCTTGCATCCCTTACTCCCTCACCCCGAACATCCCCAGCATATCCATGATCATCCCATTCATCATCTGCTCCGTCATCAGCTCCCGAAACCGGACGGTTTTCACCTTCGCCTCCCGGCGCAAAGCCTCCAGCTCTGCCGGAATCTCCTGCCTTCGCGTTAGCAGATGCTCATAAAAATCCTCAAAAGCCTTGAGCCGTGCGGCAGCTTCGCCGCTTTCCAGCCCCTGGGCATCCAGAACAGCCTGCCCATCCTCCCTCAGCCGGGTAAACCGCTTCATGCTTATTCCTCCTCCCGGTTGGAAGGCAGCCTGCTTAAATCATCAAGCGACAACGAGAAGCTGGGAACAAACTCCCGCATGAACGCGTGCACCTCCGGCAGCGGGTTTTGGTTGATGCTGTCCGTGATCGTGATGCGCGCCTGGTCAAACTCCCGGTTGCCCATTTTCTGCTCTTCCACGCACTTGAGATACGCACAGATCCGGTCTGCCGCCTTCACCAGCCGGTATTCATAGCTCTTTTCGTCCGGAACCAGATAGGCCCGGTACTGTTCCCGCATGTCCTTGGGCAGCATGGCAAGAAGCTGCTGATTGGCCAGCGTTTCCAGATCCTGATAGGCGTCCTGGATGCTGGGGTTCTGGTATTTCACCGGCGTGGGCAAATCCCCGGTGATCACCTCCCCCGCGTCGTGATACAGCGCCATGGCCAGCACCCGCTGGGGATCAATGTCCCGCTGATATCGGGTCTTGCCCAGCACCGCCAGCCCATGGGCGATCAGGGCGGCCTGCATGCTGTGCTCCATGTCGTTTTCCGGTACGGTGTTGTGCATCAGGCCCCAGCGGCGGATCAGCTTCAGCCGGTTGATGTATGCATAAAAGTGATTCATGCCTTTCCACTCCTTGACAAACGCGCTTTCCTTTGATACCATCATACACGAAAATCCCATCCACCGCTAGGGGGGTAGCGAGGGCCGTTGGGCTCTGCTGCTGAGAGGGGCTTCGGCCCGACCCTTGGAACCTGTGTAGGTCATCCTACCGTAGGGAAGCGGACGAAAGCGCAGCTTTCAACGGCCCAGGCCGCATCCACTTCCCGCAACATGATGGTTGCGGGTTTTTCATTCCCAAATTTGGAAAGGAGAGACGCCCATGTTTAACAAAATGGCAGAAATGTTATCCGAATTCTCTGAGGTTGGCCTGCCGGTGTGGATCGCTCTTGGAACCCTGGTGGCCCTGGCCGCGCTGCTGCTTTCCGTAGGCAAAGCCAGGGGACGCCTGAACGCCACCGCCCTGGCCTATGCCGCCCTGGCTGTCGCGCTCAGCTTCCTGCTCAGCAACATCCGCCTGTTCCGCATGCCCCAGGGGGGCAGCATCACCCCTGCCAGCATGCTGCCGCTGATGCTCTTTGCCCATGCCTTTGGCGTGGTGCCCGGTTTGGTGGCAGGCCTGGCCTACGGTGTGCTGCAATTCCTCCAGACCCCGGGCCTGCTGCCCATCCCGCCGCTGTACGCCCTGGCCCAAATCGCGCTGGATTACCTGCTGGCCTTCGGCGTCCTGGGCCTGGCGGGAATCGGTGCCAGAAAGGGAGAACGGGAGGCACTCTACCTGCCCCTGGGCATCGCCCTGGCTTCCCTCCTGCGCTTCCTGTGCCATGTATTAAGCGGTGCGCTGTTTTTCGCCGAGTATGC
Source organism: Clostridiales bacterium (assembly GCA_012729115.1). GTDB lineage: Bacteria > Bacillota > Clostridia > Christensenellales > Aristaeellaceae > Limiplasma. Next base: position 336 of record JAAYDR010000030.1, on the reverse strand, counting down.
CGGGGACCAGAACCCCCTTTTGTACAGCGCCGGGTACAACTCCTACATGTTCCTCGAAATGCTGATCTGCATCGTCCTGGGCCTGCTCATCGGCCCGCGGCTGGCAAAAATCATGCGCAGAAGCGCGGGCATCCGGTAAAGGAGGGGGCTGTAGCAAAACAGCATCCCAACCCAAAGGAAAAAACAGAGCCGGTGCACTGCGAAAGCGATGACACGGGCTCTGTTTTTTGGTAGAATCGATGTATGAAAAACAATAACTACCAGACACATTATCGTACAGGCGCGCGAAATGTGCAACTCAAAATTGACGAAGCATTTGCTGAACGGGTGATTCCG
>JAAYDR010000004.1 GCA_012729115.1 Clostridiales bacterium | reverse complement strand
GTGTCTGGTAGTTATTGTTTTTCATACATCGATTCTACCAAAAAACAGAGCCCGTGTCACCGCTTTCGCAGTGCACCGGCTCTGTTTTTTCCTTTGGGTTGGGATGCTGTTTTGCTACAGCCCCTTGTTATGTGTGAGGGCCGCCACAAGCGCAGCACTGGTATGATTGACACCCCCCCGCGGCAAGACTATAATAGGCGCAAGCAAAGGAAGTGACCGTATGGCCGTCGCCTACAGCCGAACCCTCTTCGGACTCATATCCTGGTATAGTTTCTTGATCGTTGCAGGGATTTTGCTGGCTTATCTTATCGGTTTGCATGAGGAGAAGCGAGTGGGTCTGCCCAAGGAAACCATGACGGATGCCGCGCTGGTTGCCGTCCCCTGTGGTGTCATTGGAGCGCGGCTTTACTTTGTGGCGATGGAATGGGAAGCCTTTGCTGCCAATCCCCTGCGCATTGTGTACATCTGGGGGGGCGGCGTGGCCATCTACGGCGCCGTGATTGGCGGAGGTCTTGGCCTCTATTTGTACTGCAAGAAAAAAAAGCTTCCTTTTGGCAAACTGGCGGACATCATCGCGCCGGGATTGCTGCTGGCCCAAGCCATCGGCCGATGGGGCAATTACTTCAACCAGGAGGCTTTCGGTCCCCTGCTGACCGACCCGGCCCTGCAGTTCTTTCCCATGGGGGTTCAAATCATGGAGGGGAGCGGCTATGCCTGGCATGCGGCCACCTTCTTTTACGAGTCTCTTTGGGACTTCCTTGGCTTCGTATCGCTGTGGCTGCTGAGAAAAAGCCAAAAGCGGGATGGAAATCTGTTTTTATGGTATCTGGTGATCTATGGCAGCGGCCGCTTCCTCATCGAGCAGTTGCGGATGGACAGCCTTTGGCTCCTGGGTCTGCGCATATCCCAATGGCTCAGCCTGGCGCTGGTGGTCTTTGCCGCCGGATCCTTGCTGTGGCGGGCCTCCAGGGCGCAGCCCAAGGCCTTGTTTCCGGCCTTTTTAATCTTTGTGGCGGCTATTGCCCGCTGGTTTATTCCCACTCCCGGCATCTACGGGGCGCTGCTGCTGCTGATTACCGGTCTTTGGGCCTGGTGCATGGTTTGGGGCATGGGCTCCCGGCAGGAGTTTTCCTTTGCTTCCCTTTGGTTTCTCCTGCCCTGGGCCATTGATGCGGCCTGTTTTATTATCTCTTGGCTGAACCTCATGCCCTACGCCAGGGAAGCGCAGATGCTGGCTGTCAGCGTCACCTTGCCCTGTTACTGCCTGTGGCTGGCTGGATGGCTGGGGCGTGCAAACCAAAGATCCTGAGGGTTGGCATCATGAAAAGCCTTCCCCAAGGAGGAGAAGAATGCCTGTTGGAGCCTGTAAAAACCGGATGTACAGACTGGGCCTGGCCGCCCTTGGCAGGCGGAGCTGCTGCGATGCCCTGCGCTCTTGCGGAGAGATCCGGGAAGCCATTACGCCCAAATCTCTGGGCGGCATTCTCCGCCACCGGCATGTGGTAGGTGCGTCCATCCAGCGCATTTCCCAGGGGCATCTGGCAGAGTGCTACACCGCGGGTCTGGCGAGGCTTTCCCCCCTCCCCCTTCCCGTAACCCCTGACACCCTGTTTCGTACCGCCTCTATTGCCAAGCTGGCCACGGCGCTTTTGGTTTTCCGGCTTCAAACGCTGGGCAGACTGGAAGTGGAGGAGGCCGCGGAAGACTTTTTGGGTTACCCGGTGCGCAATCCCCGCTTCCCCCACATCCCTGTCACCTTGGGGATGCTGCTGTCCCACACCTCTTCTCTGCGGGACTCCCCGGCCTATTTCTCTTCGTTTTCTCACACAGTGTCACTGCATACCCTGCTGAAGGACCCAAGCAGCTTCGCGTCCCATGAACCTGGCAGCCGCTTCCTGTACAGCAACTTTGCCGCCGGGATGATCGCTTCACTGCTGGAAGCCCGGTTCGGCCGGTCTTTTGAGGCCCTGGCCCAGGAATTCCTCTTCGGCCCGCTGGGCATCGGGGCAACCTTTGATCCAAGCACCCTTGGGGATGTTCCCGTGGCAGACAGTTACCGGGTGTTTCCCCCTGCCCGCGGGCCTGCCTTTGACGCAGCCCAAAGGGTGAAGGATGCTAAACCTCTTGGCATGCCTAAGCCGGAGACGCGCTATCTGCTGGCTTCCGGCAATCTGTACATCTCAGCGCCCCACATGGCGCGGCTGTTGCTGCCCATGACGGAAAAAAATACAGGGAACAGGGCCCCCTTTCTCAATGAGAAAAGCCTTGCTCAGCTTCGGACGCCTCTGGGCCGGTGGCCGGATCATCGCGTCCCCCTGGGCCATGGCATGGGCCTCATGACCCTCCGCGATCCCCAAATCAGTTCCCAAACCCTCTATGGGCATCAGGGTTTTTCCTACGGGGCGGTGAACGGCGTATTCTTCACCACAAAGGGGGACGGATTTGTCTCCTTTACAAGTGGGGCCAGTGAGCAGCGCCAGGGGCATCTGGCAATGCTTAACCGGGATTTAATCCGCCTGTTTCTGCCCTGAGGGGCCATCCACACCAAAGCGGAAAAGGAGCAACCCATGAAGGACATCGTCACCGAAATCATCGAAGACAAAAGCAGGGTCGGCGTCAGAATCAACGAGGAAAAAGTCTACTGGCTGTCGTATGCCGATTACCGGGAACGGCCCCTGCTTCCCAATGACTTCGTGGATCTGGCCGAATATGAAGAATGGCTGCTGCCCCGGCATTATGCTCAAGCCCTGAATAAAGCCGTGGCCTTTTTGGCTGTCCGGTCCCGAAGCCGCCAGGAGGTGGAGCAAAAGCTGCAAAGCAAGGGTTATCTGGACAGAGCCGTCGAACTGGCCCTCTATAAGCTGGAAAAGGAGAAACTATTGGATGACGAGGCCTTTGCCCGGGAGTGGGCGCAGGCCCGCAGCCACCGGCACCTGGGCAAAGTCCGGATTTTACAGGAGCTTCGGCAAAAAGGGATCTCCCGAACCATCGCAGAAAAGGCCTGCGCGGATCTCCCCCGGGAGGAACAGGAAACACAGGCCGTAACGTTGGCGCGTAAGCTGCTTCGGCGCTATGCCACCCAGGAGAATGAAACCAAGGCCGTACAAAAAATAATAGCCGCCATGGGGCGCCGTGGCTTTTCCTATGAGGAAGCCTCCCGCGCCTTTCAGACGGCCCTAAGACAGGCAAAAGAAGATGATGAATGATTATCTCCCGGAGTACACTTCCTTGATAGAAAAGCTGACACCCCATACATAATAGGTAACCACCAGTTCACGGACCGTGTGGCTGTCCTTGGGCACAAGGATGGTGGCGGTGATGTCTCCCTGGGATTTGGGCCCCAGGGAATGGACAGCCTCATCACCCAGCTGGAGGATGTCCGTGGGCTCGGGCACCACCTGAACCTCAATCATGTCGATGGGCACCAGACATTGATTGTTGAGGCGGAGGGTATAGGTGATGAGGGCGTAGTCATCAGCTTCGCCCAGAGCAGGCGTACCAAAGACGGTCCCCCGAAACGTTTTGTCCTGGACGGCAGCTTTCAGCTCCGCAAACTGCTCGGGCACCTGGGAGGCAGGTATCCCCTGGGCCTTGAAGGCAGAGATGCTGACGTTGGCGGTGAGGAAAAAATACCCCACAAACAGCAGGGTCACAGCCAGAAGAATCACCAGAAAAATGGCGATGTATTTCAGAGGGCGCAATGCGTTCATTCCTTTCCGGCAAGGGGGATGATTCCGGGAGAGAACCCCGGTGACAGGCTCAACTTCGCCCCCGTCCAGGGGATTCCTTCCTATTGTGCCAAAATCTTTCGTATTTCATCGATCATCTCCGCGTCTTTCAGGCGGAACTTGAACTCCACCCTGCGAGATGCGTCCATGTCAACCTTTGTACTGTTGGGCAGATAGATCGGAACAGAATAGCTGCGCCCCTTGGCGGTAAGGATGTCCCGAAGCCGCTCCCGCTGGGCTGAGGTAAGCCCATTCATCCCCAGGCAATAGGTAGCTACGCTCAGGGCCCGCTTCTGGGACAGCTCCAGGTTTTTCAGATAAGTGCCCTGGGTATCGGTGTGGCCTTCGATGATAATCTCCCCCAGATCCTGGGCATACTCCGGGCGGAGCAATACCGACAGGTAGACGGGAATAAACTCGTCCAGAAAGGCCCGGCCGCCTTCCTTGATCTCGTCCTTGCCCACGTCAAAGAAAACCGCGCTTTGGAGCATGATATCCCCGGTATTCCTATCTACAGAGGCCTTCAGTTTGGCCTGGCTTAGCTCATTGCTGAGTTCCTGGATAATCCGGGTGCGCACGCCCACCAGATCATCCAGCCTTTTTTGCTGGGTATCCATGACCTGCTGCTGGGTCTTGAGTTCCTGCTGGGCAGCGGTCAGGGTCCTTTGAGCGCCGGACAGTTCCTGTTGCGCGGCGGTCAGTTCCTGCTGGGCAGCAGTCAGTTCCTGTTGGGCGGCAGCCAGGTCCGCCTCTTTTTGCTTCAGAGCGGCCTGGGCATTGAGGATCAGCCTGGCCTGCTCCTCCAGGGTCAGGTTCTGACTCTCCAGGATGCCCTTTTGCTCCTGGACTGCTTGCAAGGCCCCATCCAGCTGTTCCTGCTTGGCCAACAGGTCGGACTCCTTGCTTTCCAGCTGGGTCTGCTGGAGGGTGAGCAGGGCGCTTTGCCGGTCCAGCTCCGCGGTCTTGGTTTCCAGCATGGAAAAGTACTGATAAATGCTATAGCAAAGCACCAGCACAAATACCAACAGCAATGCCGCCATCATATCCGAGTAGCTGATCCATGCCGCTCCGGAGTCGGTTCTGCCCGCTCTGCGGCGGGAGGGCTGTATCTTACGCGCCATGGTTATGCCTCCACACCGATGGCAGCGGATGCCTGGTCCTCCATACGCCTCGTTAAGGCATCCACCGCACTGTTCATCCGGGACAGGGAAGCGCTGAGTTCATCCAGCTCCCGGCACAGATTGGCCTGCCTGAGGGCCATCTCCTGGGCCTCTTGTGCCCTGGCCTCCCGCTGCATTCCCTCCCGGCCCAGTTCCTGGCTCAGCAGACCCATCTGGCGGGCGATCTCCAGGCTGGCCTCGTGAATGCGCCGGGCATCCTGGGTCAGTTGCTCCGCCATCCCCAAGGCCTGCCGGAAGCTGCGCTGGGCCTGAAGCTGGCCCTGACTGGCCCCCTTCATGCTCTCCCCCAATGCTGTAAGCTGCCCATCCAGCGAAGCGTTGAGCTGCTCCAGAAACTGATCCACAATGGCTCTGATCCCGGTTACCTGTTCTTGGGTAGCCCCTTTGAGGAACTGGTCCATGGACAGGGTCAGGGGATGCATCGCGCGGCTGATGGCCAGCTCCAGAGCCCCCGCCATCTGATTGCCTACAGCCTGGGCTGTCCGCCTCAATTCCACCTCATCATCCTGCTTTTGGCAGATCAACTGTACGTCGGGCTCCAGAGGCCGGGACATGGCCAAGTCGTAAAAAGCTTCCCGGAAGCTGTCGATGGCATTGAACGCCCGGCCTACAGCCATGCGATTGAGTACGTTGAAGGACAGCGAACAGGCGATTCCCGCCACAGAGGTGGCAAAGGCAAACCGCATCCCCTCCAGCAGGTTGGGAATGCTTCGGATGGTTCCCTCCGCATTGGAAAAATCCAGGTCGGTCAGCCCTTGCATCAGCCCGATAAACGTGCCCAGAATGCCCAGGGAGGTAAGCAGGCTTGGAATCAGCTCCGCCAGTTGAGCATGCCCTGGCTTGTAGACCACGGAATCCTCATTGATATACTCTTCCGTGCCGTGGGGCATTCCACGGGAATCCATCACCGTGGCGTTGTGCAGGAAGAGTTGCCAGTCCTCCCTCAGGGAGTGGCCCAAAAACTCAACGTCTCGCCAGACCCCCTGCTTCCCCCTCGTGCTGCTCTTCTCCAACCTCACCACCGCTCGGTTGAGCAGCCCGGCATTGCGCAGCACGGGATACACACATTTGATCAGACCCGCCCAGGTCACCAGACCGATGGCGATATAGATCGACGCATCCCGAAAAAACACGCCAAAACGATGCAGCAACTCCATCGGCATGGAAGCTACCTCCTGTATCCATTACTCCACGATGATCTTAACACTTTTTTCACGTTTTGTAAATCATTTTGTCATGTTTCCAACATGATAACGGATATCTCAGCATGCGATCCAGGGGAAACCCGATGAAATCAAAACGAGACGGTCCGCTGCCGGCATCTCGCCTCATGCAAAGCCCGATGCTCCTGATGAAGTAAGCGGATCGTCCTGCTCCTCCTGCTTATTCCTTCAGCGGGAGAACTTCAGCACCAGTTCCTCCAGACCCCTTAGGCCGTTGTGAAATCCATTGCCATTGTCCAGCACAACATCAGCGATGCTGCGGTAAATGGGCATACGGTCATTGTAAATCCGCTGAATCTCCTCCCGCCCCTTTTGGGCCAGCAGGGGACGCTTTTCAGCGCGAATGTCCATCATGATATCGTCAATGGGGCGGTCGATGAGCACAATGTACCCGTGATCCTTCATGATCCGGCGGTTTTCCTCCCGAAGGGATACGCCGCCGCCGGTGGAGATCATGCCGGGGGATGCGTTGATGAGCTGCTGCAGCAGCAGGGTCTCCCCGTCACGGAAGGCCTTTTCCCCATAGATCTCAAATATTTGTGCCGTATTCATACCGGTGCGTTCCGTCAGGTAGGCATCCGTATCCAGATAGGGCATTTGCAATTTCATCGCAACTCTTCGACCCAGCGCGCTTTTACCGCTGCCGGGCATCCCTACCAAAAAGATGTGACGGTCCATCTTTGTTTCCTCCTTAGTGTCAAACGGACTCTCCATCCGTGCCGGTTCGTTCTTTCCCCTGCCCGGGGTCCCTTCGCGCGGGCGGCTCTCCGGCCTTCAGGGTAAAGAGGAACGTGACCCCTTCTCCACCGGGGAGCAAACGGATGGTTTGTCCGTGCATCTCCACAATTTGTTTGCAAATACTCAGTCCAAGACCGGTCCCCTTGCCGGACGTATGCGCCTTGTCAGCCTTATAAAACCGATCAAAGATATGGGGTTGATCGGCCTCAAGGATCGGAGGACCATCATTGCACACAGACACTGATACTATATCATGCACCATAAAGGTACAAATTGTCAAGTTCCCTTGTTCGGCAACAAACTTGAGGGCATTGTCCACCAAATTGTGCAAAACCTGCGTGATCCGGTCCTGATCCGCATGGACCAGGCAAGGTTCCCTCTCAAACTCCAGATGAACGTTTAGCTTTTTTTCCTCGATATCGGGCATGCGGCCAATCAGCACCCGCCGGATGGACTCATTGATGTCGTACACGGTGAGATGCAGCTTATCTACGCCCTTGTCCAGGCGGCTTAATTGCAGCAAATCCTGAATCAGGCTTTTTAGACGCAGGGTTTCGTCGTTGACGATCTCCAGATACCTTTTATGATCCTCCTGGGGGATGGTGCCGTCCAGCATGCCCTCTACAAAACCGTGGATGCTGGTGACCGGAGAACGAAGCTCATGACTTACGTTGGCTACAAAATCACGGCGATTTTCCTCCACCTGTTCCAGCTTTTCCGACATCACATTGAAGGCTCCGGCCAGTTGGCGCACCTCGTCTACTCCAACAACCTGGGCCTTCTGCTTAAAATCGCCACGGCTCATCGCCTCCGCCGCACGGGTAATGACCGTAAGAGGCTTCACAATTGCCCGGGTGTAAAACGCCGCGCTGAGGAGCGCCAGGATGAAGGCCAGGGAAAAACCCAGCATGACCTGGAGCATGATGCCCCGGTACTCCGCTTCAATCAGCTGAGCGCTGGTATGAATGAACACGGCTCCCAGCACCCTGCCGGCCTGTACCCATGGTACGGCCACAGTGAAGATTACGCCGCTCTGGGCATTGATGATGCGGGTTTGGATTTCTTTGCCGGTGAGCACTTCCCTGAGCACGTCCGCCACGTCGGAAGCAGACAGGCTTTGCACCGTATCCGGGTTCTTCTGCATGGTAGTCATCATGTTGTCCATGACCCGTCCGTTACGGTCCACGATAAGGATGTACGCACCGTAATCCTCAAACACTGTCTGCGCCTTCCATTGAAGGTAGGACATCGTGGGGGTGTCTATGTTGAGGTAATCGCTTAAGGTGGAGTCGCCCACGCGGCTGGCCAGAAAGGCAATTTCCCGGGCTTGCACCAGCAGGCTTTCCATACGGGAAGCGGTCATGTTTCCGCGAATGGCTGCAATGGAAAAAGCCGCGCCGATGAACACCACCGCAACGATGATGGCCAAAAACAACGCCAACAGCCTTCCAAATAAGCTATGCAGCAATCTCCATCGCCCCGCTATGCCTTGTACTCAAACTTGTACCCCACTCGCCAGACGGTGTGAATCTCCCAGCCGTATTGCTCACAGCCGGGCAGCTTCTCCCGAAGACGCTTGATGTGTACATCCACAGTTCGGCTGTCCCCAAAGAAATCAAAACCCCATACCCGTTCCAGAAGCTGCTCCCGGGTAAAGACCATGTTGGGATGGGACGCCAAGTAGTAGAGCACCTCCAATTCCTTGGGGGGCATCTCCACATCGCGGCCCTCATAGGTTACCTCATAGCGGGCCAGGCTCACCGTAAGCTGGGGAAAGGTAAGAGTGTCGTCCTGAGATACATCCCCACATTCCCCGGCACTGCGGCGCAGCACCGCCTTCACCCGAGCTACCAGCTCCTTGTTTTCAAAGGGCTTGGTAATGTAGTCATCCGCACCCAGTTCCAGGCCCAGCACCTTGTCAAAAGTCTCGTCCTTGGCGGTGAGCATGATGACAGGCACCTTCCCTACCTTTCGGATTTCCTTGAGGACTTGCAGGCCGTCCACTCCGGGCAGCATCACATCCAGCAGCACCAACTCGGGCTGCCTTTTGCGAAAGCTCATCAAGGCCTCGTCGCCGCGGGCGGCCTGGGTGACCTCAAATCCTTCCTTTTCCAGATACAGCCGTACCAGATGGCTGATGTTGGGATCGTCGTCCACCAACAAAATCCGTTGCTTATCGCTCATAAGGCTTCCTCCTTGGATGATCGGGGGGCGCTTACTTCAGTTTCACTACGGTGACGCCATGCTCTCCCTCGCCATAGAGCCCGTCCCGGTAGCTCTTTACGTGCATGTGCGTCTTCAAATGGCGCTGAATGCCTGTACGCAGCACTCCCGTGCCCTTGCCGTGGATGATGCTCACCTCTTGCAGCCCTGCCAGGGTGGCCTCGTCCAGATAGGTGTCCACTGCGGGCAGGGCTTCATCCAGAGCCATACCCCGCACATCCACCTCCATGGCTACGGTGCGGCTGGCGGTCCCGGTTTTGGTCAGTACCCGGGAGACCTTTTCCTTGACGGGTTCCACTATCTTCAGCTGGGAGAGATGGGCCTTGAGCTTCATGATTCCCGCCTGAATCTGAACCTCACCCTTGTTGTCAGGCAGGGAGAGCACTGTGCCCATGGTTTTCAGATGCACCACTTCCACGGTCTCCCCCACCCGCACGGTCTTGGGTGGTGTAAAAGCGAACTCGTTGGGCTGAGCCAGTCCCTCCGACAGTGCGTCGATGCCCTGCTCCATGCGCTTCTGAAGAGCCTGGGCCTGTGCCATGGGAGAGTTGGCCTGCTTACGCAGGGCCTTTAAATCTCCGATAATACCCTCTGCTTCCCTGCGGGCGTTTTCAAGCACCCGTCTGGCATCCTCCTTGGCCTTTTGCATATATTTCTGCTTGGCCTGCTCCATCTCCCGGCGCAGCCGTTCCGCCTCGTCCCGCATGCGAACCGTCTCCTGGCGGGTTTCCTCAGCCAGGGCCCGCTCCCGCTCGGCCACCTGCCGATGGTACTCGGCATTGGCGATCACATCCTCAAAACGGATGTCTTCCTTGGACAGCAACTCCCTGGCCCGGTCAATCAGCTCCTCGGGAAGGCCCAGCTTTCGGGAGATTTCAAAGGCGTTGCTCTTGCCGGGAATGCCGATGGAGAGGCGATAGGTAGGCCGAAGGGACTCCACGTCAAACTCCACGCTGGCGTTTTCGATGCCGGGAGTGCTGAGCGCAAAGGCCTTCAGCTCGCTGTAGTGCGTGGTGGCCATGCTGCGCACGCCCCTGCTTAACAGGCTCATCAGGATACTCTGGGCCAGGGCCGCGCCTTCGGTGGGATCCGTACCCGCGCCCAGCTCGTCAAAGAGCACCAGGTCCCGTTGGGTCACTTGGGTCATGATGTCCACGATGTTCTTCATATGAGAGGAGAAGGTGGACAGGGACTGCTCGATGGACTGCTCATCCCCGATATCCGCAAAGACCCGGTGAAACACCGCCAGCTCGGTACCCAACTGGGCAGGCACATGGAGCCCGGCCTGAGCCATGAGGGTAAACAAGCCTACAGTTTTCAGCGTCACGGTTTTGCCGCCGGTGTTGGGACCGGTGATGATGAGGGTGGTGAACTGATCCCCCAGCCACAAGTCGCTGGGTACCACCTTCTGGGGATCGATGAGGGGATGCCGTCCCCGGACAATCTTGATGTAACCCCGCTGGTTCAGCTTGGGCAGCACAGCGGACATCTCCCGGGCCAGCAGGCCCTTGGCAAAGGCCAGATCCAGCTGGGTGAGCAGATCAATGTTTGTGTGAATGGCTTCCCCGTGGGGGGCAATCTGGTCGGAAAGCGCTTGGAGAATGCGGGCAATTTCCATCTGTTCCTTGGCCTTGAGCTGCTTCAGGTCATTGCCCATCTCCACCACCACCATCGGTTCAATGAAGAGGGTAGCCCCGCTGGAGCTCTGGTCGTGAACCAGGCCCGGAACATTGGAGCGGAACTCCTGCTTGACAGGGACGCAGTACCGGTCTCCCCTCATGGTGATGATGCTGTCCTGAAGATATTTGGAGAAGGTGGCGCTGCGGATCATGCTGCTGAGTTTCTCCCGCATGCGCTCATTGGCGGTGCGAATCTGCCGCCGGATTTGGTACAGCTCGGAGGAGGCACGGTCGGCAATCTCATCTTCGCTTAAAATGGCGTTGCCAATCTCCTGTTCCAGGGAGGGAAGGACGGTGAGGCGGCTGGCCAGTCCGGTCAGGATCGGCGTGTCCTCCCGCTCCTTCACCAAAGCAGTGCGGGCGGCCCGGGCTGCTCTCAGGCATCCGGCTACATCCAGCAAAGCACGCGGACTCATGGCCGCGCCCTTTTGGGCCAGGGTGACCTGCTGGCGCACATCCCCATAAGCCACCAGGGGTTGGCCCCCCAGGAAGCTGAGCATCACCGTGGCTTCCTCAGTCTCATCCAGGGCCCGGCGGACTTGGGAAAAATCACTGTAGGGACGCAGAGCGCGGCATTTCTCGGCACCCAACTCGGTTACCGCATGGGCTGCCAGCTGCTCCCGTATTTTGTAAAACTCCAACACCCGGAGTGCGCGGTCCTGTTCCATATCGATTCCTCTCAGATCATGGGAATGGGGCAAAAGGCGATTGGCGTCTATTCAACGCCACGAAGCAGATGACCAGCAGTGGAGGGCTGAGCCTGCCCGCCCGGGTCCAGGGAGGCATCCGCAATGGGTTTGCCTGCGGCCAGCGCTGCGAACGTCCGCACCAGGGCAAGCTGTTCTTCCCTTGTTTCTACCGTCAGGTTCAACAGCATTCCCGCTCCAAGAGCAAGGCGCTTGGCTTCATGTTTGCGCAAATCCGTGGGCAGGGCATTCCAGACATTCAGGACGCAGCCCTCCCGGGTCACAGTGCGGCTTAAGGGAAAGCGGTATCCCTTGCGGTCTGTCAACTCCGCGTGATATCGGCCGCAGCACATCTCCCTCTCCCGGCAGAGGGAGCAGGCCTCCCGATTTTCCTTCATTCCCCGCGCCACCCGGTGGGGGCAGTGATGAAGCAGCATCACCCGCTCCCGGCCATAAACCGTCAGCAACCGGGAGACAGGGGTTCGGGGCAATTGGGACAGCTCCTGGCAGCTCCACTCGGGCCAGAGGGTGAAGAAGGCCGGATGGTGCCGGGACAAAAGATCAAGGGCCAGGTGATTGGTGACCGGCACGCCGCTCCCCAGGGCGATGGGCAGGGAGGCAGGCAGTGAAAGGCCCAGCTGGCCCACGCTGCCCACCGTGATTCCTCCCAGGGTGGATACATGGGCCTGGATCAAAGGCAGGATGTCCCGCAAGGCGGCCTCGGACAGGAAGGTGGACAGGGCCAGCCAAGTGCCCCGGGGCAGAGATGCCAGGGCGGGCTCAAGGGCTTGCGGCCGCCAGTCCCAGGGTTCAAACAGCAGAAGGGAGGCACCGGC
>JAAYDR010000029.1 GCA_012729115.1 Clostridiales bacterium | reverse complement strand
CTCCTGTGGAGGGAGCGGCGTTGTATGCCGTGATCATGTTTGACACCGATGCCAACTGGCTCCACATGGCGGTATGGGATGTGACGGAAACCACCCTGGAGGCCGGGCGGTTTACAGACAAAAAGCAATACGTAGGCCCCTATCCTCCCAGGGGAACCGGGGACCATCATTATGTGATCGAGGTCTTTGCTTTGAAGGCCGCCCCGGACAAGGTGGCGGGCAAGATGAACGCCTCCAACAGCTATGAGAAAATCGTGAAAAGCCTGGACACCGCGGGCGGGCAGGAGGGGAACATCCTGCTGCGGGGTTCGGTGACGGGGCTGTACTGCCACGGGGACAATACGGTGGGGGAATAAGGCCTCTGCCGCTGTGCCCCAGGACTCAATATAAGTGCATATCCCGCAAATCCTGCAAAAAGGCACGTGCGGCAAAGGGCAGGAACTTGTCCTTGCTCCAATGGACGTAGATGGTCCGGTGCAGGTCCACCCCCCGTACATGGAGCAGCCGGATGGTGTTGGAGAACAAGCCTTGCCAGGATACCGCCGGAGCGAAGGTGACGCCGTCGCCCCTTTCAACATATCTGCGGATATAGAAGGGATCGTCGCACACGAAGTCCGGTTGCAACGCCAAGCCTTGGGCGGAACAGGCGTCGGCGCATAGCGCCGCCAGGCTGGTGTGGCGGGGAAACATGGCCAGGCGCTCGTGCCGCAGCTCGTTCAGGCCGATGGCTTGCTTGTCTGCCAGATGGTGGTCCCGTGTCATCGCGATGAGGATCTCCTCATCGATCAGCGCCGACTGCCGGTCCATCATATGGGGCAGCGGGTTTTCCGCGGCGATGCACAGGTCATACTCGAAGTCGCTGATGGGGCTCAGCGTGGTGTACAGAGTGAAAGTAATCTTGGGGTAGCGCTGCCGGAAGGCATCGATGCGGTCAATGATGACGCTCCGGCTATCCAACAGCAGAATACGCACGTTCCCGGAGGGGGAATTCCGCTCCTCCGTGACGGCGGCCACGCCGTCGGACAGGGTGTGAAGGGAGCGCTCGGCATATTCCAGGAAGCGCTGGCCGCTTTCGTTCAGCCGCAGCCGGTTGCCCAGCCGGTCAAAGAGCATGGTTCCCAGTTCGCTTTCCAATTTCTTCATGGTGATGGACATGGCCGGCTGCGGAATTTCGTGAATGCGCGCCGCCTGCACGATGCTTTCGCACTTGGCAACCGTTACAAAGTATTGCAGCCATAATAATTGCATGACGCACCTCCGCGCTTTTGCCCCAGTATAGCATTTCCAAGTATATATTTCAATGTATACTTCCATCCCACAACATGTTATTTACATCAATAAATTACTATGCTATCATTCGGAATATAGTAAAACCAAACAATATTAGGAGGTCGAGAACATGAAAAAGATCATCGGTTGTATTGCTGTCCTGCTCGTTCTTTGCATGGCAACCAGCTCGGTTGCTTTTGCCGGGGAAGCGCAAACCACGGTGCAGATCATGGGGCCCTGGGTGGTGGAGAGCCCGGAGGATTCCGTGCTGAAGTCCGTGGTGGAAGGCTTTGAAGCCGCCTATCCGCAGTATAAGGTGGAGCTCATCGGCGTGCCCTCCGCCGATGTCAACAAGCAGGTACAGGCGATGGCCGCGTCCCAGACCCTGCCGGACCTGGTCATCAACAATGGCGCCAACAACGCCGCCTGGAAGGAAATGGGCATCGTTGAGAACATCGAGTCCAAGTTCAGCAAGGAGTTCCTGGACGGCTTCTACCCCGAAATGCTGAAAGCCTTCTACTATGAAGACGAGCTCTTTGGCTTGCCCACCTGCGCGGCGCCCTTTGTCCTGCTGCTGCGCAATGACCTGCTCACCGAGGCGGGCATTGAAGTGCCCAAGAGCTACGACGAGATCCTGGCCGCCGCCAAGAAGCTCACCGTGGACACCAATGGCGATGGGAAGATCGACCGCTACGGCCTCGGGCTCATGGGCTTCCCGGACGCCAACACCGCCCTGCGCTTTATCCTTGCCCTGTTCGGCTCCGACGCGCCCGACGTATACAAGGATGAAGCAGGCAATTTTGCCACCAAGATCGGTTCCCCCGAAAGCATGGATGCCTTTAAGCTGTACATGGATGCCCAGGCCCAGGGCGTGATTCCTCCGGGAGCCACCGAGGTGGATTACAAGACCATGGTCAGCCTGCTGTCCACCGATCAGATCGCCATGGCCATCAGCGGGCCGCACACCATCGGCAACATCTGCGTGCAGAATCCCGACATGGTGGGCAAGTTCATCGCCGTGCCGCTCACCGGCCGCAAGACCGTAGCCTACCTGAACCCCTATGGATTTGTGAAGTTCGCCAACTCTCCCAACGAGGCCGGCGCCATCGCCTTCTTGGAGTACGCCGCCCAGAACTTTGTGGAGATGACCCGCGTCACCAAGCGGCCCCCCTCCCGCGTAGAGCTGGCCGAGGTGGCCAAGGAAGCCGCGCCCGAGGTGGCGGCCATCCTGGACTGCGCCCAATACAGCATCGACCTGCTGAACCTGCCCTTCCGCGCGGATATCTACGCCGCGGTGTATGAAGGCGTCAACAGTATGATGGCCGGCATGTACGCCACGCCGGAGGATGCCGCCGAGGCGATGCGCGCCGCCGTGCAGGCCGTGCTGGACGAGCACAAGTAAGACGACCCTGGCGAACCCGAATTTGACTCCTGTCAAGGCGGAGGGGCGAACCAACGCCCCTCCGCCTTGGTGAGAGGAGGGAATCCATGAGCAAGATCGGCAAATTCCTTGACCGGCGCTTTACCCTGGTGCTGATGCTGCCCGCCCTGTGCATTGCGGCGGTTTTGATCCTCTATCCCATGTGCTACGGATTTTACATCAGCCTGTTCGATACCAACCTGGTCAACAAGTGGGAATTCAAGGGCGTGGGCAATTATCTCGCGCTGCTGAACAACGCGGCCTTCCGCAACAGCCTGTGGGTGAACATCCAGTTCATCGTGCTGGTGGTGCTGGGGCATATGGTCATCGGTACGGTGCTGGCGCTGCAGCTCAACAAAGCCATCAAGGCTAGGGCCTTCTGGCGCTGCCTGCTGATGCTGCCGTGGCTGATTCCCGAGGTGGTGTACGCGCTGCTGGCCAAATGGGTGCTGAACCCCCAATACGGCGTGTTCAACTACACGCTGATGAGCCTGGGAATCATCGACGCTCCCGTGGCCTGGCTGGGGGAGATCGCCACCGCGCTGTCCAGCGTCATTGTCGTGTCCATCCTCAAGGGATATCCCTTCACCATGATCATGGTGCTTTCGGGGCTGCAGACGGTGTCCGGCGATCTCTATGAGGCTGCTGAAATGGATGGCTGTACCCCTTGGCAAACCTTTTGGCGGATCACCGTGCCCTCGATTTTACCCGTGGTTGCCGTTACGCTGATTCTGGATACGGTGACCTGGTTCAAGCACTATACCATGGTTGCCATCATGACGGGCGGAGGCCCTGCCAAGACCACCAGCCTCGTCAGCGTAACCATCTATAAGACGGCGTTTGAGTCCTTCAAATTCGGCCAGGCAGGGGCCATGGCGGTGATCGTCTTTGTGATCTGCTACCTGTTTGGCGTCTTTTACAGGAGGCTCACCCATGAAAGCTAAACGTTCCCGCCGCCGTGGCAGCGCATCGGTATTCTCTTATCTCATCATCGCTGTGGGCTCGCTGTTGGTGCTGTATCCGCTGGCGTGGATGGTAGGCACCTCCCTCAAGACGCTGCCCGATACCTTCGCCATTCCGCCGGTGTGGATCCCCCCTACGGTCACCGTGGAAGCCTACGTCTCCATCTGGGAGAAATATCCCATTGCCGCTTATTTCCGGAACAGCCTGCTGGTGGTGTTCTTTACCACGGTGGTAGCGATCAGCGCCTCCTGCCTGGCTGGCTATGCCGCCGCCCGGAGCCGCGCCCGCTGGACCCGGCCCTTCATGACCTTTTTGCTGGTGCTGCAGATGTTCCCGGCGGTCATGCTGCTGGTTCCCTACTACCAAATGCTGACTGTGTTCCGGTTGATCAATACATTGCCCGGCCTCATTCTGCCCAACATCGCCTTTACGCTGCCCTTCTGCACCTGGATGATGATGGGGTATTTCCGCACGATCCCCGAGGAGCTGGAGCAGGCGGCTATGATCGACGGCTGCAACAAGTACCAAAGCATGCTGCGGGTCATCCTGCCGCTGGTGCTGCCGGGCGTGGCGGCCACCGCCATCTATTCCTTCATCTACGTCTGGAATGAATACATGTTCTCCCAGACGCTGATGCAATCCGAAACCATGAAGACCCTGACCGTGGGCATCGCGCAGATGGCCGGCGAGTACCGCACCCTGTGGAACGACATGATGGCCGCCAGCGTGCTCACCTGCCTGCCCCTGATCATCGTTTTCATCTTTCTGCAAAAGTATTTTATCTCCACCCTCACCGCAGGCGCGGTCAAGGGCTAAGCCCGCCCATTAAGAATCTTACTACACTGTAGTTATTGGAGGACGACCGAATGAAGATTACCAAGATTGTAGGACATCACGTGCGCATCCCGCTGGTACATCCAGCCAAATGGTCGGGGGGAACACGCATGTCCGCCCCTGCCTATATTCTGCAGGTGCATACCGACGAGGGCATCATCGGCCTGGGCGAGTGCGTCGGTCCCACCATTCCGGTCATCGCGTCCATCGTTACCGAGGAGTTCACCCAGTTTCTGATCGGCCAGGACCCCCTGAAAACCGAGCTGCTGGTGCGCCGGTTGGAGGAGTTCGCCCGCAACTGGCTGCAGCTGGGGGCCTATGCCATCGCGGGCATCGAAATGGCGCTGCTGGACATCAAGGGAAAATGGCTGGGCGCGCCGGTCTATCAGCTGTTGGGCGGCGCCTGCAAATCCTCCGTGGGATACGCGGGCTACCTGTTCATCGACGATCCCCAGATGAACGCAAAGCGCGCGCTGGCCTACAAGGAGCAGGGCTATACTGAGATCAAAATGAAGGTGGGGCGCGACCTGAAAAATGACCTGGATACGCTGGCCGCGATCCGAAGCGCCATCGGCTACGACATCAAGCTTCGGGTAGACGCCAACATGAACTGGAGCGTGCCCACGGCCATCAAGTGGATCAAGGCGATGCAGCCCTACGATATTCAATATGTGGAGCAGCCTGTGCCGGATTACGACCTGGATGGCATGGCCGCAGTGCGCCGCGCCGTGGACGTGCCCATCGCCTCCGACGAAAGCTGCAGCAGCGTGGAGCGGGTGCTGCAAATGATCAAGCGCGAGTCCTGCGACGTGTTCGTGGTCTATGTTTCCGAGGCGGGGGGCCTGACCCGCGCCCGCACCATCGCTTCCATCGCCGATGCCTGCGGCAAGTGGTGCGCCATGGGCACCTGGGCGGAGACCGGCGTGGCAACCATGGCCGGAGCCCATGTCATCGCCTCCAGCGCCAACTTTGTGTTCTGCAATGATTCCCACTATATGCTGCAATCCGACGACATTCTCACCGAGCCCCTGCGCATCCGGCAGGGAAAGATCACCCTCAGCGACAAGCCCGGCCTGGGCATTGAGCTAGACCCGCAGAAGCTGGATACCTTTACCAAATGCGAGGTCCGGGAGTCGGTGTTTTTCGACGCCATCGAGGACGAGCAGATGCC
The DNA here is from genome assembly GCA_012729115.1 of Clostridiales bacterium. GTDB lineage: Bacteria > Bacillota > Clostridia > Christensenellales > Aristaeellaceae > Limiplasma. The sequence continues at coordinate 16,284 of JAAYDR010000029.1, read as the reverse complement.
GCTCATCGGCCAAGTCCTGTGAATGAAAGGAAATCAACATGTTTGACCTATTGATCCGCAACGGGCGCTTGGTGGACGGTAGCGGCAATCCGTGGCGCTATGGGGATGTGGCCATCCAAGGGGAGTACATTGCCGCCGTGGGAAGTCTGGCGGACGCCCAGGCAAAGCGCGTCATTGATGCCGAAGGCAAGCTGGTCTGTCCAGGCTTTATCGACGCCCACAGCCATACCGACGTGACCGTGGAGCTGAATCCCTTCTTTGAGAGCACCATTCGCCAGGGTATCACCACCGAGGTGGTGGGCAATTGCGGCAACAGCACCGCTCCCTTTCCTCAGGATGGCAACGGCGGCTTCGGCAAGTTCGGCGACCTGCCGGTGCCGTATGGGCGTACCCTGGGCGAGCACATGGCGGCGTTGGAGCGGCGGGGCATGTCCGCAAACCTGGGCTGGCTGGTGGGGCACAACACCCTGCGCACCATCGCAGGCATCCAGGGGAGAACCTATACCCAGGAGCAGTACGATAAGATGGCCTCGGCGCTGCGCGGAGCCTTGGAGGACGGTGCGCTGGGCATGAGCAGCGGCCTGGAGTTCGAGCCCGGCCGCGCCAGCGGGCCCGAGGAGCTCCTGCGCCTGGCAGGTGAGCTGAAGCCCTATGACGCCATCTACACCAGCCACATCCGCAACCGGGATGCCAAGGTGCTGGACGCGTTGGATGAGTTCCTGGCGGTGATCCGCAAGCACCGCATCCGGGGCGAGGTGTCTCACATGAACATCCGGCACAACACCCATGCGCCGGAGGGCGCGGTACAGCGTTGCATGGAAAAAATCCAGCAGGCCCGGGACGAGGGGCTTGAGGTGCTCACCGACATGACCCCGCTGAACTTTGGCATCGGCTCCATGGCCGGCATCCTGCCGGAAGGGCTCTCAGCTGTGCCCCCCCAGGAGCTGGCGGCCGCGCTGCGGGATCCGGCGGTACGTCAGCGGCTGCGGGGCGACTGCGACCGTTACTGGCGCTTTATCCACAACGGGGAATGGGAGCGGGTGCGCATGCAAAGCAACGCGGCCTTCCCGGAGCTTAACGGCCTGACCTTCCCCGAGATCGCCGCCAAATGGGGAAAGGATCCCTGGGACTGCTACTTTGATATCCTGGCCGCCAACGCGCCGGACATCGGGCAGATCGTGCTGGTGAGCCGCCTGTTTACCGACGAGCATCTGGCGGAGACCATTTCCCACCCGCTGTATATGCTGGTGGTGGATGGCTACAGCACGGCTGCGGATGGCGCCGTGGCCGAAGGCACCGGCTTTCCGCTGCACTACATCGGTATGGCCTGGTTCCTGACGCACCATGTGCGCGAGAAGGGCACGCTTCGCCTGGAGGAGGCGGTCCGCAAGATGACCAGCATGCCCGCGGAGCACTTCCGCCTGGCCCAGCGCGGCCTTCTGGCGGAGGGATATTATGCCGATCTCTGCATTTTTGGCGAAGATACGCTAGAAACACCCTTTGACTTGCTCAACCCCAGGCAGTATACTAAGGGCATGGACTATGTGCTCGTAAACGGCGTCATGGTGCTGGAACAGGGCCGGCACCTGCGCGCCACGCCAGGCCGCAACCTCCGGTTCCGCGGCAAAGGAGCTGGAGCACGGTAGGGGAGAAAAGAATGCCACCACGTGCGCCATCCAAAATCCGCAATACCAAAGCCTTGCTTTGCAACGGAGATCGCGTTGCCCGCGAACCGGCGCTCAAGCTGTTGGATGCGGTCTTGCGGGAGGTGGATGCGGGGAAGCGCATTCGCGAGCTGCTGCGCATAAAGGACGGCGTGTTGAGCATCGGCGCCCGGCGCTGGCAGCTGGCGCAAAAACGGGCGATCTACCTGCTGGGCGCGGGCAAGGCCTGCAATGCCATGGCCATGGCGGTGTGCGATATCCTGGGCGATTGGCTGACCCACGGCATCATCGCCGTCAAAACCGCCGAACCGGAGGATCGTTATCTCAATACAGAGGTATTTGTAGGCGGAGGGGTTTCGTCGGAAAACGGCGGCCTCTCCGCCGCGGAGCATATGCTGGCGCTGATCGACACGGCAGGGCCGGACGACCTGTTTTTCGCTGTATTCAGCGGCGGCAGCGCCGCCCTGCTGGCGCACCCTGTGGAAGGCATCACGCTGGAGGATGAGCTCCACGCCGAGGATGTGCTGCGCAAATCCGGAGCCACGACCCGGGAGATCAACGCGGTGCGGCGGCACATTTCCCGCAGCAATGGCGGGCGCTTTGCCGAGCGCATCGAGGCCCGGGGCGCGGAGCTGATCAACCTGCTGGTCAGCGACACTGTGGGAGATCCGCCCACGGCGGACCGAAGCGTGCCCGCGCGGATTTACGGCACCATGGTCGCTCCTGACGACACCACCATCCAGGACGCGCGGGATGCCATCGACCACCATGTGCTGCGGGATCAGATCGGCTGGAGTGTCGTGGATTACCTGTGGGACGATACCCGCGTGCGGGAGACGCCCAAAGCCTTTGGCGAACGGGTGACCACCTTTGTATTGGGCTCTGTGCCCGACCCCTGCGAAGCGGCGGTACGGGTTGCCAAACGCATGGGCATTCCCGCGCTGGTGCTCACCACCTGCTGGGAGGGCGAAGGCCGGGAGCTGGGTACCTTTTTGGCCGCCATGGCCTGCGAAATCCAATACCGCGCCAGGCCCATCGCGCCGCCCTGCTTTCTGGTATGCTCCGGCCAGACCAACACACGCATCATCCACCGGCCCCACGGCCTGGGCGGTCCGTCCCACGAGCTGGTGACAAGCTTCGCCATCGGGGCGCGCCTGCTCAGCGGCATCTCCGTGGCTTCCGTCGATACCGAGGGCACCGACGGCACCACCCGTTATGCCGGGGCTGTGGCTGATACGCAGACCTTTGACCGGCTGGAGCGCACAGGCAAAGGCGCTTACGCGGCCCTGCGGGGCCATGCCACCGGCAGCATGCTGGAGGCGCTGGGGGACAGCATCGAAACCGGGAACACCGGCACGAATTTATGCAGCTTTCATGTGGTCTATGTGTCAAAAGGCGTATGAGAGGGGCCGCTTCCTGTCATCGGGGAAAGCGGCTTATTCTTTTTCCTTTGCGATGTAAATGGGCCTTCTCTTCGTTTCCAGATAAGTCTTGCTCAAATACTGCCCCAGAATCCCCACGGAAAAGAGCTGCAAGCCCCCCAGCAGCAGCATGATGCAGATGGTGGCCGGGAAGCCCGCCACCGGATCCCCCCAGATGAGGGTCTTGATAAAGAAGTACAGGATCAGTAAAAAGGCCAACAGGCAAAAGGCCAGGCCCATCACCGAGGCGATGGCCAGCGGCGCTGTGGAAAAGCCGATGATCCCGTCAATGGAATACAGCAGCAGCTTCCAGAAATTCCACTTGGTTTCCCCGGCCACCCGCTCGATGTTCTCATATTCCAGCCAGTGGGTACGGTAGCCCACCCAGCTGAAGATGCCCTTGCTAAAGCGGCTGACCTCCTTCATGCTCAAAATGCTGTCCACCATCTGGCGGGTCATCAGCCGGAAGTCCCGGGCCCCGTCCACGATCTCCGTTTTGGAAATCTTGTTGATGAGGCGGTAAAAGCTCCGGGCGAAGAAGGAGCGCAGCCTGGGCTCCCCCTTGCGGGTGACCCGGCGGGTGGCAACGCAGTCATATCCTTCCTTTTCAATGCCATCAAGCATCCGTGGCAGCAGAGAGGGCGGGTCCTGCAAATCCACGTCCATGATGGCGACATAATCCCCCGTGGCCGCCTCCAGGCCCGCGTACATGGCGGCCTCCTTGCCAAAGTTCCGCGAAAAGCTGATGAAATGCACCCGCTCATCCCGCTGCCGCAGGGCCCTCATGGCCGCCAAAGTGCCGTCTCTGCTGCCGTCGTCCACAAAAATGATCTCGGCTTCCACAGGCAGGTTGGCGAGCTCCCGGCATAGGGCCTCATAAAAAATTGGGGTGGCCTCCTGCTCGTTGTAGCAGGGTACGATCAGGGAAAGCTTCTTCATGCGTGTTTCTCCATTCTGATGGGTGTGTGGGAATCCGCGTCTATTCCAGGGGAAGGATCAGGCTGTCCTGCCATTTCTCCGCCGACTCCCGGTCCGCCTGCATTTCTGTGTAGGCCTGGTCGTCATAGCGGTAGGTGGCGTCGGCCGGGGATACCAGCCAAACCTCCACCAAAATGCCTTTGTCGCAGTTGGCAAGGCCATCCACCATCACCGAGAGCATCTTCTCCCCGTCCAGGGCCGCCTTGGTTTGGATGTGCAGCCAACTCGCGCCCCCCAGGTCCAGGATGGAGACGTTGTCCGGCTTGTCGTCCACAAACTCCGTGGTTTTAGCCAGGGTGGTCACGATGTGGGGCCACAGCCCCAGCATCTCCTCCGCCCGGAGATTCACCCCCATCTCCCTGCGGGAGATGCTGCCCAGCACCCGTCCGTGGGGCATGCGCACAAACCAGGTCTCCCCGCCCTTCTGGGCGGGCTGCATCCACTGGTACAAAGCCTCCAGGCCCTCGGGCACGGCGGCGGGCTCCTCCAAGGGAGAGGGCAGGCACTCCATGCCCTCCTGCAAATCAAATTTCAGCCAGGGGTCCCTGTTCTCATCCACAAAATTGAATTCCTGCGGCGCTCCCAGGGCAGGCACAAAAAACGCCGCCAGCAACAGGAGCGTCCCCAGTCCCGTGACCAGCCTCTTTTTCATATCCAGCCCTCCCGCATCCATCCTGTGAAGCTTGTTGTTTCCCCTATCATAACACGAACGGAAGAAAAGTTCCAGAAAACCCTTGACACGCGGTCAAAATGCCGTATACTGTTCTTGAAGGTCAAAGAAAGTCAGCATTCGCCTGTTGCTTTTCTTGCCTTCATTCCTATGAAAGTACGCTTCGGCCCTTTGAGGCCAAAGAGGGGAGGCCTTTATGACCATGCAGGAATTTACCGAGAAAAGCCGCGCTGCCCTGGCTTATGCGCAACAGCTCACCGTGGAATATCAAAACCAGGAGGTCGCCCAGGAGCACCTGGCCTACGCCCTGCTCCAGGACCCCCAGGGCCTGATCTCCCAGCTGCTCACCAAGATGGGCAAAAACGCCGATCTCCTCCGTTCCCGCCTGGAGGGGATGCTTTCCCGCCTGCCCAAGGTGATTGGCGCGGGCCGGGAGCCGGACAAAATCTATATTTCCTCCCAGGTGGAGCGGGTGCTGGTGGCCGCCCGGGAGCAGGCTCAGCGGATGAAGGACGAATACATCAGCGTGGAGCACCTGTTTCTGGGGCTGCTGAACAAGCCCGCCCGCTCCCTGCAGGAAGTCTGGTCCGGCCTGGGACTCACCGAGGCCAATTTCCTCACCGCTTTGCAAAGCGTCCGGGGCAACACCCGCGTCACCAGTGAGACCCCGGAGGATACCTACGACGTCCTTGCCAAATACGGCCAGGACCTGGTTTCTCTGGCCCGCAACCAGAAGCTGGACCCGGTGATCGGCCGGGACAACGAGATCCGCAGCGTCATCCGCATCCTCACCCGAAAAACCAAGAACAACCCGGTTTTGATCGGCGAGCCCGGCGTGGGCAAGACCGCCATTGCCGAGGGCCTGGCCCTGCGCATCGTCCGGGGGGACGTTCCCGACAGCCTCAAGAACCGGCAGGTGTTCAGCCTGGACATGGGGGCCCTGATCGCCGGGGCCAAGTACCGGGGGGAGTTTGAGGAGCGGCTGAAGGCCGTCCTGGCAGAGGTCAAAAAGAGCGACGGACGCATTCTGCTTTTCATCGACGAGCTGCACAACATTGTCGGCGCGGGCCGCACCGAGGGCTCCATGGACGCGGGCAATCTGCTAAAGCCCATGCTGGCCCGGGGGGAGCTGCACCTGATCGGGGCCACCACCCTGGACGAATACCGCAAATACATCGAAAAGGACGCCGCCCTGGAGCGCCGCTTCCAGCCGGTGCTGGTCACCGAGCCCACCGTGGCCGACACCATCAGCATCCTGCGGGGCCTCAAAGAGCGCTACGAGGTGTTCCACGGCGTCAAAATCCAGGACAGCGCCCTCATCGCCGCCGCCACCCTCTCCAACCGCTACATCAGCGACCGCTTCCTGCCCGACAAGGCCATCGACCTGGTGGACGAGGCCTGCGCCATGATCCGCACGGAGATCGACAGCCTGCCCACGGAGCTGGACGAAGTGTCCCGCCGCATCATGCAGCTGGAGATTGAGCAGGCGGCTCTGAAAAAGGAGGAGGACGAGGCCAGCAGGCGACGCCTGGCGGTTTTGGAGAACGAGCTGGCCCACCAGCGGGAGAATTTTGCCGCCATGCGGGCCCGCTGGGAAAACGAGAAGGCGGCCATCCAAAAGGTGCAGAAGCTCAGGGAGGACATCGAGCGGGTCAATGCCGAGATTCAGAAGGCGGAGCGCGGCTATGACCTGGGCAAGGCCGCGGAGCTGAAATACGGCGAGCTGCCCAAGCTCCAGGCAGAACTGGAGCAGCGGGAGGCCGAGGCCGAAAAGGAGCAGGGCGAGAACAGCCTGCTTCGGGACAAGATCACCGAGGAGGAGATCAGCCGCATCGTCAGCCGCTGGACCGGCATCCCCGTCACCAGGCTCAAAGAAAGCGAAAAGGAAAAGCTGCTGACCCTGCCCCAGGAACTTCACCGCCGCGTGGTGGGCCAGGACGAGGCTGTCCGGAAGGTCAGCGAGGCCATTTTGCGCAGCCGGGCGGGCATCGCCGATGAGAACCGCCCCATCGGAAGCTTCCTGTTTTTAGGGCCTACCGGCGTGGGCAAGACGGAGCTGGCCAAAGCCCTTGCGCAGAGCCTCTTTGACGATGAAAAGAACATGATCCGCATCGACATGAGCGAGTACATGGAAAAACATTCCGTCAGCCGCCTTGTGGGAGCGCCTCCGGGCTATGTGGGCTTTGAGGAAGGCGGCCAGCTCACCGAAGCTGTACGCCGCAAGCCTTATTGCGTAATTCTGCTGGATGAGGTGGAAAAGGCTCACCCGGACGTATTCAACATCCTGCTCCAAGCCCTGGACGATGGCCGCATCACCGACAGTCAGGGCCGCACCGTCGATTTCAAGAATACCATCATCATCATGACCAGCAACCTGGGCAGCAACCTGCTGCTGGAGGGAATCCGGGACGGAATCATCACCGAGGAAACCCGCCAAGGCGTGCTAAGGCTCCTGCAAACCCAGTTCAGGCCCGAATTCCTGAACCGCATTGACGACATCGTATTCTACAAGCCCCTGGAACGGGCCGAAATTCTCCAGATCGTACGCCTTCTGGCCGGCGGCCTTGCCAAGCGCCTGGAGGCAAAGGACGTGGGGCTCACCCTCACGGACAATGCCGTGGAAGCCATCGTGGACGCGGGCTTTGACCCGGTCTACGGCGCCCGTCCCCTCAAGCGCTATATGCAAAGCAAGCTGGAAACTCTCATTGCCCGGTCTCTGGTGGCGGGTGATATCCTGCCGGGGCAAAGGGTGATCGTGGACGCAGACAGCGACGGGAAACTGGTGGTAAGGACGGGAAACAGGGACGAAGCCACCGGGGACACTGCCTCCTGATTCTGCCTACGTCAACCACGGGTGTGGAACCAACGAAACAAGTGCCTGACATATCATCCCGGAACACCGGACAAAAGAGAACAATGCACCTTGCGTATTGGAACGCAGGGTGCATTGTATTACATAGTTCCGATTATAAACACACAATGGCTACGTACTAAATATGCAAATCCTTTCTGGAAAAAACGACGATTGCCGATGAGAACAGTACCATGGCTCCGGCGCAAAGGGCAATCATTCCCCAGATTGCATCCGGTTCTCCTGCAATGATACCCTCTGAATCAAACAGGGTGAAAAAAGTAGCATATTTCATCTTTTCCAGTTCTTTTCCGGCGTTGGCCATCATCTGAATAATAAAACCAAGCACAGGAATGCCGGCGCCTACCCCGAGAGCATATTTGCTGTCGTTGAAAATACAGGAGCTTAAAAAACAGATGCCGCCTACATAAAGCTGCAGGCACAGTGCACCAATATTGAGCAGAATAAACTTTCTGATGTTAAGCTCGCCGGGGAACGAAATTTCACAATTGACGAGTCCAAGCAGGGTAGCGTAGAAAACCAGAGCGAACAGTCCGGTGACCATTACTTTCATTTGTGTAAATGCAACCGTTTCACGCTTGACAGGGGCTGATAATAAATATGTCATAGAACCTCGGTCTACGTGACGAACAATAAGCTTGTTCGCACTGAGAATGCAATAAAGCATAGGAAATACCAGCATGATAAATCCGTAAAGGTAAGCCTCCAAAAAGCTTACCAGCTCAGCGGTCGCGGGAGTCATACCCACTATAGCCATTAACTCCGGCATGGCTTTTGCAAACTCGTTCAGCGCACTGCCTAATGCCGGGTCAAACATGGAGATGATAATGGTGAAATACATGGTAATCACTGCGGCAAAAATCGCAAGCATCTTCCAGCTTTCCCGAATGCCGCGTTTATATAAAGTCCAATTGATCATGATCTGCCACCCCCGTAATACTGCATGAAAATTTCTTCCAGGCTTTGATTGGGTGTGAGAATATTGATGACGGGATAGCGGTTCATAACGGACAGCAGTTCTTTGATATTGCTTTGTACAATCACCGTAACCTGGTTGTGGGAAACCTCATACACACGCAACCCCTCGCCTGCAAATGCGGCGGCGGCATCCTCATCTTCCAGTGTAATGACATATTTCCTCGCCTGTGCCGCCTTTAATGCTTCCACATTATCCAGCGCTACCAGCTTTCCATTTTTAATGATGGCAACACGGCTGCAGGTACGCTCTACCTCCTCAAACATATGAGACGACATCAGGATGGTCTTTCCCCTTGCCCTCTCCTCCAGCATCAATTCTATAAACCTGTTTTGCATAAGCGGGTCAAGCCCGCTGGTTGGTTCGTCCAGAACCAATACTTCCGGATCATGCATGAAGGCCGCCACAATGCCTATCTTTTGCTTCATGCCTTTACTCATTTTCTTGAGCTTGCCGCGCGCATCCAATTCAAAGCGGTCCAGCAACTCTCTGGTGCGTCCATTTGACTTTATCCTGCGGTATTTTGCCATAAAGGATAAGAATTCCAATCCGGTCATATCATCAAAAAACACCATTTCTCCAGGAATGTAGCCTAGCGTTTTCTGGATATCAGCGCGATCTTTCCAGCAATCCATCCCGCCAATCGTACAATATCCTTTTTCAGGCTTCAAAAAACCCATCAGGTGGCGAATCGTCGTGGTTTTTCCTGCGCCATTTGGGCCAAGAAAGCCAAACACCTCGCCTTGATGAATCGCGAAGGATAAATCGAACACCCCGCGCCCATTCCCGTAATCTCTGATCAGGCCTTGAATTTCACATACGCTCATACCATGCTCCTGCCTTTTGGCTATCCCAATCAGTTTCTTTTGCAAAACGTCGTCTCTATCACCGTATGATTCATCTTTCTCATAGGATCATTTATAAGAACAAGTTATTTCAGCAATATATTTCACAGTGTCAACCGTTGCTTTTTCGCTGTTAATGATTGCAGCAATCTGTTCTGCCCGTCTTACAACATCCGGTTTGTCCATTTCGGCAAAAGCGCTGGCCAACGCTGCAGCTGTGACTTCTTTTTCTCGCATTGGCTTTAAGCTGTAGCCGAGCCTGTACAGGCGCTTTGCCCAAAACGGCTGGTCGACTGAAAACGGAATGATCATCTGTGGTTTACCGGCTTTAAGAGCGGCTGCCATGGTACCAATGCCGCCGTGATGAATGATTCCCTTCACACGTGGAAACAGCACGGAATGGGGTGTAGCCTTTACAGCGCAGATTAGACCGTCATTTTCGCATTCAATGCCGCTATTCCCGGTTACAACGACAGCACGGTTACCGGATGTCTCCAGAGCGCTACGGAGTTTTTCTAGAAACCGAACCGGCTGAGCCAGCGGCATGCTGCTGAATGTAACAGCGACGGGTTGCTTTCCCGCCACGAGAAATTGTTCAACTTCATCCGGGAGCGTTTCACCTTCACTGTCGAGAAAAAAGAACCCCGGCATGAAAACATGCCCGTCCCAACTGCTGACATCCGGGAAAAGAGCTTTGCTCAGCGGGTATACGATCGGAATTTCCTTCCTGCCGTCTGTGTATGTATATATACCTGCTTTGCGCTTGGGCCGCTGCAACACCTTTACCCGGAAATCGTTAATCAGATGAATCTGCGAGCTTTCCGCCATTTCATTGGCACGATAGGTAAGTTTGTTCAGCCATTTACCAAGGCTCTTTGTTGTGACAGCAATATGGGCGAACTCGCTCACCGGATATGTAACAGGCACCGGGGGCATGCTGACGCACGGTATTCCAAGCGTAAGCGCGATGTCAACCGCACCCAATGCCTTGGGGTGATATACGATCACATCGGCATCGTCTGCTGCCGAAAAGAACTCCTCCAGCGTCTTTCGGTATGCCGGATTGATAACCTCTTTGGAGTATCGAAGTGCTAATTTCAGATTTCTGATGGGGTGCTCAAGGATTGCCTTTCCTTCGGGCGATGCAGCGACAGCCATCAAATCGGATGTTGTGGGAGCATAACGAATACCGTTTGTTTCAACAAGCCGGTGAAAACTCTCTCCGACACAGATCACAGCCTCGTGACCTTCCCTGATCAGTTCTCTGCCCAAAGCAACATATGGCTGAACATCACCACGGGTACCCAACGTAAAAAAGCAAACCTTCATATCAAGTTACCGTCTTATTGATAAAATTAATTTCATGCCTGATCCCTTTGTGCGCGTCATTCCACAGACCCTTTGTCAAACGGATTCGCAGCAGGCATGTATTGGGATCAGCGTCGTTGTTGGCTTCGTTATACCAGGCGGCGAAGATGCTGCGCAGCTTTGCCATCATCTCCGCATTTTTCTCGTCACACACCCAGCCCAGGTTTTCACCAATCCCATCGGCGGTAAAGTTTTCGACAATGATACACACAGCCACTTCAGGGTTTTGGGCGATCTGCCGCATTTTTGCTGATGTGGCGTACGTGACGGTGTAAAACGCACCGTCCTCATAATAGGCATCCACGAGGCGGGCGGCGGGGCGGCATCTGCCTTCGGCACCCGGCTCCAGCGCGATGGTGGATAGAGAAATCAGGCCGTCCTTGTGGCCTACCTGTTCGTCCAGCCGCTTCATGGCTTCTTCGTACGTATTCATTTTTTCCTCCTGCATAAAACAATCCTTGTCCCTGGCCGGTTGAATCACATTGCTTCGATTTTCCATGTTCTGTGCAGTTTGACAGCCAAATCACATTATACAGCACATGTCATAAAAAAGCAAAGCAAACCGGGACGCAATCCCTTCATTCCCAGTACATTTTCTGCTTCTGCGCTGTTCATCCGGCATTTTATGGGCGGCCTTCTTTTCCCCCGTGACAACCCTTCCCTCTTCTGTTATAATATGGATATACTCTCACGTCCAATTTCATAGAGGAGGTTTCAATGGTATGAAAAGGCTGCTTGGTCTCTTTCTTGCCCTAACCCTGCTCCTGGGTCTGGCCCCCGCTCTTGCGGAAGCACCTGCCCTCACCAAGGACATCGTTGTGCTGTACACCAATGATGTTCATTGCGGCGTGGACAGCAGCTTTGGCTATGCGGGCCTTGTATCCTACAAAAACAAGCTCTTGGACGAAGGCAACTACGTGACGCTGGTGGACAATGGCGACGCTGTACAAGGCGAGCCCATCGGTACCCTGTCCACAGGCTCCTACCTGATTGATATCATGAATCAAGTGGGATACGATTTGGCAATCCCAGGCAATCATGAGTTTGATTATGGCATGGAGCGCTTCCTGGAGCTGGCCCAGATGGCCAGGTTCCCCTACCTGTCGGTGAACTTCATCGATCTGCGTACCGGCAAGCCTGTCTTTGCCCCCTACAAGATTTTGGAGTACGATGGGGTCAAGGTGGCCTTTGTCGGCATCACCACCCCCAAGACCTTCACCGCCTCCACCCCCACCTACTTCCAGGATGAGGCGGGCAACTTCATCTACGGGTTCTGCCAGGGCGCGGGCGGTCAGGAACTGTATGACGCAGTGCAGGCCTCCGTGGACGCGGCTCGAGCGGAAGGCGCAACCTATGTGGTCGCCATGGCCCATCTGGGCATTGCGGCGGAAACGTCCCCCTGGATGTCTACCGAGGTGATCACCCATACCACAGGTATCGACGTGGTGCTGGACGGCCATTCTCATAGCGTGCTGGATGGCGAGCGTGTGAAAAACAAGGATGGAAAGGAAGTCCTTCTCTCCTCCACGGGCACCAAGCTGCAAAACATCGGCGTGCTGCGCATCTCCAAGGAGGGCAGCCTGTCCACCTCGCTGCTGAAGTGGAGCACTGAAACCGCCGACTTTATCAGTGAAATTCAGGCTCTGTTCAACGAAACACTGGCCCAGGTCGTGGCCAAGAGCGACGTGGATCTGGTGATCCATGAGCCGGGCACCGAGCCCCCCGTGCGGATTATCCGCGTCGCAGAAACCAACCTGGGTGACCTGTGCGCCGATGCGTACAAGGCCATGAGCGATGCGGACATCGCCTTTGTGAATGGCGGCGGCATCCGGACCAACATCAAAATTGGAGACGTGACCTATAACGACATCCTGAAGGTGCATCCCTTTGGCAACGCCCTGTGCATGGTGGAGGCCACCGGCCAGGAGATCCTGGACGCGCTGGAAATGGGCGCGCGGGTCGTGCCCGAGGAGAACGGCGGCTTCCTCCAGGTGGCCGGCCTGACCTACGAAATCCACACCTATGTGCCCAGCTCCGTGAAGCTCTCCGATGAAGGCATGTTTATCGCAGTAGAGGGCGAGTACCGGGTGAAAAACGTGCTGGTTGGCGGAGAGCCTTTGGATCTCGCAAAAACCTATACCCTGGCATCCCACAACTACATGCTCAAAAACGGCGGGGATGGCTTCACCATGTTCCAGGACAACCCGCTGCTACTGGAGGACGTGATGCTGGATAACCAGGTGCTCATCAACTACATCACCCAGTCCCTGGGCGGCGTCGTTGGCGAAGGCTATACCGATCCTCACGGCCAAGGACGCATTGTGGCCGTGCCGGAGAAGGCGGAGTAAACGCTACGGAATCCATGAAAAGACCGTTGGCTGTGAGGGCCAACGGTTTTATTTTTCGGTTACTCTTCTGATGATGGTCTGCAGCGCAGAGAATCAAACCTGTTACTTCACCAGCTTGGGCCACTGGGTCTTGGCGAAGTTGTAGGCTGTTTCGATGGCTGCCTGGTGACCGGAGTCCACGGTACTACCGCCATGGGTTTTGCTGCCCACAAAGTGTATGCACATCATCCCGTAGTAGTTGTTCTGGGCATAGAACAGACTGCCGTTGGGAAACTTGGATTTGCTGAAGGAATCGGTGCCATTGAAGCCATGGGGCCAGCCATAGATGCTCACGCAGAATACGCGGCCATTCACGTTCAGCAGGGCGGGGCGACGATCCCAGGCGCTGCCGATATCCTTTGCCCCACCCCAGGTATTGTTGAAATCAGGCCAGGTATAGGTGGCGTTGTTGTTGGCCGTATCCGCCTTGATCTGGGAAAGCTGAGAGCTGGAAGGCGCCTTGCTGTTGTAGGGGAATCCCACGATATCGCACATGATCTTGGTGTCACTGGCGCTGTAGGGGACGCAGTCGGCATGGCTGCCGCCGGACCAGCGGTAGACGGTAAACACCTTCTGGGTCTGAACATCCATCACGGTAACCTTGGAACCCTTGCCAAAGAGACTGACGCTGCCGCCGTCCACCGTGGACCAACTGGCCTTTTCCACACTTTTTACAGTGCCAAAATCCGTCACCACGGTACCGCCGCCGGAATCTCCGCCGCCCCCAGTGCCGGTATATGCCGCCACCGCCACGGGAAAGAGCTTGTTCCAGGTCTTGGGGCCGATGCTGCCGTCCACATCCAGCTTGTACTTCCTCTGGAAGTTGCGCACCGCGCTGGCGGTGCCGCCGCCATAGTTGCCATCCAGGGCTCCTGTGTAATAACCCAGGATGCTAAGAGCCAACTGGGCTGCGTGAACCCGCACATCCCCCACCAGATTGGACTCCAGCTTGAGGGAGTAGGTGTAGCTGCTCTTCCAGATGGTTTCCGTCAGGTACTGGGTGAGTTCCTGGACGGTCAGGATATTGGGCTGGATATCGCTGTATTCCGCGTTGTATACCTTGTTGTTGTAATAAAGGCTGCAATACTGGGTTCCGCCGGAGGTATAGGGAGTGGGGCTGACCAGCTGAAGCACCGTACCGTCGGCGATCATGGTCAGGCCGGAGGAAGGCTTTTCCTTGGCGGTAAAGATGGCCAGGCTGCCCGAAGCCCTGACATAGCTCTTCACCGAGGAAGGAACAGGCACACTGCCGCCGCCACCGCCGCCACTGCCGCTGTCCAGGGAGGCTGAGGCGCAATCGTCCCGTACATAACCCACGACACCGCTGCTTGTCTTGATCTTGTACCATCCATACCCACCCGCCTGGACCCTGTCTGCCAGAAGGGGAACCACGCTGCCTTTGGCCAGTACGATGCCGGATTTATTGCCATCGGGAGCCAAACGCACACGGGTACCGGGTTTGGTAATGGTGACGGTGCCAATCTGGGTGGTGGAGCCGGAACCGCCGCTTCCGCCACCGCTGCTGCCACCGGCATTCACGAAGGTTCCCATGAGCCAGCCGGTGAGGTTATTATAGACAACCTGGTACCAGGTTACACCGCTGGCAACCTTTGTATTGAAATAGCTCAGGGTCGTACTGCGGGGAACCACTGCCAGGCGGGCTGTGCTGGTGGAAGCACCCTTGCGCAGATTCACGCTGTCTGTGGTTTTCAGCGTACCCGTAGATGAAGCAGGACTGCCGGTTTCGGTGCCAGTGCCGGCGCCGGCTCCGCCCCCCGCCAGAGCCATGGGATAGAGAAGCGCCTGGGTGATGGGGCCCGCCCGGCCATCCACTTCAAGCTTGTTGGCCCTCTGGAAGGCCTTCACCGCGCTCTCCGTGCCGGAGCCAAAATTGCCATCCAGATTGCCGGAATAATAGCCGAGCACCTTCAGCGCCAGTTGGAGACCATGAACCCTGACATCCCCTTTATGCCCCTGTTCCTTCTTGAGTGAGGTAAAACTGCCCGCATTCCAAAGCACGTTGGTGATATAATCCGACAAATCACCGGCGGAAAGGATGTTCCCGCTCACATCACCGGCCCGTACGTTGTAGGGCTGGTTGCTGTAATACAGGCAATAATACTCTTCGCCGCCGGACTCATAGGTTTGGTTTGCCACCAATTGCAGCACCGTGCCGGCACCAATGATCTTTCCCGGGCTGTACTCTGCGGTGGTAAAAATCTCCGTATCGGAAGTAAACTGCACATACACCTTGGTAGCGCTGGGCGTGATGCTGGAGGGCCCGCCGGCCAGGGCAACGCTCAGCGGCATCAGGGTTAACAGCACACAGGCGCAAAGCACCAGAGCAATCCCCCTATTGATTGTCCTCATCAAACAAGGTTCCATTCGCCAAGTTCTGCCCATCGCGGTTCCCTCCGTATGACATCAATCCAAGGCACGAAAGAGACCCTTACATCGCGCCAATCATCCAAACGTATCACAACTATTGAATCGTTCTTAATAATATTACAAATTTATTACATTGTCAAGTCATAATCCTTGAAATTCTGAAAAATAAACGTTTTCTAATCGTCCCATTCTGCAATATCATGAAGGAGCGCTTCCACGGCTCCCTCCCGGGTGGTGGCACTGACGCAAAAGCGCACGGCGGTGTGCTCCTGGTCCACCTGCTGCCAGTGGGAGAAGCCGTATTTCTCGCGCAAACTGGCGGTCTGCGGCCGGGACAAAATTGGAAAAACCTGATTGGCGGGGGTGTCGACGAGCAGGGCCACGCCCTTGTCCAGGAAGGCCTGCTTGATTGCCTGGGCGGCGGCATTGGCCTTGGCACAGGTCCGCACATAATAACCGTCCTTGAGCAGTGCCATAAACTGAATCCCAAGCAGCCATCCCTTGGCCAGCATCCCGCCCCGCTGCTTGATGGTATAGCGGAAGCAGGGGGCAAGCTTGGGGTTTGTCAGCACAATGGCCTCGCCAAAGAGCAACCCGGCCTTGGTGCCGCCAATGGTGAACGCATCACAGCAACGGGCCAGAAAGGGCAAATCCACCCGGGGGTCCGCCGCCAGGCCATAGCCCAAGCGCGCCCCGTCCAGAAAGAGCAGCAAAT
>JAAYDR010000003.1 GCA_012729115.1 Clostridiales bacterium | reverse complement strand
CTGTTTTTCATTCGGGTCGCCTTCTTTCCTGAAGAATGAGCCTATGGAGATACAACAACGCGTCCAACCGCACAGCCTGTGCTTTGTATATGCGGTCTTTTAGAAACAAAGCGCTTTGATGTACATCAAGGGCTACATGACGAGACCTATAACAGAGTCGCGGCCTACATGGTGGTAAACATAACATATATTGAAGTTAGTGTCAAACAATGGTTGCGGCCGGATTTTTCTATCCTCACCCAACGCAGGAAAACCGTCGGAAGGCGGCGTATATTAAATGGGATTCGCGGTTCACAAATGAAGTCACAACGGAGGGAACACGATGCTTAAGGCTGCCAACGCCTTTGCGGTAAAGGGCCGCCCTATCCAATGCGAGCGCCATGGGCACGGTCATATTAACGCCACCTACCGATTGGTAACGGATGAGGGACTGTCCTATGTTTTGCAGAAAATCAACCGGCATGTGTTTAAGGATGTTCCAGCCCTGATGCACAACGTTTCAGCCGTGACCCAGCATCTGAGCCAGGCTGACCCCAGGCCCCGCCATTCCCTGCGGCTGATCAACACCCATGAGGGCAGTACCTATTTCCTGGATGACGAGGGAGAATATTGGCGGCTTTATGATTATATCCCAGACAGTATCTGCCTGGACAGGGCGGAAAGCAAGGAAGACTTCTACCAAAGCGCCGTGGCCTTTGGCACATTTCAAAACCTGCTGGCGGACTTTCCGGCGGAAACTCTCCATGAGACCATTCCCCGCTTTCATGATACCCCCAACCGCTATGTCCAGTTCCGCCAGGCCGTCCAGGAGGACGCTGCCGGGAGGGGCAGGGACGTGCAGGAGGACATTGCCTTTGCCCTGGCCAGGGAGGCGGAGGCATCGGTGATGATGGAACTGCTCCAGAAGGGGGAACTGCCCCTGAGAGTGGCCCACAACGACACCAAACTCAACAACGTCATGCTGGATGCGAAAACACGCGGCGCCCTGTGCGTGATTGATCTGGACACCGTCATGCCCGGCCTGGCAGCCAATGATTTTGGGGATTCCATCCGCTTTGGCGCTTCCACAGCGGCGGAGGATGAGCGGGATTTGAGCCTGGTGCGGATTTCCCTGGAACTGTATGAGGCCTATACCCGGGGCTTCCTGGAGCAATGCGGGAAGCGCTTCACCCCAAAGGAAATTGAGACATTGCCCCTGGGGGCCAAGCTGATGACCCTGGAAAACGGCATCCGCTTTTTAGCGGATCACCTTGCCGGTGATGTGTACTACCGCATTTCCCGCCCGGGCCACAATCTGGACCGTGCCCGCACACAGTTCAAACTGGTGCAGGAAATGGAGGCGCACTGGCAGGAAATGGCGGACATCCTGGCCAGGGTTTGCGGGGAACTGGGGCTAGGGTGACGAAGAACGCCCCGGCCGGCTATTGACAAACCCATCCAACCTGCTATACTAAGCGCGAAATATTCAACAAGTTGAGGTGTCTTGATGTCGGTCCGGTCTGCTCTGGTGGTCGTCAACTGAATCAAGTTGCAAAGGAACACATTGGCCGGGTAATATCCGATTGTTTGTGTTGCCTTTGAAAGACACTACCTGACAGGCTGTTTCAAGATCTTTGGATCATGAGGCGTGGCGAGGAGTGACCGCTGCGCCTTTTCATATCTGAAGCTTTTGCCCGCAGGGATTATCCGCCCTTTACAGGCGCGGAGTGTCTTTTGCGGGCCATTTATTTGGAGAGGGGACCTCACGTTGAATCACATCCTATATACCAAGGGCCTGACAAAGGAATATAAACGGTTCCAAAAGGAGGCAGGGCTCAAGGGAAGCTTCCGTGCCCTGTTCCACAGGACCTATGAAACCAAAGCCGCCCTTTCAGACTTTGACCTGAAGGTGGAAGAAGGAGAGTTTCTGGGGCTGATTGGCCCCAACGGGGCGGGAAAAACCACCCTGGTGAAGATGCTCACGGGCATTATCGCCCCCACCAGCGGCGAAATCTCCGTGCTGGGCTTTTATCCCAACAAGCTGGAAAACGCCTTCAAGAAACAATACGCAGTGGTGATGGGCCAAAAGAGCCAGCTTATCTATGAAATGACCGCTGCCGACACCTTCCTGCTGTTCAAGGAGATGTATGACATCCCCACAGAGGTCTACCGGCGCAACCTGGAACTCTTCGCCGATCTGTTTGATTCCAGGGAATACCTGAACGCCCAGGTCCGGACCCTGTCCCTGGGCGAGAGGATGAAGATGGAGCTGATTACCTCCCTGCTGCATAATCCCAGGGTGCTCTTTCTGGATGAGCCCACCATCGGCCTGGATGCCCCCGCCCAGCGGCAGATCCGGGAGTTCCTAAAAGAAGTAAACACGCGCAACGGAACCACCATATTGCTGACCTCCCATTACATGGAGGACATCCGCAACCTCTGCCCCCGCAGCGTGGTATTAAAGGAGGGGCGCAAGGCCTACGACGGCGGGACGGAGGAACTGTTTGCCTCTTTCCAGACCCACAAAAAAATCACCGTGTGTTATGAGGAGGAATCCCCCTTTATCCTGCCCCAGGGCTGTGAAATCCTGGAACAAAACGGCCACAAAGCAGTATTCCTGTGCCCCAAGGAGCGCAGCGGGTCCATTCTGGCCCAGCTTATGCGGGAAATCCGGCTTCTGGATGTCTCCGTGGAGGAAGAGGACATCAGCGTGGTGGTGGAAAAAATCTACCGCAGCCACAGGGAGGTGCGAGCATGAAAAAATACCTGGAGGTTTTTCGCTGGAGCTTTAAGATGCAGCTCATCTGGCGGCTGGACGTGGTGATGACCCTGGCGGCCATCCTGGGCGAGATCATCGCTGCGGGGGTGCTCTGGAATGCTGCCTTTTCGGGGCGCGAGCTGGTGAGCGGCTTCACCTTTCACGGCATGCTGTCCTATTACCTGACAGGATCCCTGCTGGTATCCCTTGACATGTCCCCAAGGATCAGCCGGGAGGTCTCCCGCCTGATCCGGGAGGGCAGCTTTTCCAAGCACATGGTTACGCCCATGAACCCCTTTGGCTTTTTCTGCACCAAGGCCGCCGGACAATCCGCCTCGCGCCTGGGGTTCAGCTTCCTTGCCGCCGCCATCGCCGCCGGACTGCTGAAAATCAACATCACTCTTTCCTGGGATCTCTCCAGGCTGGTGCTGGGGATAAGCACAGCGCTTCTTGGACTGCTGTTCATGGCCGGATACCACTATGTGATCGGCATCCTGGCTTTCCGGTTTGTGGAGATGGAATTCTTTCTGTACCTGCAGGAGGCCATCCTTTCCTTTGCCACCGGCGCGCTGGTACCCCTGTCCCTGCTCCGGGGCCCTTTGGCGGATTTCCTTCGCTTCCTGCCCTTTCCCCACGTGGTGTTTACCCCGGCCATGCTGCTCACAGACCAAATGAGCGTGGCTGAAGGATGCCTCTCCCTGGCTGTGCTGCTGGTGTGGCTTGCGGCCATTTTGCTGGCCGGACAGTGGCTGTACCACAGTCTTCGTACCCGATACGAGGGGGTGGGCGTATGAGGCGCAACCTGCGGCTGATCCACCTGCTGATCAAGTACAAGTTTTCCCGCATGATGGCGTTCCGGGTGAGTTTTTTCGGCGCGTTTCTGTCGGACGGGGCCCTGTTTTTGATTCAGCTGCTTACCTTTGAAGCCGTCTATTCCCAGGTGGACAGCATTGGCGGCTGGAGCCGGGGACACATGATCCTCTTTGTGGGCACCTTTTCCATGATCAATGCCCTGAACATGCTCATCTACTTCTTTGGCATTGTGGACCTTCCCGGAAAGATCAGGCGGGGGGATTTGGACCAGTACCTGACCAAGCCCATGAATCCCCTGCTGCGCCTGACCTTTGAAAACGTGAATCCGGGCTCCTTCCCACTGGTCATCCTGAGCGTGCTGATCCTCTGCTATGGCTTGTCCGTGGCGGGCATTCGGGTGTCACTGGGGCTGATCCTGGGCTATGCCAGCCTGGTGCTCCTGATGACGCTGCTGTGGTATGACCTGGAACTGATTCTGCGCACCATCCCCTTTCTGGTAATCTCCGCCGATGGCATCATGCGTCTGGAGGAACAGATGCTCCAGTTCAGCTTCAAGGTGCCGGGGGTGCTGTACAAGGGAATCATGAGGCTGCTGTTCTATTTCATTCTTCCCTATGGGATCATGTCCACCGTGCCCACCCAGTTCATCACCCGCAGCCTTGAAGCCGGAAGCCTGTGGGCAGCTGTGGCGACAGTTCTCTTCTTCACATGGTTTGCCCTGTGGTTCTGGAGGTTTGGGCTAAGGAAGTATCAAAGCGCCAGCAGCTGACAGCTCAAATCCCCGGTTGCGGCCTGGCCCCCATCCCCATCATGGTGGGAGGCGGGGGCGGCTGCACGCCTCCAGGCACCCGGCCCACGTCAATGTTGTCCACCCGCACATCCCGCAGCTGCTGGATGGGATTGGGGGCGGTCTCCCAGCGGTAGTCCCGGGTGAACTGGCCAATGTGATCCTTGATGACCATGTGGCTGGGCACGCAGGCAGCGTCGGCATTCACCCGGCCCTGGTAGCGAAAGAAATCCGCGTCCTTCTCCAGATTGTCCACGCTGGCATAGCTCTCCCGGCAGGTGGCCTGCTGAACTGTGCTCCCCAGCACCTGGCGCACATAGTCGATGTTGGAGCACAGGCAGATGGGCGGGGGGAAGTCTCCCTTGCCCACCACCTGCTGATAATCCTTCTTCTCTTCCTTTTGGAGCAGCCTCACCGTGGCGGCCAGGTGGATGGTCTCCTGATCGTAAAGCCATTGCCAGACCTGCTTGGTTTTGGGGCAGCTTTCCGTCTCCATGCAGGAATAGTACAGATAGCACTCGATGTACTGATGCATCAGCAGGTTTTCCAGCCAGGTGCAGGCAGGATCCATCAGGCTGCCATAGTGGCTCACGTGCTGTTCCTCAATCATGCCGATCTCCTGGTACAGCTTGCGGCCTCTGTCGTTTTGATAGGTTCCGCAGACGTTCATATAAAAGTTCATGGTCTGCTGCTCGGCGGCGGTGATGATACCCACGCACAGCTTGGTGCCCAGGGCAGCCGTATTGTCAATGGGCTTCTTGATGGTATCATAGGGATAGCAATGCTCCGAGATGGTGGGCCTGCCGGGCATCACTTCCGTATAATGCCCCACCAGGTCCTCCGCGTGAACGCCGGTTTCCATGTCCATCAGGTCTGCATAGCGGTAGAGATGATCAAAGTCCTCCAGCAGGGCAAAATCCAATGCGTTTTTCACATGGGGATCCGCTTCCCGCTGGGCCAGATGAGCCGTCAGGTCCACAGCCAGCTGCTCGTAGCCGATGGTATGTTCCAGCACCGTCTCATCGGGGGGCTTTAAGGCACTGAGCAGCTTTTGCTGCTGCTGTTCCAGCCTGCGCAGCAGGGCCAGCTGCCTGCGCACGTCTCCGTTTGGACAGTGGCGGGAGAATTGATGGGAATACCAGACATTCTCAAACTCCGTACCATTCATCAGGATGATCCGCGTGCGGGTATAGGGGTCCACCTCGTTCTTGTTGTAGGGGGCAGGGTACAGCCCCTTCCAGTCCACAATGCAGTCATCCAGCCGCCCGTTCTTTTGATCAAAAGGATTCATGCTTCTCTCTCCTTCCGGCTTGTTGCCAAGGGATAGTATGCGCCAAGGAAGGGAGTTCCAAACGGGGCAAAGCATGATTGAGTCATATGAAAAAGCCCGGCGGACTTCCGGGCGTACATTCTATTCTGCGTATACCAAGGGATGCCTTCCGGGAGCTTCCCTACTCCCTTTCCCCCAGCCACTGCTTCACGGCAAGTCCAGCCGCGTACACGGCGTTCTTCCTCTCCCCTGCTCCGGTGAGGGCTTCCATGGCCTCCCGCAGGCTCAGCCCCTGGAACATCTTCTCCAGAAGGCGGCCTTCCAGGGACACCTGGCATTCCTGCCTGGCAGCGGGAATGGCATCCTCATCCCCCCAGCGCAGCACCAGGCAATATTCACCCTTGTCTGCCTTGGGGTTGGCCCGCAGGGCATCCAGCACCTGTGCCACACTCCCCCGCAGGGTACACTCATGCTTCTTGGTCAAGTCGCAGCTGGCGCTGACCTGGGTATGGGGAAAAAGCTCCCCCATCGCGTCCAGCAAATCCACCACCCGATGGGGAGACTCATGCACCACCGCCAGCCTGGAATGGGTGCGCATCTCCCGCAACTTTTCCTTCAGCTCTCCCCTGGCCCTGGGCAGAAAGCCGTAAAAAGTGAACTCGCTCACCGGCATGCCGCTGACGCTGAGGGCTGCCGCCAGGGCTGTGGGACCCGGCACCGCTACCACCTGGATTCCTGCCTTTACCGCTTCCTCCGTCAAAATGCTGCCGGGGTCGCTGATGCAGGGGGTGCCCGCGTCCGTTGTCAGGGCCACGTCCAGGTTTTCCGCCAGCATCCGGGCTACGATTCTCTCCGCCTTGCTCCGCTCGTTGTGCTCATGGCAGCTGGTCATGGGGGTAGAGATGCCAAAAACGCTGAGCAGCTTCTGGGTCACGCGGGTATCCTCCGCCGCAATCAAACCCACGCTTTTCAGCGTGTCAATGGCCCTGGGGGTCATGTCCGCCAGGTTGCCGATGGGCGTTGCCACCACATAAAGGGTTGGCATGGCTACCTCCTTTGCTCCCCTGCCCGGGGGAAGCGTTCAAACACCCGCAGCTTGGCGCTGCGGGAACGGGGGTTGCGTTTCACTTCCTCAGCGGACGGCTTTACCGCGCCACCTGCCAGCACCTTCCCCAGGGGCTTTTTGCCGCAGGTGCAGATGGGGGCCTTGGGCGGGCATACGCACGGGTTTTGCAGCTTGCGAAATGTGCTTTTTACAATCCGGTCCTCCAGGGAATGGAAGGTAATGACCAGCAGCCTGCCGCCGGGAGCCAGGCAATCCGCGATATCGCAAAGGGCCTGGTCCAGCGGAGCCAGCTCGTCATTAACCGCAATGCGCACCGCCTGAAAGGTTCGGCGGGCGGGATGGCCCTCGTCCTTGCGGCGCACCGCCTTGGGGATGGCCGCATCCACCACCGCCACCAGGTCCGCCGTGGTGAGAATCGGGGCCTTGGCCCGTCTCTCCTCCAGCACCTGGGCAATGCGGGCAGCCCACTTCTCCTCGCCATAGTCCGTAAGTACCCGCCGCAGTTCCTCCCGGCTCACCGTGGCCAGATACTCGGCCGCCGTCATACCCCGGCTCCGGTCCATGCGCATGTCCAAAGGTGCGTCCTCGTGGTAGCTGAAACCCCGGTCTGCCGTATCCAGCTGATGGCTGCTTACGCCCAAATCCAGCAGGGTCCCCGTCAGGGGAACTGCCCCTGCTGCGGAAAGCAGCGCCTTGGCGTCATGGAAGTTTCCCCGGATGGCATGAAAGCCCGGATAGACACGCAGCCTTTCACAGGCGGCGGCAATAGCCGCCTCGTCCCGGTCCAGCCCCCAGAGGGTGGCCTCTCCCCCTGCGGCTTGCAGGATGCCTTCGCTGTGGCCGCCGCCGCCCAGCGTTCCGTCCAGGTACACACCGCCGCCGCGTGGGCGAAGCCACTCCATCACCTCGTCAAAGAGCACGGGAAGATGGTGAAACCCGCCGGGCTGATCCATTTGATTGTCCATCATCCTTGCCACGTTTTACAGGCTCTCCCTGAGAGCGGCAATGCGCTCCTGAAGGGAAGCCAGCATGCTTTGGTTGGTCTTCAGCTTCTCCTTTTCCTGCTCCACCAGAGCCGGGGGGGCCTTATCCACAAACCCCGGATTTCCCAGCTTCGCCTCTCCCCGGCCAATCTCTGCCGCCAGCTGGGCGGCCTCCTTCTCCAGACGGGCCACCTCCTTGGCAAAGTCCACCAGGTCTCCCAGGGGGATGCGGATCTCACCGGCAGCGCACACGGCGCTGACTGTCTTTTGCCCTGTCAGGGCGTCCTTGTCTCCCAGCTTCACGTCGCTGGCCCCTGCCAGGCGCTGCAGATAGGGCTCGGCCAAGGCCAGGGTATCCTCCCAGCCCGCCTCGGGGATCAGGGTCACATGGGTGCGTTTGCCGGGCTGCACATTCATCTCCGCCCGCAGGTTGCGGATGGTCCGGATGATCTCCATGAGCCCCTCCATCTGCCGCTCCTCCTGAGCAAAGGTAAGATCCGGCCTCACCTGGGGCCAGGAGGCCAGAATCAGCATGCCCTCTTTGCCCGGCAGGTATTGGTAGATCTCCTCCGTGAGGAAGGGCATAAAGGGATGCAGCAGCTTGAGGATGCCCTCCAGCACGTACAGCAGCACGGCGCGGACATTGCGTTTGGCAGCTTCGTCCTCGCCCATCAGCCGCCCCTTGCTCAGTTCGATGTACCAGTCGCAGAACTCGCTCCAGGCAAAGTCATAGATCTTGGAGGCGACCAGGCCGAAATCCCCCTCCTCCATGTGCTTGCTGATCTCCGTCACGGCCTCCTGGAAGCGGCTTAGGATCCAACGGTCCGGCAGAGTCAGCTCCCGGATGCGAATCTCCTCCCGGCTGGCCGTATTCATCAACACAAAGCGGGCGGCGTTCCATACCTTGTTGGCAAAGTTGCGGGCGCTTTCCACCTTCTCGGTGGAGAAGCGGGTGTCATTGCCCGGGCTCACCCCATTGGCCAGGGAAAAGCGCAGGGCGTCGGCGCCATACCGGTCGATCACTTCCAGGGGGTCCACGCCGTTGCCCAGGCTCTTGCTCATCTTGCGTCCCTTGTCGTCCCGTACCAGGCCATGGATCAGCACCGTATCAAAAGGCACTTCCCCCATCTGCTCGATGCCGCTGAAAATCATCCGGGCCACCCAGAAGAAGATGATGTCATAACCGGTGACCAGCATGTTGGTGGGATAGAAGTACTGGAGATCCTCGGTTTCTCTGGGCCAGCCCAGGGTGCTGAAAGGCCACAGTGCGGAGGAAAACCAGGTGTCCAGCACATCCTCATCCTGATGCAGATGGGTGCTGCCGCACTTGGGACAGGCCGCCGGTGCCTGTCGGGCTACGATAAGCTCGCCGCAGTCGTCGCAGTACCAGGCGGGAATCCGATGGCCCCACCACAGCTGACGGCTGATGCACCAGTCCCGGATGTTCTCCATCCAGTTATAGTAGGTCTTGGTAAAGCGCTCGGGCACAAAGCGCGTCCTTCCGCTTTGTACAGCCTCAATGGCGGGCTTTGCCAGTGGCTCCATTTTCACAAACCACTGGCGGCTGACCAGCGGGTCCACGGTCTGATGGCAGCGGTAGCAGGTGCCCACATTGTGGGTATAGTCCTCAATCTTTACCAGCAGGCCAAGGCTTTCCAGCTCCTGAACCACCGCCTTGCGGCATTCCAACGCCTTCATGCCATTAAACCGGCCCGCGTTCTCGTTCATGGTGCCGTCATCGTTGGTCACCCGAAGCACCTCAAGGCCATGGCGCTGGGCCACCTCAAAGTCGTTGGGGTCGTGGGCGGGGGTCATCTTCACCGCGCCGGTGCCAAACTCCATGTCCACATAGTCATCGGCCACCACGATGATTTCCTTGTTCACCAGGGGCAGGATCACTCTTCGGCCCACCAGGTGGGTGTAGCGCGGGTCGGCGGGGTTCACGGCCACGCCGGTATCCCCCAGCATGGTCTCAGGCCGGGTGGTGGCCACCACCACGCCCGGGCCGCCGTCCGCCGCCGGATAGCGGATATGCCACAGGTGGCTGGCCTGCTCCTCGTACTCCACCTCCGCATCGGACAGGGCGGTCTTGCACACCGGGCACCAGTTGATGATCCTCTCACCCCGGTAGATCAGTCCCTTTTCATACAGCCGCACAAAGACCTCCCGCACGGCCTCGTTGCAGCCCTCGTCCATGGTAAAGCGCTCCCGGCTCCAGTCGCAGCTGGCACCCAGCCTGCGCTGCTGCCGGTTGATCCTGCCGCCGTACTCTTCCTTCCACTTCCAGGCGCGCTCCAAAAAGCCCTCCCGGCCGATCTGCTCCTTGGTTACCCCGTCCGCCCGCATCTGCTCCACGATCTTCACTTCCGTGGCAATGGAGGCGTGATCCGTGCCGGGGAGCCACAGGGTGGGGTCCCCCTTCATGCGGTGATAGCGGGTGGGAGCGTCCTGCAAAAGGCAGTCCATGGCATGGCCCATGTGCAGCTGCCCGGTGATGTTGGGCGGCGGCATCACAATGGTAAAAGGCTTCTTGCCGGGAACGGGATGGGCCGTGAAAGCCCCGCTTTCCTCCCACATCCGATAGAGCTTATCCTCAATGGCCTGGGGGTTGTATACCTTCTCCATCGCAAATTCCTGCGGTTGCTGACTCATATAAGTCCCTCCGTACTGTGCTTACTCCGGGGCTACAGCCCTGGAATCCAATCCAGCAAAATGACGCTTCCTAAAACTGCCAGGACCAGCCCCAGCACCTTCACCCACGGGATGACTCTTTCCCCGTTGTCCCTGAGCACCAGCCTGCACAGCTTGGCCGCCTGCAGAACCAGCACCACCCCGGCGGTGAGCAGGAGAAGCCCAGGCACGCTAAGCCTTCCCATAACCCTATCCCAAAACCCCATGGAATCCCTCCTGAAAATCAGCAAAGCCGCCTCGTCCCAAAGGACGGAGCGGCTCCGTGGTACCACCTTATTTTGCGCCTGCCAGGCAAGCGCCTCTGTGCGCGGTAACGGGCGCATACGGCGGAACTAGCGGCCCAGGCCGTTCATCCCGCGCCCTCCCAAGCGACCTTCTGCGCTTCCGCCGATCCAAGCAACGTTTCAGCCAATGGGTTGCTCTCTCTGTGGGGCGGAACGCATACTCCTCTTGTTCAAAGGGCAAACGCCGCGGGCATCCTGCATGCTCTCCTGAAGGGAGGAATAGCAGGCGGTCCGCGGCATTGGAAAACTTAAGCGTTTTCCTTCTGTTTTTCGGTCATGTCAATTACTTGTTTACCGTTGTAATATCCGCAATGCTTGCACACGCGGTGGGAAAGCTTCTTTTGGTGGCACTGCGGGCATTCCACGATGCCGGGCAGGCTGAGCTTCCAATTCGCCCGACGGCTGCGGCCTCTGGCCTTGGATACTTTACCTTTGGGAAGAGCCATATCTACACCTCCTCGTCCTTCTTCAGCAAGTGCTGCAATGCTTCAAAAGGACGCTGCGTGGGCGGTCCATCTTGGCATGAGCTCTTGGAAATGTCCTTTTGCCACGCCTGAAGCTCCTGTGTCCCCTTGCAGTCCGCTTTGCAAACAAAGCGCATGGGGAGGCTGAGCATCATCAGCGTAAGCACCATCTGGTCCAGGGAAACGGCTTTCCCCTCATAGGGAAAGGACTCGTCCTCCGGGCTGCCTGCGTTCTTGCGGAACACCTCCGAAAAGGGGAGCCGCAGGGGAACGTCCGCCTGGCCCAGGCACAGGGCGCAGGCCGCATGGGCCATCCCATGAAGGGTTCCCTTCAGATGAACCTCATCCTGCACAACGGTGTACGTCCCTTGCAGCAGAGCCTCATCCCATGAAACCGTTTCACCCATCACGTCCTGAGGCGGAAGCTGTACCTTCGCCTCAAAGGGGAACGCGGTGCCAGGATTCAAAAAAGCCTTTGAAACATCCAGCAGCATGGTACCCTCCTCAAACGTGACCATGCAGTATTATAAGGCCGCAGGGAGGGTTTGTCAACCATGATTTTAAGGCGTTTGCCTTAGTCCATCAACGCGCCGGACACGATGGCCAGCGTGTCTCTGGCGATGACAATCTCCTCGTCCGTGGGGATCACCACGATCTTCACGCGGCTGTCATCGGCGGAAACCACGGTTTCGACCCGGTTTTTCAGGTTCTTTTCCGTGTCCAGCTTCGCGCCCATGAACTCCATGCCTTCCATGACCATGCGGCGAATGATATCGTTGTTTTCACCGATGCCGGCCGTAAAGGCAATGACGTCCACACCGCCCATCACCGCCGCGTAGGCGCCAATGTACTTGCGGATGCTGTGGGCCAGCATGTCACGGGCAGTCAGCGCGTCCTCGTCACCCGCGTCGCAAAGGTCATCGATGTCCCGCATGTCGCTGCTCTTGCAGCTGATGCCCATGAGTCCGCTCTTTTTGTTGAGGATGTCCAGCACCTGGTCTACGGACAGGCCGTCGCTATTGGCGATGAACTGCACCACAGCCGGGTCTACACTGCCCGAGCGGGTGCCCATGAGGACGCCCTCCAGAGGGGTCAGGCCCATGCTGGTGTCCACGCACTTGCCGCAGTCCACAGCCGCCAGGCTGGAGCCGTTGCCCAAATGGCAGGTAATCACCCTGGTCTTTTTATAGTCCAGGCCAAGGAAGGTGCAGGCCCGCTTGCTGACATAACGGTGGCTGGTGCCGTGGAAGCCGTAACGGCGGATGTGCAGCCGCTCATAGTATTCCTTGGGAATGCCGTAGAGATACGCCTTCTTGGGCATGGTCTGGTGGAAAGCCGTGTCGAACACCGCCACATTGGGGGTGTCCGGCATCACCTTTTCGCAGGCCTCAATGCCCATCAGATTGGCGGGGTTGTGCAGGGGGCCCAGGGGGATGTTGGCGCGGATGGCCTCCTTGACCTCCTCGTTGATGAGCACGCTGGCGGTAAACCGCTCGCCGCCATGGAGCACCCGGTGCCCCACCGCGCCGATCTCGTCCATGCTGGAAAGCGCGCCTTTGTCTCCGGTGAGGGCTTCCAGCATCAGCTGGATGGCGGCGGTATGGTCCTTCATGGGGGCGATGCGCTCATAGGCCTGTCCATTCACGTTCTGCTTGAGCTTGCTGCCTTCGATGCCAATGCGCTCACAAATGCCCTTGGCCAGCAGCTTTTCGCCTTCCATGTCGATGAGTTGGTATTTCAGGGAGGAGGAACCGGCGTTGAGAATGAGAATCTTCATCTGATATGCTCCTTATGCTTGCGCTTTCACGGCAGTAATGGCGACCACGCTGACGATGTCCTCCACCGAGCAGCCGCGGCTGAGATCGTTCACGGGCTTGGCAAGGCCCTGGATGATGGGGCCAACGGCCTGGGCTCCGGCCAGGCGCTGCACCAGCTTGTAACCGATGTTGCCGGCCTGCAGGTCGGGGAAGATGAGCACGTTGGCATGACCCGCCACCGTGGAACCGGGGCTCTTCAGCTGACCAACGCTTTCCACCAGGGCCGCATCCGCCTGCAGCTCACCATCCAGCTCCAGCTCAGGAGCCTGGGCATGGGCCAGGGCTGTGGCTTCCTGCACCTTAGTGACCAGCGCGTCCTTGGCGCTGCCCTTGGTGGAGAAGGAAAGCATCGCCACCTTGGGGTCCAAGTCCACCAGGCTCTTGCCGGTTTGGGCGCTGGCGATGGCAATAGCGGCCAGCTCCTCCGCCGTGGGGTTGGGGATCACGGCGCAGTCGCCGAAGATCATCACGCCCTCCTGGCCATACCGGGCCGTGGCCAGCTCCATGATGAAGCAGCTGGACACCACCTTGATGCCCGGAGCGGTCTTGATGATTTGCAGCGCCGGCCGCAGCACGTCTCCGGTGGAATGGATGGCGCCGGCCACCATGCCGTCGGCATCCCCGGCTTTCACCATCACCGCGCCATAATACAGGGGGTTGGTGGTGACCAGTTCCCTGGCCTGATCCTCCGTCATGCCCTTCGCCTTGCGAAGTTCAAACAAAAGCTGTGCGTAGGCCGGAGATTTCTCGCTGGTGGCGGGGTTTTGGATCTCCACTCCCCCAAGTTCCACGCCCTTCTCCTGGGCGACCTTTGCGATCTCCCCGGCATCCCCCAGCAGGGTCACCCGGGCGATACCCTCGGCGGCGATCCTGGCGGCAGCCTGGACGGTGCGCGGTTCCGTGCCCTCGGGCAGCAGGATGTGCATGGGCCTTTGTTTGGCCTTCGCCTTGATTTTTTCAATGACGGACATGACGGCTTCCTCCCTAGTATGGTATACTGTGCTGTGCTCAGCGATATTGACAACCGATGTATTATACACCTTTTCAGCACGAAATGAAAGGGAAAATGCAAAATGCACCAGAAAAATAAGCAAAAAATGCCCTGCCAAAACCCGCCGGCGGTGGTGGGGATCGTCTGCGAATACAACCCCTTTCACAGGGGGCATGCCCGTCAGTTTGAACTTATCCGGGAAAAATTGCCGGAAGCGGCCATTGTATGCGTCATGAGCGGGCCCTTCACCCAGCGGGGCATGCCGGCTGTCTACGCCCCGGCTGAGCGAGCCAGGGCAGCGCTTACTGCAGGAGCGGACCTGGTGCTGGAGCTGCCTGCCCTCTTTGCCATTCGGGAGGCGGAGCATTTTGCCCTGGGGGGCGTTTCGATTTTACATGACCTGGGGTTTGTCACCCATATCAGCTTTGGATGTGAAAATCATGAGATCCCGCTGCTGGCGGAAGCGGCCCAGGTGCTGGAACAGCAGGACGATTGCTTTACAGACAGGCTCAGGGAAGCGCTGGGACGGGGTATGCCCTTTGCCGCGGCCCAGGGATGGGCGCTGGCCCAGGTGCTTGGCCGGGAGGAGCGCGAAACAGAGGAGAGTCTCCCCCTGTCAAAGGAAGCCCTTGGCCGTATCTTTTCCGCTCCCAACAACATCCTGGCCATCAGCTATCTGCGGGCGCTGGCACGCCTTCACAGCCCGATCCGGCCCTTGCCGGTACTCAGGGTGGGAAGCTATCACGAAACGTCGCTGGACCCCAGTCGGGGCTATCCCTCCGCCACGGCTGTTCGCACCGCCCTGGCAAAAGAAAACTGGGCCGAAGCCCAGGCTGCCTGCGGCTATGATCACCGGGGACTTCCTTTCCATCCGGAAAAGAGCCTGGACCTTGTCCTGCTCAATGAACTTCGCTCCATGAGCAAGGCTCAGCTGGCCGCCCTGCCCGACTGCACTGAAGGCCTGCAAAACCGCCTGTACAAAGCCTGCCGGGAAGCCTTGAATCGGGAGGATCTTCTCCGGAGGCTGAAAACCAGACGGTATACCTATGCCAGGCTCTCCAGGCTGTGCTGCCATGGGATGCTGGGCCTCACCGGGCGGATGCTGAAGGAAAACCCCTTGCCTGCCTATGTGCGTCTGCTGGGCCTGCGTGTGGGTCAGGAGGGATTGCTTTCGCTGCTGAGGCAAAGTTCCCTGCTGGTTGTGTCAAAGGCGGCGGACGGTCCTCTGGAGGAGGATGCGTACCGTCTGGATGAAAAAGCCTATGATTTGTGGGCGCTGGGCGCCGGAGAGGCGGCAGGACTGATGTATCGACAGGGGGTCGCGGTCTGCCCCTGAGGTTCATGCAAGGGAGAGTGGGGGGAAGCGGCGGGCTTCTTATGGCACGGAAACAGGGGCCACCGACGGCTTGGGAGTGGCCGTGGGGTTTGTGGTAGGCGATGCCGTAAGCGCCGGTGTGGGCTGAGGCATCTGGAACCAGGCAAAGGTCATCATACTTCCGGGATAGGCCTTCCGGAAATCATCCATCGTTTCCTGGGCT
This sequence comes from Clostridiales bacterium, assembly GCA_012729115.1. Taxonomy (GTDB): domain Bacteria; phylum Bacillota; class Clostridia; order Christensenellales; family Aristaeellaceae; genus Limiplasma. The sequence goes on along the minus strand of JAAYDR010000003.1, from coordinate 44,781 downwards.
TTGGCTGCTTCTCCGGCATTTAATTGGAGAAGTGCCTTTACGGCATCCATGTAGGCCTGGATCTCTCCATCCTTGGCGGCCAGTGCCTCCTGGGTAGCCTGATGCTTGGCTTCCAGCTCGGTGAGCGCACTGCGGACAGCAGGGTACTCCCCTTGCAGGGCAGCCAGCTCCTCCAAGGCGGTCTGATGCTCGGTTTGCAGCCCGGCAAGTGCCTCCTGCACGGCCTGATACTCCCCTTGCAGCGCGTCAAGTGCCTTCTGCGCGACCTGATACTCCCCCTGCAGCCCGGTCAGTTCATTCCAAGTGGTCTGATACTTGGTTTTCAGTGCGGTAAATGCCTCCTGCGCGGCCTGGTACTCCCCCTGCAGCGCGGCCAGCTGTTCCTGCGTGGCCTGATGCTCGGTTTTAAGCGCGGAAGATGCCTCCTGCACAGCCTGGTACTCCCCTTGCAGCTCGACAAGCTCATCCTGCGTAGACTGCTGCTCGGCTTTTAGCGCAGTCAGCTCATCCCGGGCGGCTTGATGCCCGGTTTTCACTGCGATCAGTTCATCCTGAGCATACTGGTACCCGGTTTGCAGATCGGCCAGCTGGTCCTGCGCGGCCTGGTACTCGGTTTGCAGATCGGCCAGCTGGTCCTGCGCAGCCTGGTGCTCGGCTTGCAGCCCGGTGAACGCCTCCTGCGCAGCCTGGTACTCCCCCTGCAGAGCGGCCAGCTGGTCCTGCGCGGCCTGGTACTCGGTTTGCAGCGCGGCCAGTTCATCCAAAGCGGTCTGGGCTCCGGCAAGAGCCGTCTGCGCTTCCTGGGTTGCGGTCACCTTGACCTCCAGCTCCCCCTTGAGGGTTTCCACCTGGGCCAGGGCGTCGTCCCGCTCCTTTTGGGCCGCGGTGAGCTGTTCTCCAAGGCTTGCCGCCAGGGCTTTGTGCTTTTCCTTCTCCTGGGTGAGGGCGGCGCGCTCCCGGTCAAAGGCATCCTGGGCGGATGCCAGATCCGTGTCCTTCTGCGCCAAAGCGGCCACGGCGGTGTCCGCGGTAGCCTGGGCCTCGGTGAGCGCCGTCTGGTTCTCCGTGATGAGCTGCTGGATCTCCGTCAAACCAGTCTGCAAGGTTTCCTTTTCCTTTTGGGAAGCGGCCAGCTTCTTCTCCTTTTCCTGAAGAATCAGCGCCTGCTCTTCCCTTTCAGCCGCCAGGGCCTCCAGCTGCTCCTGGAGAGCGAGCTGCTTTTGTTTGAGTTCATTGACCTGGTCCACCTTGGTGGCCAGTTGTTTGGATTGCTGCATGCTGCCGGCCACGATAAAGCCGGATACCACCAGCAACGCCACCACAACGATGGCCAGAATGGTAAGCGCCTGTTTCACCTTGTCCCCCACCTTTTCACACTTTTTGCGCGCAAAATGACAAACCCGTCCTGTGCATTAGCATATGACGGGTTCTTGGGGTTTATGCCATCCGCTGGAAATTTTGCCGGTGGGAGGGCCTGTCCGCCCTCAGGGTACCAGGGGAATGTCGTCCTTTTCCATGGGCTGGGCCTGGGGCAGGGGCGGAAGCTCCCGAATGTCGGAGATTCCAAAATGCTCCAAAAACCGGTCGGTAGTGGCGTAGAGGATGGGCCGTCCCAGGGCCTCCTTGCGGCCCACCTCCTTGATAAGTCCTTTTGACAGCAGGGATTGAATGGAATAATCGCACTTCACGCCGCGCACCAGCTCCACATCCCCCCGGGTGGCGGGCTGGCGGTAGGCGATCACCGCCAGGGTCTCCAGGGCCGCCTGGGACAGGGTCTGCCGCTGCACGGGCTGGAGCATCCGCTCCACATAGGGGGCAAATTCCGGGCGGGTTTCCAGCTTCAGGTGATTGCCATACCGCCTCAGGAGAATGCCCCGCCTGGAACAATCATATTCCTTCTGCAGCACCTCCACGGCGTGGATGGTTTCCAGCTCGCTAAGGCCCAGGGCCGTCCCCAACTCCTCCACGGAGATGGGGTCTCCCGCCACGAACAAGATGGCTTCGATGACAGAAGGCGCTTCATTCAAGTCCATCCTCGGCCCTCCTCCCCGGACACAGAACGATCCGGTCAAAAGTAGATTTCTGGGAAACATGGGCTTTGCCCAGCTTGAGCAGCTCCAGCAGCGCAATAAACAGCGTAACAATCTCCTCTTTATCGGGCGTTTCACTGAACAGGTCCTCAAAGCAGGCGCTGCCCAGGGACAGCCGGGTCTGGATGACCTCCATGCAGCCCTCCACAGTGTAGCTGTCCCGGCGGATGTCCCGCAGGTGAAAGTCCACCTCCCGGGGCTGCCTGGGGGCCCGTTCCGCCAAACGCTCCAGCGCCTCCCACAGGGCGGCAAAGGTCAAGCCGTCGATCTCCAGGGAGGGGGGCGGCAGGGGGTATTCCTCCGGCAGTTTGCCAAAGATGCACTGCGCACCCTTCTCATACTCCGCCATGACTTTCGCGCCTTCCTTAAACTGCTGGTAGGCGATCAGGCGGCTGATGAGCTGCTGCTCGGGGTCCTCTTCCTCTTCCTTGGGCGGCTTGGGAAGAATGGCGCGGCTTTTGATCTCCACCAGGAGGGCGGCCATGGCGATAAACTCGCTGGCTTCCTCCATGTCAAAATCCGGCGCGTTTCGGACCACGTCAATATACTGCTCCGTGATCTGGCTCACGAAGATGTCCTCGAGATCGATTTTTGCCTTTCCAATCAGATGCAGCAGCAGATCCAGAGGGCCGTCAAACTGTTTCAGGCGTACATGAACCGGCATAAATAGCTCCTACACGCGGCCTGTCATCAGTAAAAACAGGTTCAGCACGCCGCTTTCAATGGCTCCGGTGAGGGTGGACAGCAGGGTTGTCAGCATCCCGGTGAGGGCCAGGATCATCAGCCCGTACCGGGCAATCTGATGGATCTGGGGGTTCAGGCTCAGCCTGCCCCCAAATACCACATCATCCAGCACATGCCAGCCGTCCAGGGGCGGGATGGGCAGCAGGTTGAACACTCCCAGGCCAAGATTCAGGGAAAAGAACAGCATCAAAAACCGCTGGACATACTGAAGCCAGGGGACACGCATATACTCGGTGAGCTGACTGCCCTGGCCGCTCACCAGATACGCAAAGGCGGCTCCATCGGAGGAAATCAGCTCCCGGCTTCCCACGGCGCTGATCAGCTCCGGCTTCCACAGCAGCCCGTTGATTCCCACAGCCAGAGCCAGGGACAACAGAAACAGGGTAAAGTTCACCGTCACCCCGGCCAGGCTGACCAGCAGGTCGTCCCGGACACGGTTGCGGAAATTACGGGGGTTGACAGGCACTGGCTTAGCCCAGCCAAAACCGAACAGCACCATAAAAACGGTGCCGATGGGGTCCAGGTGCTTACGGGGATCCAGGGACAGCCTGCCCAGCATCCTGGCGGTGGGGTCGCCGCAGCGGTAGGCCACATAGCCGTGGGCTACCTCATGGAGAATCAGCGTGCTGAGGACGGCCACGGCCAGATAAAGCAAATAGACCAGGAAGCCAACCGGGTCCCTGGTGAGCCAGTTGCCCCAGGATTGCAGCCGAGAAAGAATGTTCAACAGAAGTCTCCTTTATCAAAACACGGAGGTTTTGTGAAAATGGCCGCCCGGCGGGAGTGGGCGGTAGGACCATTATAGCTTGTCAGGGATAAAAAAACAAGGCGGAGAACATGCCTCCGTCTTGGACCTGGTATGGCTTATGCCGCAGAAAACGTGCCGGTTACCGCCAGTTGGTGAGCAGCCTCAGGAAGCCCTCGATGAGCCCGGGCATGGGTACGTCCGTGGCAGCTACGGCGGGGAGTTTGGCAATGATGCGGCCGCTCAGGAGAACACGGACCATGCCCAGGGTATCACCGGCAGCAACAGGGGCCTGAACCTCCTGGGGAAGCTCCACCTCCAGGGTAAGCTGCTTCTCCTGCCCGGCCTTCATGAGCATGGTCAGGCCCGTCCCCACCGCTGCCTCCACCTGGTCTACGCCGCCCAGCTTCACGGGAACCTGCCTGCCCAGCAGCTCGCCCGTGCGAAGGATCTGTACCCGGCGGTAGGTGGCAAATCCGTAGTCCATCATGGCCCGGGCTTCATCAAAGCGCTTTTGGCTGGCAGAGGAGCCCAGCACCACAGCCACCAGCCGCAGGCCGTTCTTTTGGGCGGTGGCGCTGAGGCAGTATCTGGCCGCATCGGCACTGCCGGTTTTCAGGCCGTCGCAGCCTGGGTAAAAGCGCACCAGACGGTTGGTGTTGGTCAGGTCGGTGGTTCGCCCGCTGGGATGCTTGAGGGTATCCGTCCAGATGGCGGCGTAGTCAAAATAAACGGGAAACTTGATGACCTCGCAGGAAAGCCGGGCCACGTCCCGGGCAGTGGTGTGGGAGCCATCGGCGGGGAGGCCGGTGCAGTTTCGATAGACGGTATCCCTGAGCCCCAGCTGCGCCGCCCGCGCATTCATCATCTCCACAAAGGCTTCCTCGGTGCCCGCGATATGCTCGGCCAGGGCGCAGGCGGAGTCATTGCCGCTGGCGATGATGGTGGCCCTGAGCAGGTCCCCCAGGGGATAAACCGCGCCGGCGTCCAGGAGAGCCTGGCTGCCCACCTGGGCGGCAGCAGCCTTGCTGACAGTCACCTCATCCTCCAGGCGGATGCTTCCCTCCTGGAGCTCCTCCAGAACAATCAGCAGTGTCATCAGCTTGGTGAGGCTTGCCACCTGCCGCTTGCTGTCCGCATCCTTTTCAAAAATTACTGTGCCGGTATCCGCCTCCAGCAACATGGCCGAAGGAGAGGCGATTTCCACCGGGGTTCCTTCCTCCAGCGGCCTTGCGGAGGCCGCGCCGGTAGCACATCCCAGGATCCCCAGGGCCGCCAGCAGCGCCACGCCTTTTCGTAACACACCCTTGCGCATTGATAAAACTCCTTCCATGGCTGCATCCTCATGTGGTAGCATGCCCATGGAAGGAGTTTTGCTTGTGTGATCCCTTGCGGAAAATATTGGAAAAACAGGGGAGATTACATGGCCTCAATGATGTTGTCCAGCAGCTTGCGGAAGGTGTCCCGAACCCGGATGCCCGTTTCCACGACCTCCTGATGGTTCAGCGGCTCGTCCAGGATGCCGGCAGCCATGTTGGTGATGCAGCTGATGCCCAGCACGCGCATGCCGCCGTGCCTGGCCACAATGGTTTCCGGTACGGTGGACATTCCCACGGCATCGGCCCCCAAAACCCGGGTCATGCGGATCTCCGCCGGGCTTTCGTAGTTGGGTCCGTTGAGCCAGCAATAGACGCCGTTTTGAAGCTTGATGCCCAGGCGCTGGGCGGTTGCAAGGGCCAGGGCCTGAAGATCCCGGTCATAGGCAAAGCTCATGTCCGGGAAACGGGGACCCAAGCGGGAATCGTTGGGCCCGGTCAGAGGGTTCTTGCCGGACAGGTTGATGAAATCCGTGATGAGCATCAAATCTCCGGCGGAGAAGGCGGTGTTGACACCCCCGGCGGCATTGGTGACGATGAGGATCTTGACGCCCAGGAGCTGCATCACCCGCACCGGCAGCGTAACCTCCGCCAGGTCATAGCCCTCATAGCCGTGAAACCGGCCCTGCATCATGCAAACCCGCTTGCCCCTCAGTTCTCCCGTATGCCACATACCCGCATGGCCTTCCACCGTGGAGAGGGGGAAGCCGGGGATGTCCTTGTAGGCGATGGAACGGCTGTTTTCCAGGGCCTGGGCATAATCCCCCAGGCCACTGCCCAGGATCAAACCGATTTCGGCCCGCCCGCAGGCTGCTTCCACAGCATCGGCGGCCTTTTGGATCCTCTGAAAATAGGTCTCGCTCATGGTGTATCTCCCTTTCTATTCAATGGCGGCGGCAAAGGATTGGGCTCCAAAGCGCTGGGGAAGGCCAAACAGCTCGGCGATGGTGGCGGCGATGTCGGCAAAGCTTCCGCGGGTGCCCAGATCGGTAAGCCCCTTCATGCCCGGATGCCAGGCCAGAAGCGGGGTGTGCTCCCGGGTGTGGTCCGTGCCGGTAAAGGTGGGGTCGCAGCCGTGGTCGGCGGTGATCAGCACCAGATCCTCTCCTCCCATGCGGGCCGTCAGCTTGCCCAGAACCACATCGAAGGCTTCCAGCGCCCGGGCGTAGCCGTCCGCGTCCCGGCGGTGGCCATACACCGAGTCAAAATCCACCAGATTGACAAACACCAGGCCCTTGAAATCCCGGTCCACCGTGTCCATCATGGCTTCCATGCAGGCCGGGTTGCCGGCGGCATGGTTGCTTTCCACCAGGCCCCGCATGCAGAAGATGTCCTCGATCTTGCCGATGCCGATGGTCATCAGGCCCTGGGCTTTCATGGCGTCCAGCAGGGTCTCCCCGGTGGGAGGCAGGGAAAAGTCCCGACGCCTTGGGGTACGGCTGAAGGCGCCCTTGCCGGGACCGGTGAAGGGACGGGCAATCACCCGGCCCACGGCGTGCTCCCCTTGCAGGATATCGCGGGCAATTTCACACCAGTCATACAGGGTCCGGATGGGCACGATGTCCTCATGGCAGGCGATCTGAAACACGCTGTCCGCCGAGGTATACACGATGGGATAACCTGTTTTCAGGTGCTCCTCCCCCAGCTGGTCCAGAATCTCGGTGCCGCTGGCGGCATAGTTGCCCAAGCTTTTGCGGCCAATGGCCTGCTCAAAAGCCTGGATGATTTGGGGGGGAAAGCCGTCGGGGTAGGTGGGAAAAGGCTTCTGCAGCGTGAGACCCATCATTTCCCAATGGCCGGTGGTGGTATCCTTGCCGGGAGATACCTCCATAGCTCGGCCATAGGCCCCCGCTGCCGAGGGAGGAACGGGATAATCCACCAGAGGAATTTTGCCCAGCCCCAAGGCTGCCATGTTGGGCAGGCTGGGCCTGGCTTCTTTGAGGATATGGGCCATTGTGTTGGCCCCCACGTCGCCATACTTCTCCGCGTCCGGCAGGGCACCCACGCCCACGCTGTCCAGCACAATCAAAAAAACACGTTTCAAAAGGAACAATCCTCCTTTGTTGGTTCATCGGCAGGTCTACCTGTATTGTACACGAATCTGCCGGAATTGAAAAGGGAATCGTGGGGGGCGCAGGCCCTTCCTGTTCTTCTTTCCTTTTCCCCCGCGATCCGGTATAATGCAAAGCGCATTGGAATGAATGAATCGGGGGTATGACCCATGAGCGCTTTCCCACCCCGTACCTATCTGGCCTCCGCCGCCTTCGGGCTGGAGGGGGTGGCCGCCGGCGAACTGAGGCGCATGGGCATCCCTGCCAAGGCGGAGCAGGGCGGCGCCCGCTTTGAAGCCGCGCCGGCGGACGCCTTCCGGGCGAACCTGTGGCTGCGGACGGCAGACCGGGTGCTGCTGGTGCTGGCGGAGCAGACCGTGGCCAGCTTTGAGGATCTGTACCAGTTGGTGTCTTCCATTCCCTGGGAGAACCTGCTGCCCAAGGACGCGGCCTTTCCGGTGACGGGAAAATGCGTGCGAAGCCGGCTGATGAGCGTGCGGGACTGCCAGGCGGTGAGTAAAAAGGCCATCTGCAACCGTCTGCAAGGCCGCTACCACCTGGAGCGCCTTCCGGAAACCGGGGCTGCCTATCCCATTGATGTGGCAATCCACAAGGATTTGGCCCGGATTACCCTGGACATGAGCGGTGAGGCATTAAACCGCAGAGGCTATCGCACCTGGAACGGGGAAGCGCCGCTGAGGGAAACCCTGGCGGCGGCATTGGTGGACCTGAGCCCCTGGCGGGTGGGCATGCCCCTGGCAGACCCCTGCTGCGGCACAGGCACGCTGCTGATCGAGGCGGCCATGAAGGCAGCCCGCCGCGCTCCCGGCCTGACCCGCTCCTTTGCCTGCGAGAGCTTTGCCTTTATGCCGGCCGGAGAGATGAAAGCCTTGCGGCAGCAGGCGCAGGAAGCCTATGCCCCCCAGGCAGCCATGGATATCCTGGGCAGCGACATTGACCCCCAAGCACTCACACTGTGTGAAAAGCATGTGCGGCAGGCAGGCTTTGAGGGGAGAATTACCGCCCGCCGACTGGATTTGCGGGAGCTGCAGCTGCAAAAGCCTCAGGGTGTGTTTCTGACGAACCCTCCCTACGGGGAGCGGCTGGGGGACAAGGCCTCCTGCCAGGCCCTGTACAGGGACCTGGGCGCGCTGCTGCGCCGCCACCCCGGCTGGCGAATGGGGATTATCGTATCCGACCCGGCCTTTGAGCGGTTCTTTGGCAGGCGGGCCACACAAAAACGCCGCCTGTACAACGGGCGGCTGGAATGCGAGTTTATGATCTTTTAGGAAGCGGCGCCGGGGAGGAAGTCGCCGGTGGATACATCCATGGGGCAGGCGCTATCGGCCGCCCACAGCACCATCTCCACGGGTACGCCCCGGGTTTTCAGCGCATGGTATAGCATCTGCCCCTGGGACACAGGCACCCTGAAATCCTCCGTCCCATGCTGAATCAGCGTGGGCGGTTTACATTCTGGACATGGCGAATGGGTGAATGCTGCAGGTATCGCTCGGACTGATCCCAGTACCAGCCGCCGCAGTACTGCGTAATAAGCTCATACAGGTCGCAGGCCGTCATGCCCACCAGATCCACCGGCCCCGCGCCCACAACCTGCGCGTCACTTTTGGGGAGCGCTCCGGTCTCCTGCCCATACGGGGTTCCCATGGAATCTGAGGCAGCCCCTTATTCCTCAAAGTCCTCCTGCACCGACGGCATCTGCTGGCACACCATCAGCAGCGCATCCTCGCCGTTGTTCTCATAATACCGTTTGCGCACGCCCAGGGTCTGAAACCCAAGGCTTTGGTAAAGGCTTTGGGCCACCAGGTTGCTTTTTCGGACCTCCAGGGTCATGTACTGGACCCCCAGGTTGGCGGCATACTGCATCAGAGCAGCGGTGATGGCCTTGCCCAGGCCCTTGCCCCTTTCGGAGGGAGTCACGGCCACATTGGTAATATGCCCTTCCTCCAGGATCATCCAGGCTCCCGCATAGGCCAGGATGATTCCGTCCCGTTCCGCCACCAGATAACGAGCGCAGCAGTTCTTCTCCATTTCGTCCTGAAAGCTCTCCCGGCTCCAGGGGTCAACAAAAGTAGCCGCCTCCAGCGCGTGGACCTGGTCCACGTCGGCAGCGGTCATACGGCGGATGATATACGCCTCACCCTGCGCTTCCCTGCTCATGCGTCCCCCGCTTTCCGGGCCCTGGCCCGCTCCGCCTGGGGAGCGCGGAGGTACTGGGGCTGGAGGGTCAGGTAATCCCCAGCCTGCTGTGCATACACCTGGGCCAGCATCGCCACGGAGGCGGGCCGAAGGTAGGCAAGATGGGCCGGGGGAAAATCAGCTCTCTCCCCCAGCATCTCCTCCAGGGCTGCCCGGTACCGGGAAACCCCGTCTCCCACAAAGCAAAGGGATTCGTGGGTTTCTGCCACTGCAAGGCAGGCATTCACAAACAGGGAAAGCTCCTGGGCCTGATTCTCCAGGGCCCGCCGGGGAGGCATCCCCGCCCGGAAAGCTGCGCCGTACACCTGCCCGGCCCGGGCATCCTGGATGGGGCAGATCAGCGCATCCTTCCCGCTCACTCCCGCCGCCAGGGCCTGGAGCGCGTCAATGCCCACGCAGGGCTTGCCTGCCCCGTGGGCCATGCCCTTCACCATGCTGACCCCAATCCGCACCCCGGTAAAGGAGCCCGGCCCTGTCACCGCCGCGTACAGGTCGATGTCCTCTATGGTGAGGCCGCTGCGGGTCAGGGCTTCCTCCACCATGGGCAGAAGGCTCACGGAATGGGTCATGGCGTTCACCGCCGCTCCCTCGTAGGCCACCTGCCCGTCCCGGAGAATCGCCACCCCTGCCACAGGGCCTGAGGTATCCAATGCCAACAGCTTCAAAAAGCATCCTTCTTCCCTTGTGCCGCAACCGGGCTATTCCAGTGGCTCCAGTTCCCGGAATCCGCCCATGGGCTCCAGGAGGATCTCCCGTTTGTCCTCGCCCAGGGCGGTGAGGGTCACCCGCAAATGCCTGACGGGAACAGCTTCAGCGGCCTGCTGGGGCCATTCCACCACCGCCGCGCCGTCCCCCTGCAGGTATTCCTCCATGGACAGCTCGTACAGCTCCTGGGGATCCTCCAGCCGGTACCAGTCAAAGTGGTACAGGGGGATTCTGCCCGACTCATACACCTGCAGGATGGTGAAGCTGGGGCTGGTGACGGTTTCCCCCACCCCCAGCCCTCGGGCGATGCCGCGGGTGAATTCGCTTTTGCCCGCGCCCAAATCTCCATACAGCAGCACCGCGTCGCCGGGGAGGAGGAGGCGAGCCAGCGCCTCCCCCAGCTTTCGCGTCTGAGCTGCGCTTTTGGTTACATAGCGCATCATTTGTTGGCCTGCTCCGCCCGACGGGCTGTTCTTCTTCCCACGGCTCCATGGAGCAGGGGGGAGAGGGGTTTGTACATCAGCGTGCCTACCACGCTGATGGCTACCCATTTAAGCAGGTTGAAGGGGCCGGTGATGTACAGCACAAACTGCCACAGGCTGTTAATGGAGGGAATCAGCCCCTTGCCCATGCTCACAATGTCCTCCACGGGCAGATGGAACAGGGCGCTGAAAAAGGGGATCAGCAGGTACACGTTCAGCAGCACGCCCGTAATGGAAGCAAGCACCGCGCCAATCGTCATGCCGATGACCGCGCCCCTGCGGGATTTGAAGTGCCGGTAGAAAAACCCGGCGGGCAGCACCATGGCCAGGCCGATCAGAAAATCAGCCAGTTCCCCCACGCCCTGGGAAGTGGTATGCAACAGCCCCACCAGGCTTTTGACCCCCAGTATCAGCGTGCCTGCCAGAGGCCCCATGGCAAAGGTGCCAAGGAGCACGGGCAAATTGCTGAAGTCCATTTTATAAAAGGGAACGCCGGGCACCACGGAAAACTCCAGTACGAACAGCACCGAGGCCACGGCCGCTAAAACGGCAATGGTGCTCATCTCCCGGGTGGTTAACAACCTTTTCCCAGTTCTTGTCATCCAAATCCACCGCCTATCCAAAAAATTGCCCCTGATGGCTCTTTCATCAGGGGCAATCACGCCGACAACGGCGGCTGCACTTCTATCATCCAGACTCTGGCGCATGCGCCATTACTGTCGGCCCCGGAATTTCACCGAGTCGGCCCAGGAGGGAAACCCTCCAGGGTTCGCGGGCTATACCGCCGGTGGGGATTCTCACCCCGCCCCGAAGATGCCATCAACCAGGTTCCCCTGCATCATAACACCAAGGGGCGGCTGTGTCAATTCTCACACAGATTCAAATAGGCCGCGCCCACAGGCCGGATATCCAGCACATTGCAACTGTGGGCTCCAAAGGCGGACTCCATGTCCTTCACAAATTCCTCCAGCTCGCTGCCCGGCACAAAATTAAGCGTCGTGCCCGCAAAACCGCCGCCGTGGATGCGCCAGGCGCCCTTACCCCGCAGCTTCTTTTCCGCCATCATCAGCGCCAGGGCCAGTTCCTGCCCGGCAGAAGCGGACACGATGTTTTGCAAATACATGAAGCTGCTGCGGCCCGACTCGATCACCTTCTCCAGGAAGGCGGGCAAATCGTCCCGCTGGAGGGCCTCCACCTGGTCCATCACCCGGCAGTTTTCCTCAAAGAAGTGGGCGGCCCGCAGAATCGCCCGGTCGGGATGCTCGCATTTGAGCTCGTGGCGCAGCTTGGGGATCAGCTGGAAAAACTGCTCCGCCCGCACCCGGCGCAGATTCTTTTCCCCAAACAGGGCGGCCACGGCGCGCATCTCCTGGGGAATGGAGGCGTACAGGGGGGTGAGGTCATCATGGCTGCCGCCGGTGTTTACCACCACAAGGGCCATGTCCTTGCTGGCAAAGTCATAGGGAAGCTCAATGATCTTGGCCTGATCGTCCTTGAAATCCATGAAGGTAAGCCCGCCCACGCTGCTGGCCATCTGGTCCATCAATCCGCTGGGCTTGCCGAAATAGACGTTTTCCGCGTACTGGGAGATCTGCGCCCGCACCTGGGCATCCATGGTCCATCCCCCGTACAGGGCGTCAAAGATCGCGCAGGCCAGCACCTCAAAGGAAGCGGAGGAACTGAGCCCGCTGCCCGAGCGCACATTGGAGGTCACCACCGCGTCAAAGCCGCCGATGGCATACCCCATTTCTTTCATCCTGGCGGCCACACCGCGGATCATGGCGACTGTGGTCCCCTTCTCCGACTCCTGACAGGACAGGTCCTCCAGGCTCATTTCCATGGGCTCGTAGCCTTCGCTGAACACCCGCACCCGGTTGTCCGTGCGGACGCTCACCGCGGCTAGCGTGTCCAGATTTACCGCCGCTGCCAGCACCTTGCCCTTGTTGTGGTCCGTATGGTTGCCGCCGATTTCCGTCCGTCCGGGGGCGCTTACCAGCAGAACGGGGGTCTGAGCCCCCACCAGTTCCTCATGATGTTTGACAATGTGAATGTAGCGGGCGGTCTGCTCCACCAGGATCCCATTGCGCTGCCCGTACAGGTGGGTCAGGGTTTTCATCACATCCGGGGTTTTCAGTTGACGGATCATATGTGCATACTGACTCATTGCTTTTCCCATCCTTCTTTGGTTCTCCCGGCGGGCTGCCCCGCACAGACCCGGCGGCTCCTCATTGGGTCGCCATTTTCTGCCAGAAGGCGGTCATCCTGTCCGCCCCATGCTCCCGCAGTTCCTGCCGGAAGCTCTCCATACTCTCATGGGTCAGTTCCCGCTGGCCCAGCACAAAGCGGGCAAAACCCTCGTCCACCATTTTGCCCAGCTCGTTCTGAATGCCCAGAACCTCCCGGCTCTGTTCACCTGTAAACTGGAAAATGGGAAAGGGCTTGCGAAGATAGGGTTTCAGGATGGCAAGCTGGGAGTTGATGCTCACCACACCCTCCTGGTCGTAGCGGTTGTAGAACTCCAGAGGGAACAGCCAGGGCATGTTGCCGGAGTCGTAAACACTCAGGTCATTGAGCGCGGATACCCCCATGGTGGACAAGTCTGCCGTAAAGTTCCAGCGCCCGTCCGCATCCACAGTGTAGTCGGCGTCTTGGGTGCCGGCCATGGCCTCCACGGCCCCCTCGGCGGTATACAGCACATCCACCCAGTAAAGCATGGCGGCAGGGTCTTTGCAGGCGGAGGTCAGCGCAAAGGTCCCCCGGGTAATCTCCCCCTCCAGCTCCCTGTAGACTTGCTGCCCATGATAGGCAAGGGGCGGCAGCAGCACATAGTCCCTGGCCTGGTCATAACCCATCAGCGACAGGGGGTTGGGCCCAAAAAACACGCCGTAGACCGCCGGGGCGTCCTTCTCCCCGGAGGAGCGCAGGGCATCGGACAGATAGAAGCCGTTGGGGTCCAGCAGCTTTTCCTGCTGCAGCTCCCGCAGATAGGCAAGCATCTCAAAAAATCCGTCCTCCAGGGGCCAGAAGCGAACCTGGCCCTCCTGGTCCAGATAGATGTTGTAATCATTGACCACCACGCCAAAGGCATGGGAGAGAAACTTGAGGTCCCAAACTCCCAGAAAACCCAGGGGAATTTCATCCCGTTTTCCGTTCTGGTTGGGGTCCCCCTGCAAAAAGGCCTGCAGCACGGCTTTGAGGCTTTCCGCAGAGGCGGGCATGGCCAGACCCAGCTTGTCCAACCACTTCTGGTTGATCCACATTGCGTTCTGGGGCGGCAGGGGGTTAAGCCCCGGCAGCGCGCCGATTTTCCCATTGGGAAGGGTAATGGCCTCAAGCCACTGCGGATTTTCCTGCAACAGAGCCCATAGATTGGGTGCGTTTTGGGCTAGCAGGGGCTTCAGGTCCAGGAGCTTGCCGCTGTCCGTATACTCAACCAATTCGGGGGTGGTCAGCTCCGCCTTGAAGAGCACTTCCGGCAGGGGGCCTTCCCCAAACATCCGTGCCTTAGCTTCCTGCCACTTGTCATAATCCGTATACTGCTCAAAGGTAAAGCCTATCCCGGTGCGGGCTTCCATCCGCGAAAAAAAAGCGTTGGTTTCCCATTGGTGGGAGCTTTTGTCGCCGTCAAACCCCGCCATGGAAAAACGCAACCCCTCCGCCGATGCGCCCGCCAGTGGGAGCACCAACAAAAAACAAAGAATGCTGACAATCCAAACCCTTGTGCTGGTCTTCATTTTGTGCCTCCTTGGAAAGCTCGTGCCTTGCTCCCATCGGAACAACACTTGCTATTATACCGATTTTGCTCCATTTTGCAAAGAGATTTGCACAAGAGTTTTCCAAGGGGCCAGAAACTTTACGAATATCTTGCTTCCTGTGCCAGGCACGCCTTTACCTCTTCCTCGCTGACCGCGTCTCTGGCCAGCAGCAGCAGGGTCAGCCGATTCCAGGCCGCGCGATATCCCAGCAGCACCTTTTTAGCCAGCTCATACCCCAGCTGCAGCCATTGCTGGGCGGCCTCATCCCGTTTGGCCTGGTTGAACAGATAAAGTCCGTCCCCATCGGGGAGCATGCCCCACTCACAGACCATCCTGCGGGACAGGGCCGCGGCTTTCTCCAGGTCATTGGCTGCGCCTGTGCTGACCATATCGCTGCCGTACAGGATTTCCTCCGCAGCCCGGCCGGCCAGGGCCACGGCAATATGATGGAGCAGCTCCTGCTTGGAATGGAACATCTTCTCCGGCTGAATCGCCATGCTGTACCCCGCCGCACCCTTGGAGGAGGGCACAATGCTCACCTTGCGGATGTGGCTGTCGGGCAGCAGGAAGAAGGTGGTCAGGGCATGCCCCGCCTCATGGGCTGCGGTCAGCTCCCTCTCCCTCTCCAGGCCGAATCCGCTGCGCCGGTCCATGCCGCACAGCATCACGTCATAGGCATGGTCGATGTCCTCCCGGGTGATGGACTGGGCATTGCGCTTGGCCGCGATGATGGCGGCTTCGTTGAGCATGCTCTCCAGCCGCGCTCCGGAAAACAGCGCAGTCTGGGCAGCCAGGGCGGGCAGGGAGACACCTTCATCGATGGGTTTCCCCTGGGCATGTACCTGCAAGATTTTCACCCGCTCCTCATAGCCCGGCAGGGGCACCTCAATCTGGCGGTCAAACCGGCCCGCCCGCAGCAGCGCCTCGTCCAGGGTGTCGATGCGGTTGGTGGCGGCCATCACGATGATGCCTTCCTGCTCCCGAAAGCCGCTCATCTCCGAAAGCAGGGCGTTGAGGGTCTGCTCCCGCTCATCGCTGGTATTGTCCCGTTTTTTGCCGATTGCGTCTATTTCATCAATAAAGATCACCGCACTGCCTGCCTTGCGGGCCTTGGCAAACAGGGTGCGCACCCGGCTGGCTCCTACGCCCACGTACATCTCCACAAAGTCCGCGCCGTTGACGGCGAAGAAGGGCACGCCCGCCTCCCCGGCCAGCGCCCGGGCCATCAGCGTCTTGCCTGTGCCCGGCGGGCCGTAGAGCAGCACACCCCTGGGGATTCGGGCCCCATATCGGCTGTATTTTTCCGGGGAACGGATGAAGCTCACCAGATCCCGCAGGCTTTCCATGGCCTCCTCATTGGCCGCCACCTGCTCAAAGCGTGTGGTGGGCACGGTCTTCTCGCTTTCCATCACGCTTTTGCCCACAGGAGCGCGTACCCCCTGCCTCACCTTTCCCCAGACGGCCAGCCCGCCCACGGTCAGCAAAAACGCCAACAGCGCCAGGCTGCCCGGGCCGATGACCTGCTCCGTAACGGTAATCCCCTGCAACAACAGGCTGTGCTTGAGGGTTTCAATGCGCGGATTGTCAAACCGGAAGCGGTTTCCGGCCTTGTCCTTGGCCGTGAGCTTCGCACCCTCGCCCAACTGAACCTGGCTGACCTGCCCCGCCTTCACCCTTTGCAAAAATGTCTGATAGTCGATCTCTTCCACGGCCTGGCTCTGGTTTTGCAGAACCACAAACAGGATCATGCCCAGCATGAGCGCAAGCACACAAAGACGAAACACCTTTTCGTACCTTGCGCGCATACCTTACACCTCCAAAAATCACTGTGTTTCAAAGTATACAAGATAGACAAACCCTAAGTAAATGGTACTTATTAACGCTCTTGCCATGGTTGCAAAAGGATTTCGCGGCGCATATTAGTTTCGAAGAAAATGCGGCGGCGGCCCAAGCGGCCTTGCAGGGGTCGCCCCATGTGGGGTGTGGTCATGAAAAAAAAGAAACGTGACAAGCGTTTGAAAGGCCCGGCGGCAACGCCCGGTCAGACGGAGACGCCCGGTCGGCCCTCCCTGGATGAAATGGATCAGGCCAAGACCTGGGCCGAGGAATTGGATGATGAGGCTGGAGAAGAGACGGAAGAAAGACCCCAGGAAGGGGAGCAGCCCGGTCAGCCGGAAGCGGAGGGCCGTACCGGGGAGCCGGAAGCGGAGGAAAGCGAACCGGACGCCACCCTGGGAGATCCTGAAAATGAGGACAACCTGGAAAGGGTGGCTGCGGAGCTCCCCCTGTCCCAGGGTGCGCTGCTGGAAAGCCCATTGGCCGGGGCCGAAGCGGATGCCGGCCTGATCCCTCCAGGTGAGGAGAGCGTAGCTGACGCCCAAGGGACGGAAGCCGCGGCAGTGGAAAAGCCCAAGCGTAAAAAGCATCGCCGGAGCAGACCCAAGCGACATCTCCTGCGCAAAACCTTGCTCACCATGGCAAGCCTCTTTCTGATGGCCCTGGTGGGTGCGTTCTTTTATTTTGACGTGCCTCACTGGCAAAGGGTGGACCTCACCAAGATTACCGCCGCTCCCAAAACCGGCAGCCTTTTTGACAACAACGGCACCCTGGTTACCACCATCAAAGGCTCCCAAAACCGTGTGCCCGTATCCCTCAGCGACATCCCCCGGCAGATTCAGGATGTCTTTCTGGCCGCGGAGGACCTGCGCTTTTACCAGCATCATGGAGTCGACCTGATCCGCTTTGCCGGGGCTGTGGTGGCCAACCTCAAGCAGGGCAGCTATGCCCAGGGCGGCAGCACCATCACCATGCAGCTGATCCGCCAAAGCCATCTGAGTACGCAAAAAACCGTTGCCCGCAAGCTGGAGGAAATCTACCTGGCTTTGATGATGGAACAACAGCTATCCAAAGACCAAATCATGGAGATGTATCTCAATTACATCTATTTTGGCAACGGCGCCTATGGTATTCAGGCGGCGGCGGAAACCTATTTCGGTGTGGATGCCAAGGATCTGACCCTGCTCCAGGCTGCTTCTCTGGCTGCCTCCATCAAGGCCACCAGCTACTACTCCCCCCACATCTCCGCCGAGAACAACCGCTCCCGCCGGACCTACATCCTGGACACCATGCTGGCCCAGGGGATGATTGACCAGGAAGCCCATGATGAAGCCGTCAAAGGGGAGCTGGTGCTGGCGGAGGCTCCCCCGCCGGACCTCCCCTACGGCTGGTTTGTGGACGCGGTGCTGGATGAGGCGGAGCAGCTGCTGGGCCTGTCCAGCGAGCAGGTTTTAACCGGCGGCTTCCACATCGACAGCACCCTCTCCCGCGCCCATCAGGACCTGCTGGACAAGCAGTTCCAGACGGACGTGTTCCCCGCCAAGGCCAAGGACGGCACATTGGTGCAGGGCGCCGCCGCTGTGGTGAACACCCAGACTGGGGCCGTGCTGGCCATCGTAGGCGGACGGAAATACGAGGTGCGCCGGGGCCTGAACCGGGCCACCCAGCTGCGCCGCCAGCCGGGTTCCGCCTTCAAACCCCTGATGGTGTACGCCCCCGCCATCGACCAGTTCGGGTACATGACCGCCAGCGTACTCAAGGACGAGCCCACCAATTTCCGCGGTTACAAGCCCCGCAACAGCGGCTATGCCTATTACGGCAACGTGAGCATCCGCACGGCCCTGACCAACAGCCTGAACGTGGCCGCCGTATCCCTGCTGGACAAGATTGGGGTCCAGGCCGGCAAAAACTATGTGCAAAAGGTGGGCATCCCCCTGGATGCAAAGGACGACAACCTGTCCATGGCCCTGGGGGCCCTGACCTACGGCGTGTCCCCGGTGCAGATGGCGGCTGCCTACGCCCCCTTTGGCAACGGCGGCACCTTTAACAGCAGCCACTTCATCACCAAGATAACGGACAGCCAGGGCCGGGTGCTCTACCAGCGGCGGGACACCGGAACCCGCGTGCTCAAGGCCCAATCCGCCTATCTGATGACCAGCCTTCTGTCCAGCGTCACTTCCAGCGGCACCGGGGCCAAGCTGGCAGGGGCGGGCACTCCGGTGGCCGGGAAAACCGGCACGGTCAACATCTCCGGCGGGGGCAACCGGGACATCTGGATGTGCTGTTACAACACGGACATTTCCTGCGCTTTCTGGATGGGCTTTGACCAGACCGACAGCAAGCATCAGCTGCAAAGCTGGGTCAGCGGCGGGGACAACACGGCACTGATGGCCCGCAACTATTTTCAAAAGCTGTATTCCGGCAAAAAGAAGCCTCAGTTTTCCAGGCCGGATGGGATCGTGGCCCTGGAGATCGACAAGCAGGCCATCAAATGGCGGGGCGAACCCATGCTGGCCGTGAATCTGACCCCGGCGGGCTACCGCTACACCGAGTATTTTACGGCCAACAACCATCCCACCAAATACAGCGATGTGTGGGTGCCGCCCAAAACCCCCAGCAAATTCACCGTTGGACACAGCGACAAGGGCTTCCCCCTACTGATCATCCAGCCTGCCGATACTGCCGTATACCGCGTCCAGCGGGACGCCATAGGCGAGAGCTTCATACTGACCGAACTGTACGGAACTGCCGGGGAAACCCTGTATTACACGGATACCAAGGCCAGGGCCGGAGTGGTGTACACCTACCGGGTGATTCCCGTCCATGCGGAACTGCTGAACAACGGCATCGTGCTGGAGGGCATGCAGGCCGTTCAGGTAGCCCAGGCGAAGCTGGCAGGGAGCAACAGCGTGCTGGACCGAATTACGGATTTTCTGTTTGGAGGCGAATCGGGCGATGCAGGAAACCCTGGGGCAGCCAGCTATGCTCCGGTGCAGGGCAGCGGGGATCAGGAGGTCACCGAGAATACCTCCTCCATCTTCTGGAGCGATTAACGGGCCCGGGGTACAGCCCCGGTCAGGACCGCCCCACGCCCAGCGCCCCGATGGCCGCGGACACCCAGCCCTTGGCTTTGCCAAGGACTTCCTCCGCTTGGGAAAGGGACACGCCGGTCACCTTCATCACAATGGCCGCTTTTACGCTGCCCCCGGCCTCCTGCAGTAAGGGCGCGGCCTCGCTGGGCGCAAGCCCTGTGGCGTGGCAGAGGATGCGCACGGCCCGGTCGGACAATTTGCTGTTGGAAACGCTCAGGTCCACCATCAGGTTTTGGTAGACCCGGCCCGTACGTACCATTACCCCGGTGGAGAGCATGTTCAGCACCATTTTGGTGCCGGTGCCCGCCTTCAACCGGGTGGAGCCCATCAGCACCTCGGCCCCGGTGGGCACTTCAATAGCCAGGTCCGCGTGGGCGGACAGAAGGGCGTTCTCATTGCAGACCAAGGAAATAGCCAGCGCCCCCACCTCTTTGGCATAGAGCAAGGCGCCCGCGCAGTACGGTGCAAAGCCGCTGGCACTGATGGCCACAACGCTGTCCAGGGATGACAGGCCGCAGGAGATCAAATCCTCCCGGCCCATGTCCCGGTTATCCTCCGCGCCCTCCACGGCGTTTCGCAGCGCGTAATCCCCCCCGGCGATGATGCCCTGCACCAGGCTGGGGGAGACGCCGAAGGTGGGCGGGCATTCCGACGCGTCCAGCACGCCCAGCCGCCCGCTGGTGCCCGCGCCGATATACAAAAGCCTGCCGCCCCTTTCCATCCGGGAGGCGATGGCGTCAATGGCTTCACCGATCACGGGCACAGCCCTCTCCACGGCCTGGGCTACGAGCTGGTCCTGCCGGTTCATCAGCCGGGCGATTTCCGCCCCCGGCATCGTATCCAGCGCCAGGCTCGCGGGATTCACCTGCTCGGTGGATAGTTGGCTTAAATAAGGGTTCATTTCCGTCACGGCCATCCTGTGATCCTCTTTTCCTTTTGTTTTACCGGCTGCGGCGTTCCTTCTGAGCGCGCCGCTTGGCCCGCCCTTCCAAATGGGTGCGGTCCAGGTACGGCTTGTAGGTGTCATACCCCATGGTGGCGACGCCGAAGAAAATCAAATCCACGATGTGGAGCATCGCCGTGCGGGAGGCGGCCGCGGCGGAGCGCACCAGCATTTCAGAGGAGGCCACGCACAGGGAGATATCCGCGCAGCGGCTCAGGCGGTTTCCCCCAAAGCGCGTCACGGCCACCGCCGTGGCCCCGGCCCGCTTCACGGATTCCAGGGTGTCGATGATGTCCGTGGTTTCCCCGGAGTAGGAGAAAAGCACCGCCACATCCCCGGGGGAAAGGCGTGCCGCCGTCACCACCTGCACATGGGGGTCCAGGGTGGTCTGGGTTTCCTTGCCCAGGCGCTGGAACTTCTGCTGGGCGTCCAAGGCCACCAGGCCTGAGCTGCCCACGCCGTAAAAATCCACCCGGGAGGCCCGGTGCACCGCTTCAACCACCCTGGCCAAATCCTCCTCCTTTAATACGCGCATGGTATCGGCAATGGCCGCCTGGTTATGCCGGGACACGTGCTGGCAAATGGTGTGAAGATCATCGGTGGGGGAAACGTCCTGGTAGGAGATGCGGTTTTGCCCTCCCGAGGCCAGATCCGTGGACAGCGCGATGCAAAACGCCTTGTACCCCTTATACCCAAGCTGCTTGCACAGCCGCACCACCGTGGTTTTGGAGGTCTGGCAGGCCGTGGCTACCTGGTCGATGGTCTGGCCGATCACCTCGTGGGAGTTTTCCAGCATGTAGTGGGCGACCCGGTTCTCCGCCGGGGCCAGCTGGTCCAGGATCTGATTGATTTTCACGATGCAGTCTTCCATTTGCTCCCTCCCCCTTGGGGCTTGGCCCTAGCGCCAAGGCTATGAATGAATAAAACTATTATACATTTTTCAAACCTCGTTTTCAAGTTTGTTACATAAATATAATTTTAAAACGGCAATAGTTTTATAAATATTGTTCGAAATATACATAAATATTTTGAATAATAAGGAACAATTCCATATTTTTTATGGAATTTTGAGTTTCGAAAAAAATATTTTTAGAAAATTTTTACGATCAAATGCCCACAAACCCCTTGACGGGTGTATAGGGGTTTGCTATGCTATCCCTAACGCCGTACCCGATAACCGTACAATAGAAAGGAGATTACGAATCATGAAACGTTTCTTGGGGATGATCCTTTCCGTTTGCATCCTGCTGGGGCTCGCCGCCGCGCCGGCCTTTGCGCAGGAGGTCACCGAGATCCAATTCTGGACCTGGCGTCCCGAGGATGTGGATTTCTACAACAAAACCATTGCCGCTTTTGAGGCCGCCAACCCGGATGTGAAGGTGGTACAAAACGCCATCAAAAACACCGAGTATAACACCATCCTTTCCGCGGCCCTGGCAGCGGGCGACGGCGCGCCCGACGTGTTCATGAGCCGCGCCTACGGCGGATTGCAGACCTTTGCGGATTCCGGCTACATGCTGGCCCTGGATGAGCTGATGCCCGAATTGGCGGATTTCTCCGACGCCACCCGCCGGGGCGCCACCTCCATCACCGACGGCAAGATCTACGGCGTGCCCGCCGTGAGCCAGACCATGCTGTGCTACTACAACAAGGACGTTTACGAAGAACTGGGTCTGAGCATCCCCAAGACCTGGGATGAGTTCCTCCAGAACCTTGAGGCCTGCAAGGCCGCCGGGTACGAAGCCCTGGCCAACGGCACCAAGGAAGGCTGGTGCTGCGAGTTCCTCTTCGGCGGCGTGGGCCCCTCCTTCTACGGCGGCAACGATTTCTTCGACAAGGTCGTGGCCGGGGAAACCACCTTTGTGGATCCCATCTTCGTGGACGCGGTGCAAAAGATCAAGGACCTGACCCCCTACATGCCCTCCATGTATGAAGGCGTCGCCTACACGGACATGCAGGCCAGCTTTATCAACGAGCTGTCCGCGCACTTCGTGGGCGGCTCCTATGAAGCGGGCTACTTCGGCAGCGAGAACCCCGACCTGAACTTCGACATCTTCGCCGTTCCCGGGGAAAAGGCCGAGAATCCCGCCTATGTGTCCGTCTATGCGGATATGAACTTCTCCATCGCCGCCTCCTCCAAAAAGCAGGAAGCCGCCCTGAAGTTCCTCCGGTTCCTGGCTACCAAGGAATTCGGCGAGTCCATGGTGAATGAGCTGAAGATGGTCTCCTCCGTTCCCGGCGTGGATGTGTCGGCCAATCCCTTCATCGCCCGGGTGCTGGAACTGCAAGCCAACAACACGCCCTACCTCTTCCTGGTGGGCTTCCGTTACGAGCAGCCCACAGGCTCCTCCCTGTTCCAGGCCGAGGCCCAGAGCTTGATGGTGGGCGACAAGACGGCCCAGGAGATCTGCCAAAGCGTGCAAGACGGCATCGCCAGCTACTACGCCCCCTTCCAGAAGTAAGACGCAGCATTATGCGGGGGAAGCCGTCGCCGGTTTCCCCCGCTCTTTGTGTAACGCCCACTGCTGCCAAAGAAGAGGTGTTGATATGGCAAAAGGTTGGAAAAAGGCGGGATGGATCACCTTTTTTGTGCTCCCCGGCGCGCTGATCGTATTCGTGTTTATTCTGCTGCCCCTTTTTATGTCCTTGTTCAATAGCTTTTTCCAATGGAACCAACTCATTCGGGGCGAGTTTGCCGGCCTTGAAAACTTCAAACGCCTCTTTACGGGCTATCCCTACCAGCAGCGCTTTATGAACGCCCTGGGCAACAACCTCAAATGGTTCGCCATGACCATGCTGATCCAAAACGCCCTGGGCATTCTCCTGGGCTACGCCCTCAGCCGGGGCATTGCGGGCAGTGGGTTTTACCGCCGGGTCTTTTTTATCCCGGTGCTGTTTTCCATTATCGCGGTGGGCTTTTTGTGGGGCCTGTACCTGCGTCCCAACGGCATGGTCAACAGCCTGTTGGGAGCCCTGGGCCGGGAGGAATGGAAGCGGGCCTGGCTGGGGGACGGCTCCATCGCCACCTATACCATCATCATCGTCAACATCTGGCGCTGGGTGGGTTTCCCCACGCTGGTTTTTATGACTGCCATCGACAACGTTCCCCAGGAATGCACCGAGGCCGCCTACCTGGACGGGGTGAACGAATGGCAGATGTTCTCCAAAATCACCTTGCCTTTGATCGTGCCCTCCATTACCATCATCACGGTGCTAACCATCATCGGCAGCCTGAACGTGTTTGAGCAGGTGTACACCATGGCCGGGCTGGACGGCCCGCCCAATTACGCCACCGATACCATCGGCACGCTGTTTTACCGCACGGCCTTTGGCTCCGTGGATTCCGGCGCGCCTGAAATCGGCATCGGCTCCGCCATCGCCGTGGTGATTTACCTGCTGACGTTCTTTGTGTCTTTGGGCTCCATCACCTTTACGTCTTCCAAGGAGGTGGAATTATGATGACCGGTATGCGCCTCAGGCACGCAAGCCCGTCTAAAAAAGCCTTCATCCTTGTGATGCAGCTGGTGATGGCGCTGTATGTATTCCTCATCGTGTATCCCTTGTTCAACATGGTCATGTCCTCCTTCAAGCCCACCCGGGCCATCATGCAGACGCCCTTTTCCCTGCCCCAGGCCTTTGATTTCTCCAACTACGCCACCATTTGGGTGGATAAGGGCTTTGGCCGGTATTTCCTCAACAGCCTCCTGTTTACCGCCGGCGCCATGGTATTCGTGGTGCTGTTCGGCTCCATGGCCGCCTTTGGCATCGCCCGCTACACCTTCAAAGGCAGCAACCTGCTTTACATGCTGTTCCTCAGCGGCATCATGCTGCCCTTAAAGGCGGCGGTGATCCCCCTGTTCCAGATCGTCCGGTCTTTGGGGCTCATGGATAGCCCCTTCTCGGTAATCTTCATTTTCATCGCCATGGGCCTGCCCTCCACGGTCTTCATCCTGGCGGGCTTCATGCGCACTATCCCCCTGGCCCTGGAACAGGCCGCCAGGATCGACGGATGCAGCGATTTGAGGATTTACAGCCAGATCATCATGCCGGTGGCGGCCCCCTCCGTGGCTTTGGTGGTCATCTATAACGCGGTGCCCATCTGGAACGATTTTTTCTTCCCCTTGGTGTTCATCCAAAGCGATAAGCTCAAAACCCTGCCCGTGGGCCTGTCCAGCTTCATAGGCCAGCACAACACCAAATGGGACCTGCTCTTTACAGGGCTGTCCATCGCCATCGTGCCCATGCTGATCCTGTACCTGTTCATGTCCAAATACTTCATCAAGGGTATGACCGCGGGGGCGGTCAAATAACACACTGCCGCTGGGCAGGGAGGTCTTTCCATGGACAAGCAGACGTTTGCGCGCTACCGCGATATCTACCGCGCCGAGCTTTTTGAGTATGTGGTGCCCTTTTGGCTGAAGCATTCCCTGGATACGGAACAAGGTGGCTACTTTACCCTCCTGGAGCGGGATGGCACAGTTTTTGACACGGATAAGTACGCGTGGCTCCAGGGCCGTGAAATCTGGATGCTTTCCAAGCTCTGCTCCCAATACGGCGTCAGGCGGGAATGGCTTGACGCGGCCAAGCTGGGGGTGGACTTCATGCGAGCCCATGGCCGGGCGGAAAACGGCGACTTTTACTTTGCCATGGACCGGGCCGGCAACCCCTTGACCCAGCCCTATAACATCTTTTCCGACTGCTTCATGTGCACGGCCCTTGCGGAGTACGGCAAGGTATCCGGCGATGAGAAGGCCCTGGAGGAAGCCCTGGCGATTTACCGCCGCATCCAGGTCCGCAAGGATAACCCCAAGGGAGTCTGGACCAAGGCTGTGCCCGGAGCGCGCAACCTTTGCGCCATGGCCATGCCCATGATCCAGATGATGATGGCCCGGGAGCTGCGGGGGCTGGTGCCCCAGGAGGAGCTGGGCCCCATCATCGAGGAGAACCTGGGGATTTTCTTTCACCGCCATGTGGACCGGAAGCTGGAATGCGTCTTTGAACGAGTGCTGCCGGATGGCGGCCACCTGTTTGACGTGATGGAGGGACGGCTGCTTAACCCCGGCCACGCCCTGGAGAACCTTTGGTTCATCATGGATATCGCCCATGAAATGGGGCGGCAGGACATGGTGGAGGATGTGGCGGACATCATGCTCTGGCCCGCAAAGCGGGGCTGGGACGAACAGTATGGCGGCCTTTATTACTACCAGGACTACATGGGCTATCCCACGGACAAGCTGGAGTCCCAGATGAAGCTTTGGTGGGTCCATGCCGAGGCCATCAACGCGTTTTTGCTGGCCTACAAGCTGACGGGCCGCAAGGAGCACTGGGAGTGGTTCCTTCGCCTGCACGAGTACTCCTTCACCCATTTTTCCGACCACGCCTACGGGGAATGGTACGGCTACCTGGACCGCCAGGGCAACCCGGTCTTTGGACTCAAGGGCGGCAAATGGAAGGGCTTTTTCCACCTGCCCCGCACCCTGATGGTATGCGAGCAGTGGCTTGCGGAAATGGCGGAAAAGGCATGAGCGCTTGCGGCTTTGGCATCGACGGCGGCGGCACCCGCTCCCGGATCAAAATCTTCGCCCTTCCGGGGAAGGAAATCCTTTACCAGGGGGAGGGCGGCAGCACCAATATCTACGGCGCCGAGATGAAAACGGTGCTTGCCAACCTGCGCCAGTTGATCGCCCAGGGCTGCGAAAGGGCCGGGGTTTCCCTCCGGGAGCTTGCCTGCGGATGCCTGGGCACCGCGGGCTTGGGGCGGCCCAAGGAGCGGGGCCCCTTTGAAGCGTTTTTCCAAAGCTATTTACAATGCCCGGTGAAGCTGTGCAACGACGGGGAGATCCTGCTGGTGGGCAGCCTGGAAAGCACCCAGGGATATTGCCTCATCGGCGGCACGGGCTCTTTGGCCCTTGCCAGAAATGCCGCCGGGGAAGTCCTGCGGGCCGGCGGCTTGGGCTATATGATCAGCGACGAGGGGTCCGCCTGCTGGATTGGCTGGGAGGCCGTGAAGCGGGCCCTGCGCAGCGTCGAGGGGCGGGACTTGCCCACGGGCATGCTGCCGGACCTATGCGCGTTTTTCGGTGTGGACCAGGGGGACGCCTTTGTGCCGCTGTTTCATCATCATTTTCAAAAGGCCCAGGTAGCCGCTTCGGCGGCGCTGGTGTTGCAAGCCGCCGAGGCGGGGGATCCCCTGGCCTTGGATATTGCGGAAAAAGCCGCAGGGGAGTTGTGCGCTCTGCTGGAAAGCGTGGTGGCCCGCATGCCGCTGGAAGCGCCCCGGGCGGCCCTCTCCGGTGGCGTGATTGAAAACAGCGCGTTTCTCAGGCGAGAGCTGATGGACCTGCTTCACCGCCGCCTGCCGGAGCTGGTGCTGGTTACGGGCGGGGGCGACGCCCTGGAGGGCGCTTGCATCCTGGCCCGGAAGATGCTTTCCCGCTCCTGAATTTTGATCTTATTCACAGGGCGGCCGTTGGCCGCCCTGTTTGCAAAAGCCTTGCTGTTTCCGCAAGCCCAAAGGATGCACGGTGTGCTGTTTTGGCTGCCCTGATGGCCGGAGGGAAAATACGCTTACACCTCTTTGGTGTTTTTCTGCTGGTTTTCCCAGATCTGGTCGTTGAGCTGGTTGATGTTTCCGCAGCCCATGGTGAGCACCAGGTCCCCTTCCTGCCAATGCTCCCGCAGATACCGCTCGGTATCGTCAAAGCTGGGCGTGTGCACGGCATTAATCCCGTTCGCCCGCATGCCTTTCACAATCTGGCTGGCCTTGATGTCGCCGGGGTCCTTCTCCCTGGCGGCGTAAATATCCGTGACCAAAGTAATGTCCGCCTCCCGGGTGCAGGTGAGGTAATCCTCAAAAAGCCGCTTCACCCGGCTGTAGGTATGGGGCTGCATCACGGCCCAAAGGCGGTTGTGGGGCTGCTTGACTGCCACGGAGAGGATGTTGCGCATCTCCGCAGGGTTATGGCCATAGTCATGGTACAGCTTCACCCCTTCAATGGTGGAGGTGTGCTCAAAGCGCCGGTGGGCCCCGGCAAAGCTGCTCAGCGCCTGGCAGGCCTTGCCCATGTCCGCCTGCTGGGAATAGGCGCAGGCCAGGCAGGCCAGCGCGTTGATGACATGGAAGAAGCCGGCCACCTGAAGGTCCACATGGCCCAGCACCTGGCCCCGGAAGCATACGTCAAAGCTGCCACGGCCCAGGGCATCATAGGCAAGCCCGCCGGGCTGCCAGTCGTTGGTCTCTCCAAAACCAAAGGTGGTGGCGGCGCAATGGACCTTGCTGAGCAGCCGGGCCACCCTTTCGTCATCCCCATAGCCGATGGCCAGGCCATGGGCAGGAAGCAGGCCCAGAAAATGGCCAAAGGTCTCTTCGATATGCTCGATATCCCGGTAGAAATCCAGATGATCCGCGTCTATGTTCAGCACGATGGCCACCGTGGGCCTAAGGTGCAGAAAGCTGGCATTGAACTCGCAGGCCTCCGCCAAAAATGTGCCGCTCTTGCCGATGCGGGTGCTGCCCCCGATAAAATCCAGGGAGCCGCCGATGTGAATGGTGGGGTCCTTGCCCGTTTCCATGAGCACCTGGGAGAGCATGGAAGTGGTGGAGGTCTTGCCGTGGGCCCCGCATACGCCGATGGCCACCTCATAGCCCTCCATCAGCTGGCCCAGCAGCGTGGCCCGCTCCAGGCAGGGAATCCCCAGCCGCGTCAGTTCCACCCGCTCGGGGTTGTCCGGCAAAATGGCGATGGTGTAGACCACCAGATCCGCCCCGTGGACATTCTCGGGCAAGTGGCCGATCACCACAGGAATGCCCGCCTCCCGCAAATGCCGGGTGGTATATGTTTCCAAATTGTCGGAGCCGCTGACCTGATAGCCCTTATCCTTGAGCATTTGCGCCAGGCCGCTCATGCTGGAGCCGCCCACGCCGATCATATGAATGCGCTTGCTCTGAAAATCCCGGATGTGTGGGTCCCCCATCGCTTCACCCGCTTTATCAGTATTCAGGTTTATTATACGCCGATATACGATGATTAATCAACCATTAGCGCCAGGTTGTCAAATCCGGGCCTTGCTTCCCCCCGCTCGATTCTGTGGATGATCTCCGCCACCCGGTCGTTCACGGGGGTGGGAACCCCTGCCGCGCGGCCTTGAGCGGATACCACGCCGTTGATGGCGTCCACCTCGGTGAGCTTGCCCTTTTCCAGGTCCTGGAGCATGCTGGCTTTCAGAAGCCTGTGCTTTTTGATGGCGATGGGGATGATGAAGGAGGACAGGGCTTTCTTTACCGGCCCTTTGTAGTCCAGCAGCTTCACGATATCCTTCTCCTGCACCGGGGCGATGGCCACCCCGCGGGCATGGGCCACATCAATGCATTCCTTGATGATCCGCTGCACGTACACCCGGGAGCGTCTGTCCGCCGCCGCCTCGCCAAAGGTGCAGCCCAGCACCGCCGACATGCCGCTGAAGGAGGCGTTGATGAGCAGTTTGGCCCAGCGCACCCCCAGGAAGTCCTCCTCCACCCTTACCGGACACATTTTTTCCATCAGGGCTTTCACCGCGGGAATCTTCTGCCTCCCTGCCGGGCTCAGCGCTCCCAGGCTGAAGGAGAGGCTGTCCGGCGAGGAGGTCAAGCGGGATGTACCGGGGGCTTCCAGGGTTGCGCCCCATTCCACTGCGCAGCCCAGCACCCGGTCCTCCCCCAGAATCTCCGCGATGCCGGGCTCCGGCAGGCCGTTTTGCAGGGTGCAAAGAACGCCGTCCTGCGCCAGATGGGGCTCCAGGAACCGGACCACCTGGGGATTGTCCTGCTGCTTGGTCATGAGCAGGATCAGCTGGTATTCCCCCTCCATTTCATGAGGCAGGAGGGCCTTGACGGGAGCGCAAAAAGACGCCTCCCCGGTGACACAGGCCCCTTTCTCCCGCAGCGCCTGCACCTGGGCCTCATTGCGGTTGATCAGCTCCGCCTGTATACCCGCCCTGGACAGATACGCGCCCATTACAATTCCCAACGATCCCGCGCCATAGATTGCCACCCGCATCCTCGTTTCCTCCTCTTTCGTTCCAATGGATTGGTCTGGTTCTTTTAAGAAACCCACAAGATCGAAGCAAGGTTCTTCACCGGCGCAAAAAACTCCTGCGAACGCAGAAAACCCGGATCATGCAATCATGCTCACGCTCCTCTCGCAATGCCTTTTGCTTCGTCCTCCCCCTCCTTTGTTTCTATGATCCTGCGATTGATCTTCTTAGCAGGTTCCTGTTCTTACCTTGCATTTTCACGGCATAAATCTTGCATTTTTCATAGCATTCCTTATAATATGGTTATTCTCTTACCAAATAAAACAGGGGGGCGAATCTCATGAAAAAACTCCTTGCACTACTCCTTGTCATACTGCTCATGGTTCCCGCGCTGGCCATGGCGGAAAACGTCATCAAAATCGGCGTTTTCGAGCCACAGACCGGTGAAAACGGAGGCGGTGGCCTCCAAGAGGTCTATGGCATGCGCTATGCCAACCAGGTCTATCCCACAGTGACCATTGGCGGTGAGGAGTATAAAGTCGAGCTGGTGGAAGCGGATAACAAGAGCGACAAGACCGAAGCCGTCACCGCCGCTCAAAGTCTTATCTCCAGTGGTGTTTCTGTGGTTCTCGGCTCCTATGGCTCCGGCGTGTCGATCGCCGCAGGCGAAATCTTCGCCGAAGCGCAGGTTCCCGCCATTGGCGCTTCCTGCACCAATCCCCAGGTGACCTTGGGCAATGACTATTACTTCCGTGTTTGCTTCCTGGATCCTTTCCAGGGCACGGTCATGGCGAACTACGCTTTCCAAAGCGGAGCCACCACCGCGGCTGTGATCACCCAGCTTGGCGACGACTATTCCTCCGGTCTTGGCAACTTCTTCCTGAAAGCCTTCAAGGCTTTGGCGGGGGATGCGGCCATCGTCTCTGAGGAGCAGTTCCAAACCAACCAGACGGACTTTAAAGCCATCCTGACCAATATCAAGGCCGCAAATCCCGGCGTGATCTTCGCGCCCTCCTCCATTGCCACTGCGCCGCTGTTGATCAAGCAGGCCAGAGAGCTTGGAATTACCGCGCCCATCATGGCCGGCGACACCTGGGAGAACGGCACCATCATCGAAAACGCGGGCGCGGACGCGGAAGGCATCGTGCTCTCCACCTTCTTTGATGACGCCGACCCCGCCACCGAGGAAGCCGCCAAGTTTATCCCCGGCTTCAAGGAATATCTGGTTTCCATCGGCCAGCCCGATGTAATCCCCGCGGTTTCCGCGCTGGGCTATGATGCTTACCTCGTTGCCCTCAAGGCTATCGAGACCGCCGCAAGCACAAAGGGAGCGGACATACAGGCTGTTTTGCCCGGCATCGCCATCGAGGGCGTGACCGGAGCGATCTCCTTTGATGAAAATGGCGACGCCAAAAAGGATATGGCCTTCATCAAGACCGTCAAGGATGGCAAGTTTGTTTTCCTGAAGACCGTTACAGTGGAATAAGCTTTCAGATCTATAAAATGCGGAGGGGCGGGGTTCATCTCCGCCCCTTTTCTTCATTCAGCAATCAAAATGCCAATACTATTGCCCTTATCTGAACCCTGGGAGGCAATCCTATGACACTGACGACATTTCTCCAGCACTGCCTGACGGGCATATCCCTGGGAGGCGCATACGCGCTGATCGCCATTGGGTACACCATGGTCTATGGCATTCTGCGCCTGATTAACTTCGCCCATGGCGATATCTTTATGATGGCCGGTTACTTCATGATCTTTGCCCTGGCCAGCTTTCCCTGGCAAATCGCGATTCCCCTTGTCATTGTGCTGACCTTCCTTCTGGGTGCGGGGATTGAACGCGCGGCTTACAAGCCCCTTCGGAACGCGCCCCGCATGTCCATCATGATTTCCGCAATCGGTGTAAGCTACCTTCTGCAAAACCTGGCTACCTATCTGTTTACAGCCCTGCCCAGGGCATACCCGGAGATTC
The DNA here is from genome assembly GCA_012729115.1 of Clostridiales bacterium. Taxonomy (GTDB): domain Bacteria; phylum Bacillota; class Clostridia; order Christensenellales; family Aristaeellaceae; genus Limiplasma. Next base: position 13,761 of record JAAYDR010000003.1, on the reverse strand, counting down.
CCTTTCTCAAGCATATTTTCCGCATAGGCGAGCTTTCCTCGTCGCTGGTTACGTTTATTACGCCGATTCTCTCCGTTGTGCTGGTGGTGCTTTTGATGCTGCTCATCAACCATACCAAGGTGGGCATGGCGATGCGGGCGGTGAGCAAAGACTTTGAAACCGCCAAGCTCATGGGCATTCGCATCAATACCGTTATCAGCGTAACCTTTGCCATCGGCTCCACGCTGGCAGCGGTGGGATCCATTTTATATTTCACGGATCGCATGTCCGTAACCCCGTTCAGCGGCACGCTGCCCGGGCTCAAATGCTTTGTGGCCGCCGTGCTGGGCGGAATTGGAAGCGTTCCCGGCGCGATGGTGGGCGGGTTTTTGATCGGCCTTTCCGAGACGATGCTGGTCGCTTTTGGCTATTCCACCTTCTCGGATGCCTTCACCTTCCTCCTGCTGATCATCATGCTCCTGTTTCGGCCAACCGGGCTCTTTGGCGAAAAAACGACAGATAAGGTGTGACGCGATATGAAAAAAGGAATTCCATGGATTGCAACCCTCATTGCCTCCACCCTTTTGATTGCGTGGCTCACAAGCCTTGAGGCCAACAAAGCCAACCACGGCATGCTGATTTCGATCCTGCAAAAAAGCGTCATTCTGGCCGTGGTCGCATGCGCCATGAACCTTCTCAACGGCTTTACGGGTCTGTTTTCTTTGGGGCAGGCGGGCTTTATGGCCATCGGCGCGTATGTCACCGCCCTTTTGACCATCCCCACCAAAAACCTGGACGGCGTTTATTACATGAATGGCATCGCACCCTCCATCAAGGCCTTCCGCCAATGGCTGGATACCGCGCCCTCATGGGTCGCCGCATCCTATCCCTACCTGGCGCTGCTGATCGGCGGCCTGGTAGCGGCGGCTTTTGCCGCGCTCATAGGCTTTCCCGTACTGCGGCTGAAAAGTGACTATCTGGCCATTGCCACGCTGGGATTTTCGGAGATTATCCGCGCCATCCTTGCCAGCCCACAGCTGGACACGGTGACCAACGGCTCTTACGGCCTGAATAAAATTCCCGGCTTTGCCTCCATCCTTTCTCCCTTTCTGATCGCCGCAGTGTGCATTGCCATTATGGTATTGCTGCTTCGCTCCAGCTATGGCAGGGCGTTTAAGGCCATACGGGAGGACGAGGTGGCGGCTGAGGCCATGGGGATCAACCTTCTCAAGCACAAGGCAATGAGCTTTGTAACATCCTCCTTCTTCACCGCCATCGCCGGCGGCATGCTGGCCATGTTTATGCGTTCCATCGAGGCCAAGACCTTTTCTATCAGCCTCACTTATGATATTTTGCTCATTGTGGTCATCGGTGGAATCGGCAGCATGACCGGCAGCATCCTTGGCGCATTTTTGATGACCGCCAGCAAGGAGTGGTGGCTGCGCTTTTTCGACCAGCCGCTCACCCTTTGGGGTTGGGAGGTGCCCTTCTTCCGCACCGGTTTGCGCATGGTAATCTTCTCCCTTTTGCTGATGGTCGTGGTGCTTTTTTACAGCAGAGGCCTCATGGGTTCCCGGGAGTTTAACTGGAACTTCCTTCTGCCGGAAACCTGGAAGAGCTTACTGAAAAGGCTTCCGAACAGGAGGAAAAAAGCATGAGCAATAAAATGGAGTACCGTGCTTTGGAGCTGGAAAATGTAACCATGCAGTTTGGAGGCGTGGTGGCTGTGGACAGCTTTTCCATGCACATTGAAAAGGATGAAATTGTAGCCCTGATCGGCCCCAATGGCGCCGGGAAAACAACGGTCTTCAACGTGGTTTCGGGGGTATACGCACCCACCAACGGCTGCGTGCGGCTTCGGGGCAAAACCATCGCGCAGGGTCATCCCACGGGAAAGATGCGCAGCCTGTACGCGGGCTCGCAGCTGGGAGAATACGAAAAGCTCATCTCCCACACGCCGGATCAGATCACGCAAATGGGCGTAGCGCGTACCTTTCAAAATATCCGGCTTTTCAAGAATCTGACTGTCTTTGAAAATGTGCTTATCGCCAAGCACATGCGCCTGAAGGCCGGGATGCTCAGCGCTACGTTTATGCTCAACCATCAGGAGGAAAAGCGGATCCGCCATGAAACCCTTGATCTTCTGGAAATGCTGCATATGACGGATGTGAAAGATGAACCCGCCAGCTCTTTGCCCTATGGCAAGCAGCGTTATCTGGAAATCATCCGTGCACTGGCAACCCAGCCCAGGCTCCTCCTTCTGGATGAACCCGCCGCAGGCATGAATCCACAGGAAACGGAGGATTTAAGCGATTTTATCCGCCAGATCAAGGAACAGTTCAGCCTGACGGTCTTCCTGATCGAGCATCATATGAATCTGGTCATGGATATCAGTGATCGCATTTACGTCCTGGATTTTGGCAAGCTGATCGCCGAGGGTACGCCTCGGGAGGTGCAGAGCAATCCGGATGTAATTGCCGCATATTTGGGGGTGGATGAGGAATGAGCCTTTTGCAAGTGCAGGATTTGGTGGTCAGCTACGGCGGCATTGAAGCCCTCAAGGGGATCTCCTTTTCCGTGGAAGAGGGGCAGATTGTGACCCTTATCGGCGCAAATGGAGCGGGCAAGTCCACGGCTCTTCGGGCCATCACGGGCATTACCCCCGTTAAAAGCGGCACGGTTTTTTATCAAGGGCAGGACATAACGGGCAAGGATACGCAAAAAATCGTGGAGCAGGGAATAGCATTAGTTCCCGAAGGCCGTCGGGTATTCCCCAATTTGACGGTGCTTGAAAACCTGAAAATCGGCGCGTATATGCGTAAGGATACGGCGCAGATTGCGCAGGACGTGGAGTACGTTTACTCCCTTTTTCCACGGCTTAAGGAACGGAGCTGGCAGATGGCCGGAACCCTATCCGGCGGCGAGCAGCAGATGCTGGCGGTAGGCCGCGCCCTGATGACCCGCCCCAGGATCATGATGATGGATGAGCCTTCCCTGGGCTTGGCGCCGCTGGTTGTCAAAGATATCTTTTCCATCATAAAGCGCCTGAGCGGAGAGGGCATTACCATTTTGCTCATTGAACAGAACGCAAACGCCGCCCTTCATACCGCCCATTATGCCTATGTGATGGAAACAGGGCGGATTACCCTGGAGGGTACAGGGGAGGCGCTCCTGCAAGATACAAGCGTACAGGAGGCTTATTTGGGAAAGACAGGCCGGAAGAAAGCTTAGCGCAAGGTTTGAAACACAGAAAGCAACTTTGTTTCGCTGTGGATTGAAATGTTTCTTGTAAAGTGATCCTGTTTCAATGAGAAAGCAAAAGTCAACTATGGCCTGTTAACCGAATGATTTCCGGTTTGTATTCAGGCATTTATATTGATAGTGAAAAATGACGACACAGGCGTTGCGGCTAACTCATAATCGTTGTATACTTACTAGCATACCGATATGATGAAAAGCGAGGATTACGTATGATCGATCAAGCGGAGAGTTCTCAGGCGCAGTTGATCCAATACCGTTCCCTGCTGACGAAGCTCCCCGGCGTTTACGCGGCAACCGTACTGCCCGGCGAGGACGAGGCGGTGCGAGAGATCCATATCGTGGCGAGCCGAGCGCGTAACCCCAAGCAGATCAGCCGCGATGTACAATCCGCGCTGTTGGCGGCCTTTGATCTGCAGGTGGATCACAGGATCATCAGCATCGCACAACTGGGCGAGAACCCCTTTGCCGCCTCCGCTCCGTGTCCCGCGGAAGCGCTGCCGGGGTTTCGGCTGCAATGCATGGGCGTGCAAAGCGGCGTGGAGGCCGATAACTACCATGTGAGCGTTCACCTGAGAGCCGACGACCGGGATCTGGTGGGGGAGGACTCCTGCCGCTACACGCCCTCGCGTCGCGTCCACGCGATCGTTCAGGCCACGCTGAACGCGGTGCATCAGTTTTTCAACAGGGACGGGATTTTCTCTCTCGTAGCCGCGCAAGCCACGTCCGTGGGCTCTGTGCCTATCGCCGTTACCGTGCTGGAATATGCGGGCGATCACGGCGAGCAGTTGCTGATCGGCGCGGCGCACCAGGAGGACGATCCCGCAATGGGTTTTGTCAAGAGCACGCTGGACGCGCTCAACCGCTGCCTGGCCAAAGTGGTGGCGGAGGACTGACCCCCCCTTACCCAACGAAAGAAAACAACCCGGCCCAATCATCAAGCGAAGCGGAATATAGCGTGTCTGTTAGCGTATGGCACAGCCTGTGTACAGGAGGCTATATTCACGATGAAAAAGGCTAAGATCATGGCGGCCCTGATGGCTATCGCTTCTTTCCTTCTTTCCGCTGGCGCCTTTGCGACCTGGAAGTAGTATAAAGGGGTAACCTCGATTGGCCGGGTTGTTTTCCTATAAAGGCCCGATCACGTATCATCGGCAGAAAGAGGATGTTTATGACGAGAAGGGCGCGCATCTATATAGCGATCGTTTCCGCCCTTGGCATGCTCGCAATGGTTGTATGCTGCTGGAAGTATTTTGTTAGTCTCCAAGGCATTCCCTTCCGGGTGTATGGCTGGCAGCTTCTTTTTCTGATCGGGCTGTGCGCGCTTTGCCGATCCTTCCCCATCACCATCCGCAAGGATCAGGGACTGGATCTTTCCGTGCTTGCCATCCTGTCCGCTTTTATGATGCACGGCACGGCGATGGCGATGGTCGTGTACGCTGTCAGCTCGCTGATCACCTTCGAGCGGCAATCAGACGGCACGGTCCACAGTATCTATAACATCAGCCCTGTCAAGACCTTCTTTAACACCGCCAACATCATGATCGCCATCCTCGTGCCGGGGCTGATCTGCCGCCTGCTGCCGTGGCAGCCCGGCGACCTGTCGTTCCCCATGGTGCTGCTGCCCACGCTGGTGTTCTCGCTGCTGGCGTTCTTCCTCAATTACCTCATCCTGCTGCTTATGTTCTACCTGAACGGCGACATGGGCCTGCGGGAGGCATTCAAGATTCTGCTGGGGCTCAGCACCAACGTGATCGCGGCAATGCCCTTGGGGCTGATCATCGCGCTGGTGCTTGCCCAGCCCATGGGCGGCTGGTTGACGCTTATCCTGATCTGTCCACTGATGCTGGCGCGCTACGCGTGGAAGCTGTACCTTGATACCTCACGGCATAAGGACGAGCTCATTACGGCCTTCATATCCGCCATCGAGGCGCGGGACGCCTATACGCAGGGCCACAGCACGCGCGTGGCCGATTACACCGAGAAGATCGCCCGCCAGATGGGCATGAAGGACAAGGATATCGCGCTTTTGCGCGAGGGTGCGCTGCTGCACGATATCGGCAAGATCGGCGTGAGCGACCAGATTCTGCACAAGAACGGCCCTCTCTCCGCCGAGGAATGGGTGGTTATGAAACAGCATCCCACCATCGGCACGGAGATCGTGGCGAAGGTCGGGCTGGATGAGCGCGTGGTGGAGATTATCCAGAGCCACCACGAGCGCTACGACGGCAGCGGCTACCCCAACGGCAAGCCCATCGGCGAGTGCTCTCTGGCCACACGCATCATGGGCGTAGCCGACGCCTTTGACGCCATGACGAGCGAACGCCCCTACCGCAAGGGCATCCCTGTGGACATGGCGATCGAGGAACTCTGCAAGGGAAGCGGAACGCAGTTTGACCCCGCCGTCGTGGAGGTGATGGTCAAACTGATCCGCGAAGATGCCATCTGACGCCGCAAAGAGAGGGCTGAAGCCGCATGCTGCTCGTTTACTTTCTGATCCTGTCCCTGCTGATTGGTTACATGCGGGGAGGTCGCCTGCGCGGGTATATGCAAAAGCCGCTGCGCGGGCTTGGTTGGCCAATCGTCGCCTTCCTGCTGGAGGCGGCTTTTGGCCAGATGAGAGAATGGATCCCCGGCGATCCGCTGCGCTGGCTTTGGGTGGCCGTATGCGTGGAATATGCCCTTCTGTTTGTTTTTCTGTGGCTCAATCGGGACGAGAGCGCCCTGTGGCTCCTGGCCGCGGGCACGGCACTCAACGTGTGCGCCATGGCCTTCCACCAGATGAGGATGCCTGTGAGCCCGGCTGCGCTTGACATTGAGGCGCTGAAGGAATTTGTGGCCAGGGTGGCCAGCGGTGAGCTTCTGGAATACAAACTGGTCGGCTGGGACGCGCCGCTTTGGTGGCTTGGCGACGCGATCCCCTTGGCGTGGGGCATCCCCGGCGTGGTCAGCATCGGCGATTGTTTCATGGGCGTGGGCGTCTTTTTATGGACACAGACCATGATGCTGCGCGGGAAGAGCGATCTCGCGAAAATGTAAACACCCTGTCCTCGCCATCAAGGCTAACAGTCACAGTTTCCATTCCTGGCTTTATGAGCTGCCTGATGAAAATACAATGCTTTCAGGAAAACAACAGGACACCGCTTCTGAAACAATACTGCACCAGAAGCGGTGTCCTTTTATGCTCCAGGAGGCAGATGCCTACTGGCTGTAGCTTTTTCCCTTGATCATGCGGATGATGCCTTCCCGCTCGGTATCCTCCAGCTTCATTTTGATGTAGCGGATGGTTTCCTTGAGCTGAGGGATGGTCATGTACTCCAGGGCGTTCACCCGGCGGCGAACCTTCTCAATCTCCTGGGAAAGCAGCATGCAGGTTTTTTCCACCTGAGCCAGCTCCAGCAGTTTGGGAACCAGCACCTGCATGCGCAATGCTGCCTGGGACAGGGGCGGGCTGGGGGCCCACAGGCCCTCCCGCTCAACAGCGTCCGATTTTACAGAGGTCATGGAAGGAACGGAAAAGCCCATCAGGTTTTTTTCCGCGATTTCCACGGTCCAGGGGCTCTGCCGGTACAGGAAGGCGTTGCTGATCTCTTCCTGGGAATGAGCGCTCCCTGCCAGGATGCTTTCCTGGGCGATCTGTGCCAGCGCGTCCTCCACCAGGGCACGCAGGCGGCGGTTTTCATGCACCAGAGCGATGAACTGACGCACCAGCTCGTCCTGCTTATCCTTGAGGAGCTTGTGCCCGCGCACGGAAACGGTCAGCCGGTCCTTGAGCCGGGAAAGCTCCATGCGCGTGGGCGTTACATTGAGTCTTGCCATGCCCCTTCCTCCTCTTGGGGGAGATACTGCCTGAGCATGTCCTCCTGAATGCGCTTGAGTTCGCCTCTGGGAAGCATGGCAAGCAGTTTCCAGCCCAGGTCCAGGCTTTCCTGGATGGTGCGATTGACCCCATAGCCCTGGTTTACATAGGATTTCTCAAACTCCTGGGCAAAGGCCACAAACTTCTTGTCCACTTCGGACAGGGCCGACTCACCCAGCACCACCGCCAGTTCCGTGGCTTTCTTGCCCTGGGCGTAGGCGCTGAACAGCTGATTCATGGTGGGGGCGTGGTCTTCCCGGGTCTTGCCCTTGCCGATGCCCTTGTCCTTCAGGCGTGACAGGGAGGGCAGCACATCAATGGGGGGCGCAATGCCCGCATCGTGCAGGTCCCGGGAGAGGATGATCTGGCCTTCGGTGATGTAGCCTGTCAAATCGGGGATGGGGTGGGTGATATCTCCTTCAGGCATGGTCAGAATCGGAATCTGGGTTACAGAGCCCTTCTTGCCCTTGATGCGGCCTGCCCGCTCATAGATGGTGGACAGGTTGGTGTACAGGTAGCCGGGATAACCCCGGCGGCCCGGCACTTCCCGGCGGGCGGCGGAGATTTCCCGCAGGGCCTCGCAGTAGTTGGTCATGTCGGTCATGATGACCAGCACGTGCATGTCCAGCTCAAAGGCCAGGTATTCCGCCGTGGTGAGCGCCATCTTGGGGGTTGCAATCCGCTCCATGGCCGGGTCGCTGGCCAGGTTCAAGTAGAGCACCGAACGGGCCAGCGCACCGCTTTCCCGGAAGTTTTCCATAAAGAAGGAGGCGTCTTCAAAGGGGATGCCGATGGCCGCGAACACCACGGCAAACTGGCTGTCATCCCCCAGCACCTTGGCCTGGCGGGCAATCTGGGCAGCCAGCTGCTGATGGGGCAGGCCCGCTGCGGAGAAGATGGGAAGCTTCTGCCCGCGCACCAGCGTGTTGAGCTGGTCAATGGAGGAGATGCCTGTTTGGATAAACTCGTCGGGATAGTCCCTGGCGATGGGGTTGATGGCTTCGCCGTTGATGTTGAGCATCTTTTCGGCAATGACGGGAGGTTCGCCGTCCTTGGGCCGGCCCAGGCCGTCGAAAACCCGGCCCAGCATCTCCCTGGATACGGGGAGCATCATGGGCTGGCCGGTAAACCGGACGCTGCTCTCCTGGAGGTTGATGCCGCCGGTGCCCTCAAAGATCTGCACCAGGGCCCTGTCTCCGTCCACCATCAGCACCTGACCCCGGCGGACATCCCCGTTTTGCAGGTGGATTTCCACCAGCTCGTCATACATGACGCCGGACACATGGTCCACGGCCATCAGCGGGCCGACCACTTCCCGAATGCTGCGATAGGCCTTAATCATTCCGCTTCCGCCTCCTTGGCCATCAGCCCGTTCATTATCTGAAGGATGGATTCCTTGACGGCGTCCATCCGGTGGAGCTCCTCTTCGGGGATGTACTTGCTGCGGGCGATGCGGTCCCGGATGTCCTCTGTTTCCCGCATGATGCGATGATAGCGGATGCCCGCCTCACGGGCCTTGGCGGCCAGGTGGGCGAACAGGAGGATGTTTTCCAGCATCTTGGCCTGCTTGAGCAAAGAGGAGTGACTGTCGTTTTCATCAAAGGAGTTCTGCTGCAGGTAGTCTTCCCGGATGGACTTGGCAGCCTCCAGCTTGAGACGGTCCTTGTCGGAGAGGGAATCCATGCCAATCAGCCGGACTACTTCTTCCAGCCTGGCCTCATCGTGGAGGATTTCCATAACCTCCATCACCATCTCGCTCCAGGGCATGCCCAACTGCCTGTCCACAGCAGCTCGCACCTGGTCCGAATACAGGGAATAGGAGGTAAGCCAGTGGATGGCCGGGAAATGGCGCTGCCGGGCCAGGGTGGCATCCAGACCCCAGAACACCTTGACCACCCGCAGGGTGTTTTGCGTCACAGGCTCCGCCATGTCTCCGCCCGGAGGGGATACGGCGCCTATAGCCGTAATGCTGCCGGTGCGGCCGTCCCTGCCCAGGGCAACCACCTGGCCTGCCCGCTCATAGTAGTTGGAAATACGGCTGCCCAGATAGGCGGGGTAGCCCTCGTCACCGGGCATTTCCTCCAGCCGTCCGGACATTTCACGCAGCGCTTCCGCCCAGCGGGAGGTGGAATCCGCCATGACCGCCACATGATACCCCATGTCCCGGAAGTATTCGGCAATGGTGATGCCGGTGTAGATGGAGGCTTCACGGGCTGCCACGGGCATGTTGGAGGTGTTGGCAATGAGGATGGTGCGCTCCATGATGGACCGCCCGGTGCCCGGGTCCATGATCTGGGGGAACTCGATGAGCACGTCGGTCATCTCATTGCCCCGCTCGCCGCAGCCCACATAGACCACCAAATCCACATTGCTCCATTTGGCAATCTGGTGCTGCACCACGGTTTTGCCCGCGCCAAAGGGGCCGGGCACTGCCGCCGTGCCGCCCTTGAGGACAGGAAACAGGGTGTCGATGACCCGCTGGCCGGTCACAAAGGGCGCGTCCGGATTTTTCTTTTCTGCTACAGGCCGGGGCCGGCGAACAGGCCACCTTTGCAGCATGGTGAGGGCTTTTTCTCCCTGGGGAGTCTGCAGGGTGCAGACCGTCTCCTCAATGGTGAAGTCCCCCTCCTGGATGGAAGCCACTGTGCCCCTCACACCCGGAGGCACCATGATCTTGTGGATGATTGCGGCTGTCTCGGCCACTGTGCCCAGGATGTCGCCATCCTGGACCGCGTCCCCGGCTTTGACCGCAGGCACAAACCGCCATTTCTTTTCCCGATTGAGGGGCGGCAGGTGAATGCCCTTCACCAGGTAGTTGCTGCCCGTCGCCTCACGGAAGGCATCCAAAGGACGCTGAATTCCGTCAAACATCTGGGCCACAATGCCCGGGCCCAGTTCAACGGACAGCGCCTCGCCGGTGCTTACCAGCGGCTCTCCGGGCATGAGGCCTGAGGTCTCCTCATACACCTGCACCGAGGCCACGTTGCCCCGCATTTCGATGATCTCGCCAATGAGCCCCTTTTCGCCCACCAGGCAGACATCCTGCACCTTGGCCTCGTTCATCCCCTCGGCGGTGACAAGAGGCCCGGAAACCTTCACAATCTTTCCCATCGTCTCAATCTCCGGTCTGTAGAATGTTGATGCCGATTGCCATCTCCACCATCGCCTGGAGGCGCTGGCTGCCGATGCCCAGGTTTTTCCCGGAGCCCGGCAGGGGGATGATGGCCGGCGTGAATTCCTTCTCGTAGCGTTGCAAGGCCTGGGGAATGCGGGCTGCCCAATTTTCCATCAGGTAGATGACGCCGTATCCCCTGTGGGCCAGCCTGTCCAAAAGCTGCTCCAGGGCCTGGGCGCTTTCCGGCGCAAAGGCCTCCACCCCTGCCATGCGGTAGGGAAGCAGGTCTCCCGGATCCCCGATGACGCAGATCTTATAGTTCATAAAGGATGCGCATCCTTTCCGCCACCTTGTCCATGGGCAGGTTGTTCTCCTTTGCCACAAGAACCAGCCGCAGGTTTTTAAGCTCCATGACGGCGGCAAACACAGACCCGCAGATGGGGGCCAGACCAAAGGCTTGCAGTTTCGTCTCTATGGCCAGGCGCATCAGGTGATTATCCCTCAGGGTATCAAAAAGCTCTGGCCGGTCCAATGCCTTGCCGTAGAGCGTTGTGGTCAGGGCGGAGCCATCTTCCAAAACCGCAGGTGTCAGGGTGCCGCCGGGCAGGAAGTCTCCCTCGGGGGAGGGCAACTCCTCCTCCCGCCGCCGCAACAGCAGGGACAGGTTGTGGTAATCGGTCATGACCTCGATGAATCGGCGGATTTGCGGCTCGCCCAGCTCCCGGGCCAGGACTGCCAGCCGGGCATGGTAGAACGTCTCCCCCAGCAGGCCCAGGCGCTGCCAGGAACCGTGCTCCTCCCAGCTTTCGCGGAAGGTTTCCAAAAGACCATGAAAGGGGTTCCCCTTGGTGTCCATCTGCTTTTGGAGCTCTTCCCGGGTGGCCCCGGCTCCCTCCAGCCACAGGGCATCGTCCGCCTTCTCCCCAATCTCCTCCCGAAACAGCGCCTTGGCGTTGTTCAGGTCCTGGCGCAGGGTAAACAGAGCGGTGACCCTGGCATCTGGTGCAATATCGGCAAGCCAGCCAAGCAGCTCCGCCTGAAGATGATTGACCAGGCTGTTGGCATCCGTCCGGTCCCGGGCATCTGCCGGCAGACGGCCCCACTCCGTTAAAAGCGTCAGGGCTGCTTCATAGCTTCTGGCCTGGAGCAGGGCATGCCACTGCTCCTTGCCCAGAAACGTTGTTTCCCGCACCCGGACCAGGGTATTGGCTTTGGGATACACGCGCGTACTCATGATTCCTCCTGCTCAAAGAGACGGCGGATGATTTCGCTGCCCCTTTGTTCCCGCAGCTCCCGCAGCAGATCTTCAAAGAGGAATACATATTCCACCACGCCGGAGCGCAGCACAAAACCACCCTGGCCGGGGAGGGTGTCTCCCGATAGGGTAAGGCTGACGCCCAAAGGCGGGGTGACTGACTCCACCAGTGCGGAGGGAGAAAAGCGTTCCGCCGTGATGCTGCCAAGGACCAGCTCATAAGCACCCGGCTCCAGCCGGCTCACCGCCCGCCGGAGCAGGCCGACCAGCCTTTCCTGGGAAAGAGCATTGAGCTGCTCCAGGGCCTGGTCAAAGGTTTGCGCCATCAGCTGCTGCCGGTAACGGGAGAGCTCCTTTTGCACAGCACGCCGCCTGTGGGCCAGCCGCTGGGCATACTCCTTGTCCAGCCACAAGCTAAGCTCCTCGCGTTTGCGGGCATCCTCCAGCGCCAGCTGCCCGCGCTGCTCCGCCATGAGGGTTTCCCGCCGCTGTGCCGCTTCCTGGCGCAGGGTCTGGGCTTCCTCCCGGGCATTGCGCAGAATGCTGCCGGTATATTCGTTGATGTCCCTCATTCCCACACCGCCTTAGACCGACAGCACAAACAGGATGGAGATGACGAAGCTCAAAATGGCATAGGTTTCCACCATGGCGGCGAACAGCACACCCTTGGTGGAATGCTCTTCCTTCTTGGCCAGGATCTGAAGGCCCGCAACAGACACCCGCGCCTGGAATATGGCTGAAAAGAAGCAGCCCAGCGTTACAGGCAGCGCAGCGCCCAGAAGCTGCAGGCCCAGCAGCGCGGGCATGCCCGCCTGGAGCTTTAAATAGATGAAGAAGGCCACAATAAAACCGTACAACCCCTGCGTACCGGGCAAAAGCTGCAGGATCAGGGCTTTACCGAACCTGTCCGGCATCTCCGATGTCAGCGCCGCAGCGGCTTCACCTGTCATGCCCACACCCTTGGCCGAGCCGATACCCGGCAGGGCCACAGCAAGCGCCATTCCCAATATCCCCAGAACAAGACCGAGATTCTCCGCGAAAAACATACCAGTTCCCTCCAGTATTTTATTGCTGGGTCTCCTGTTTGACCGTCACGTGACGGTTGCTGGCCCCGAACGGCCTGAATTTCCGGCCTCCGCCGGAGAAGAACTTGCTGAAAAACTCCACGAACTGGAGCCGAAGGCCATGCACATACGCCCCCAGCATCGACAGGAACATGTTCAGCCCGTGCAGCGCTATGGCCAGGAGCACGCCCACAGTGACCCGAACCAACAGAGGCAAATATGCCAAGATGGTATTGAAAGCCATAGCGATACTGGCTCCAGCCACGCCCAGGGCCATCAGGCGGGTGTAGCTCACCAGATCCCCCACATAGGAACTGACCCCGTACAGAGCATACAGACCTTTGGCCAGGCCCTTCATCTTGGACCGGTTCGTGATCATGGGAATAAACACGATCCCCAGCGCCGCCAGCACGCACAGGCCTGCGCCGACCATGAACAACACCTGGGAAGGGATTGCCATCTGGGCCAGGACCATCATGGCGGCTCCCACCAGGAACGCCAGCCAGGCCGCGCCTCCCGACAGACCGCCCCAGATGTCCCCGTTGCGGAAATTCCCCAGGGTGTTGAGTAGCAAGCCACACATCAGCTGCAGCCATCCGATGACCAGGGAGAGAATCACCACCGAGATGATATCTTTCACAGGGGAAAGCAGATGGAAGGGCAAGTCCACTCCGAAGAAGGAGCCGTACACCAACCCCCACAGGATCACCGGAAAGGAAAGATAATAGAAGAAGTCCGTCTTGCGGCGCATTTCCTCGTTCCGCCGCAGGAAGAACCGGGCCGCGCCCAAGGCCGCCAGCATCACAAGGCCGTAGCCCACGTCCGCTACCATCATGCCGAAAAAGAGCATGTAGAAGGGAGCCACCACGGGGGTTGGGTCCATCTCGTTATACCGGGGCAGGCTGTACATTTCCGTGAGGTTCTCAAAGGCCCGAAAAACCCTGTTGTTCTTCAGCAGAATGGGTACATCGTCAATCTCGTCCTCCCGCACGTCGTCAAAGGCCAGGTAGAAGGAATCCAGGGACAGACGGCTTTCCAGGGTCCGGGAGAGGGCATCCTCCTGCTCTGCGGGAAGCCATCCATCAATGGCCAATGAGGAAGCGGATTGTTCCAGAAGCTGCTCCTGCGCCTTGCGCAGCAGCAAATTGTCATAATACTCCTGGGCATACTCCAGCAGGGAAACGCGCCCGGCCCGTTCCTGCTGGGCCTCAAGGAGCGATGCCTTGCGCTG
>JAAYDR010000028.1 GCA_012729115.1 Clostridiales bacterium | reverse complement strand
TGGTCGCCGTCAAAGTCAGCATTGTAGGCGGTACAGGTTAATGGATGCAACTGAATAGCTTTCCCTTCCACCAACACCGGTTCAAAAGCCTGGATGCCCAGCCTGTGCAGCGTAGGAGCGCGGTTCAATAGCACAGGGTGCTCTTTGATCACATTCTCTAAAATGTCCCAAACCTCCGGGCGTACCTTTTCCACAGCACGTTTAGCGGATTTAACGTTGTTACAAATACCTTGCTTGACCAGCTGCTCCATAACAAAAGGCTTGAACAGCTCCAGTGCCATTTCCTTGGGCAGACCGCATTGGTGCAGCTTTAGTTCTGGGCCTACCACAATAACAGAACGACCGGAATAGTCAACGCGTTTGCCCAGCAGGTTTTGGCGGAAACGCCCCTGCTTGCCCCTGAGCAGGTCGGACAAACTTTTCAATGGCCTGTTGCCAGGGCCTGTAACCGCCCGCCCCCGGCGCCCGTTGTCAATCAGCGCATCCACAGCTTCCTGCAGCATGCGCTTTTCATTACGGACGATGATGTCCGGAGTGCCCATCTCCAGCATGCGCTTTAAACGGTTGTTGCGGTTGATAACACGGCGGTACAGATCATTCAGATCGCTGGTTGCAAATCTGCCACCATCCAGCTGAACCATGGGACGCAGGTCGGGTGGTATGACAGGCAGAACATCCAGCACCATCCATTCGGGCTTGTTGTTGCTGGTGCGGAAGGCTTCCACGACTTCCAGGCGTTTGATGGCCTGGGAGCGCCTTTGGCCTTCTGTTTCCCGATCCTTTTCCTTTTCGATCAGAATGGATATTTCATCCTTCAACTCCTGACTGAGCTTGTCCAGATCGAGTTCTTTCAGTAATACTTTAACGGCCTCTGCGCCGATGCCGGCGCGGAATGAGCCGCGCTCCTCAGGAGGCTTTGCCATCAACTGACGATAAGCAGCATCGGATATCAACGCGTATTTCTCCACCTTGGTAATGTCTGTGTTGCCGGGATCAATAACAATATAGGAGGCGAAATACAACACCTTCTCCAGGCTGCGCGGCGATATATCAAGCAGTATGCCCATGCGGCTGGGAATGCCCTTAAAATACCATATGTGGCTGACAGGAGCAGCCAGCTGAATATGGCCCATTCGTTCACGGCGCACTTTGGACCGTGTTACCTGAACACCGCACTTGTCGCAAATCTTCTCCTTGTCGCGGTATTTGATTCGTTTATATTTTCCACAGCTACATTCCCAATCTTTGACCGGTCCGAATATCTTCTCACAGAACAAGCCACCGCGCTCGGGCTTCAGCGTACGGTAATTAATGGTTTCCGGCTTGAGGACCTCTCCGAAAGACCAATCCAAAATACTTTCTGGAGATGCCATGCCGATTTGGATGGATTCTAAATTGGTAAGTTCAAACATACAATATCCTCCCTGCCGGCTTATTCGATGTCGTCATCGTCGAAGTCAAAGTCCAGATCATCGTCTTCATTCTCGGCATGATCGTCGGCGTGAATGCCCTGATCATGATCATCATCGTCCTCTTGATCGTCGTCTTTTGCTTGCACTTCATCAGCCAAAGTCATGTCGCCGGCGATGGTGATGTCATCAAAGTCCAGGTCATCCAGCTCGTCTGTTGATGGCATGGTATCATCCTGCATCAGCCTGCCTGGGTACATGGCGACATCATCATCCTCAAACTCGCGGATGATAATCTGCTCTTGTTGGTCGCCCCATACCTTGATATCCAGGCCAAGTGCCTGCAACTCTTTAATAAGCACTTTAAAGCTCTCGGGGATACCAGGTGTGGGGATGCATTTCCCCTTCACGATGGCTTCGTATGCCTTGACCCGACCTACTACGTCGTCTGAT